>CAMBEJ010000101.1 GCA_945865375.1 Akkermansia muciniphila | reverse complement strand
CAAATTGGCGCGCCCATCCACTTACCGATTATGTTACCATCATCAAATTGATCAGCAACACGGGCACGAGCAAAGGACTCTCGATTCAGGCCGAGATCGATCCTGCCGTATATGAAACGGGGAAGGAGGTTTCCGACGAAGCTCTCGCTGCGATAAATATACAACGCTGCGATTTTCACGGTGATTGGAATTATTCCTTGAACCACACATGACTATATGGACTTGTCCATGTTATTTTGCATAGCCTTCTAAGTAAGTAAGGTCACCTTTTTACAGCAACTAATCAATTAAGCTCGGTGCTTCGCTGGAGCAGGGTCTATAAGGCTATTGTAAGGTTTATGCCGACTAAAAACTTCTGACGTACCTCATGGAACTTGTGAACATCAAAACTTGGATTGCCGTGATGGGCTTTGGGTTGAGCGTCGCCGTTTCGTTGGCCCAGTTGGACCCTAGAGTTCCCTCGGACGATTTTCCCCATCCGCAGCGGTTGACCGTCGAGGAAATCCTGATCCAGGCGTCCAATCTGGGCAAAACAACCCAACCTGGTGAGCTGCTCATTTGCTCTTCTTCAGACAACAACCGGGTCAAGTCGGTTTGGTGGTCCTGGCACCCTCCGCGACAGGGTATGGTCATCGTGGATTTGGAAGGCAGCAAGACGGCGTCTGGAGCGGAGATGGATACGTTGGTGGGACTTTACATAGGAAAAGATTTCCCCGAACTGGGCGATTCGAGCGCGTCAACCGGTCCTGCTTGCAACGATGATTATGGCACCAGGAAGACGAGTCGGCTGCTGGTCAATGTTTTTGCGACGGACATCTATCACATCGCGGTGGCTGGCAAAAGCGGGGTGCAAGAGGAGGGGAGCATTCATCTCAGCTTGAGATTGGTCACAAAGCCCGAAATTGTCGATCAGCCCAGGAGTCAAGCGATCACGGTGGGCCAAAGCGCGACTTTTTCGGTGACGGCCATTGGTTTCGGAGCCGAGGTGCCGAGGTTAGGTGGAACCAACGCTCCTCCTCCCCTGCGGTACCAATGGAAACTTAATGGCGTCAACCTCACGGATTCCTTCGTCACTGCCACGGGATTGAGAGTGGAAGGAGCCACCACCAAGGAACTTCGCATGAACACCGTGCCGGAGGATCGCGCCGGAAATTACACGGTGGCGGTCAGCAACGAATACGGAGAAGTGACGAGTCTTTCGGCGCGGTTGGACGTAGGCATCGGCCCGGAGGTACTTTGTCCGCCAAGCGGCGGTCAGCCCGGTCAGCGCGATCAAAAAGTTCCCCCGGGAGGCCAGGCTTCCTTCAAGATCGAAGCTTTCGGGAAGGAGCTCAACTACCAGTGGCAATTTCAAAGCGTCGACACGCAAACCTACACGAACCTCGCGGATGCCGCAGCCCGGATTTCCGGGGCACTAACATCCACCCTCACATTGTCAGGGGTAGCGACAAACCAAGTTGGGAGGTACAGAGTTCGAGTCTTCAACAGCGCGAACAGGGTGGAAAGCTGCGAGTTTACCTTCGCGCTGATCGACCCAAGGATCGAGATTGTCAAGCACCCGGCGAGCCGCTTGGCGGGGGTGAGGGAGGAGGCCATTTTCGAAGTGCAAGCCAGGCGGGCCGATGGCCAATCCAACACCCAACTGCGGTATCAGTGGTATCAGGTTTCTCAGTCTCAAACCAACATCCTCCAAAGCAACGGCGGAACAGTTCAAGTTGCGACCGCTTCTGGTGGACAGTCTTCCACGCTCAGGATCAGTGGGATCACGGCTGCCAGCGCCGGACAGTATTTTGCGGCCGTCAGCGCGCAAGACATTCCGAAGTATTCGGTCGCGAGTCTTCGCGCCGATTTGACGGTCAAAGAACTTCCGCTCAACGATACGTTTACGGGCCGAATCATTCTGCCGTTTCTGCCGACGATCAAAACAAACGGCTACAATTTTGGAGCGACACGGGAGGGCGGCGAACCGTTTCATGTCGGGGAATCCGCGGAGCGCTCCGTCTGGTGGGAGTTCTGCGCGCCAGCAGCTTGCGGAATGGCTGTTCTCGATCTCCGAGGAAGCGCCTTTTTGGACGCCAGCGGGTCCTCGAGCAGTGGCCGCCTCGCGGTTTACGAGGGCAATGCGGTGAGCTCACTCAAGTCGGCCAGATTCAAACGCGACGAACGAGATCAGCTCACCTTTTTCGTGGGAAGCAACACGCGTTATGCGATCGCGGTCGATGGATACCACGGTGCCCAGGGAACCGTCACGCTGAACCTGGACTACACGCAGAACGTTCCCCCTCCCTTGATCAAGAAGAACTGCCAGGACGGTGTTTTCCTGGCGTGCGATCCGTCTTTTTTCTCGGTGGAAGTGGAGAGTCTGGCGCCGATCAGCTTCAAGTGGCAGCGTGAGGTGAACTCTGGAGGTCAGGCCACTTACGTCGATTTGGTTGATCCCGCGAAATACGTTACTCGAGTTCGCCCCATCTTCGACGCCAGTTCGACTCCCGAGCTCATCGAGTTGGAGATCCGGGACAGCCAACCCGAAGACGTCGGTGTGTATCGTGTGCTGGTGGAAAGCTGTGGGGGTGAAACCAACAGTCGGGTGGCTAAACTTGACCTGAGATTTCCCCCTGAGATTCGCCAACAACCGCAGGATTTGTCCCTTCGAGAATGCTTGTTCGCAACCTTCTCCGTGCTGGCTGACGGATGCAAGCCGATGCTGTATCAATGGTACAAAAACGACGTAATCATACTTGGCAAGACCAACAGCACGCTTGTGTTCGACCGCGTCACCACCAATGACATAGCTGGTTACAAAGCCGTTGCTACCAACCCTTACGGGTCCATCACCAGCCGTGTGGCTGATTTGACGGTGAAGCCGCTCCCGGTGTTCGAGTTTGAACCGCAGGATGCGTCCAGGCGGGCTTGTGAAACCAATGTCTTTAGGATGCTGGCCAACGAGAGCTGCGGACGCCCAATGTCGTTCCAATGGTTCTTCAACGGAAAGAATCTGATCCGACCCAACACGATCTCTACGAACTCGGACCTCGTGCTGCCGAATGTCCAAACCAACGATATTGGTGGGTACAGCGTGCGCGTGACAAACCTTGCGGGCTCGATCACAAGCCGCGTGGCTCAATTGAGTGTGGATGTCGGACCTTGGATTAACAGTCAGCCGGTCGATCAAGTGCGGATCAAACTGGGGGACCCGATCAACCTGGATGTCGAGTCGGAGAGTTGCAGCCCGATGCGGTATGGCTGGTATTTCACCGGATCAACCATCCCTCCCCTCACCAGCTACCCTGGCACGGTCAATCATCTCGTCCACGAAACCACTCTGACCAATGCCATTGGACTGGGAGGAACGCGGATCGCGGTGACCAACACCCTGATAAGAACCAATCCTCCATCGCTAGCCATTCTTGGGGCTTTAGGCATCGAAACCAGCCGATCACTGCGAGTTGCCAACGCCACGACCAATCACAGCGGATTCTACTCGGTCATCGTCAGCAATGATTTCGGTTCGATTCGGTCCAGGCTGGTCCGCGTGAACGTTTTTATCCCGCCGTCCAATGACGATTACGCGAACAGGATTCCCATTCCGGGCACCAACGCCCTTATCACGGGATACAACATTTTTGCAACACGGCAGACGAACGAGCCGATCCACCTGCCTGGTGCCGACACGGCTAGATCCGTGTGGTGGAATTGGACGGCGCCGGATGATGCTGGTTTTCTATCGATCAGTTTGGCTGGCACGGCATTTCAATCCGTGCTGGCGCTTTACACGAATTCGCCGCAAGGGCAACTGGTCCAGTTCGCGCGCAATCCAAACTCGCTCAATCGGATCGGACTGACTGACCGAACAGCGGTCCAGATCGCGGTGGACGGAATCAACTCCAGTCAGGAAGGCAACATTCGTCTCAATCTGAATTTCCAGATCGACACGAATCCTCCGTCGATCTTGCGCCATCCGGAGAGCATCGCGATCAAGCCAAACACCACGGCCAGATTTGCGGTGGAACATAAGGAAACGCCTTACGTCGCGTACCAGTGGAGCTTCAGTCAGCATCCACCTCGAGGCACCACCATCACGACTTTTCGAAATATCCCAGGCGCCACGGCTTCCTCCTTCGTCCTGGCCAACGCCGTTGAGGCTGATGAAGGATTGTATGTGGTCACTCTACGGAACAAATACGGCGAAGTGCGAAGCGAACCCGGAAGGCTTACGTTGGGTGCCTGGGTCAAGGGAATGGTCACCGACGCTACGAACGGGCGTTCAATTCCCGGTGCCACCGTGACTGCGGGGGACCTGGCCCCAGGGAGCGAGAACTTTCTTTCGACGCAAACCGACGGCGAAGGAAATTACTCTCTGTTTGGAGTAAAACCCACCCCGGTCCGGGCAATCTTCGAGGCGGACCACCGCGTCATTGGGTTGAATCGACCAGTGATTTTCACTCCTGACGTGGTCTTCTCGGCAGTGACGTTGATTGGCCAAAAAGGCGGTTACTACAATTATGAGGACAATCGGTTTTTCGTGGACCAAGGCGGGTACATCACCAACGAGTTCGCCATGTCGCCCGTTCTCATCGAAGGCCTGCGCTTTGTCCTGATTTGGGGAGAACGCGTCTCGGATTTGGATCTGGTGCTTCGCCTGCCAAGCGGCCAGGAGGTTTCGTGGCAATCGAGAAACTCTGGCCCGCCGATGTTCGCCGTGATGGACTTCGATGTGAAGAACGGCCGAGGTCCCGAAACCATCACCGCTCCAAGATTTGTCCCCGGCACGTTCAGTCTTTACGTTCAGAAGGGAAGGGCGACTGTCGGTGGTACGCTTATCAATGCGCAGCCGATTGTGAGCATTTATACCGACCAAACCTCTAGTGGAGGGGAACGAAGGCCTCTTTACGAAATTCATGCACCGGCTTCGGGCAATGGCACTCTCTGGCATGTCTGCGATATCGACGGAGCCAGTCGCAACATCACATACATCAACCAGTACACGGAAAGCCTGATTCGTCCGCAAAATGTCAGCCGGGCGACGCCCCCTCTCGAGGAACGCGGACCATCGGTCCGGAAGCACACGATTTCGGCGGCAGCCGGTCCTGGATCTGGAGGAGCCTTTTTCTGGCAACTGGACGGTGCCACCTCCGTGAACCGATTGGCCACGAACCGATATGCGAGCCCGGGCTACAAAACGATATCGCTCACGGTATCGAATCAAATTGGCTCCAAGCTTGTATCCTACAACGTCGTGAAGACCGATTATGTTTTGGTCACAAACGATCCGCCCACCGTCAGCCTTGTGCTTCCGAAAAACGGAGTGGTGCTGCGCCAGCCGGCAACAGTGACACTGGTGGCGGAAGCGGCGGATTCGGATGGAACGATCGACAAAGTTGAGTTTTACGGGAACAAACGGTTGCTGGGCACGGCGTCCGGTTCGGCTCCCTATCTCTTTACAACGGCGGGGTTGCTGGACGGCTCCTACGTTTTCACCGCGCGCGCTTATGACAATTTTGGAACGAACACGACCTCCCTCCCTATCACCAACTTGGTGCGCGATTTGACGGGACAAATCCTGATCATCCGCAATCGACAGGACCAGGAAATCGACCAAATGAAGGAGTATCTGGCTGGGGATGGTTACACCTATCAGGTGCTCGACCAACAAGGACTTACC
The DNA here is from genome assembly GCA_945865375.1 of Akkermansia muciniphila. Taxonomy (GTDB): domain Bacteria; phylum Verrucomicrobiota; class Verrucomicrobiia; order Limisphaerales; family F1-80-MAGS106; genus F1-80-MAGS106. The sequence continues at coordinate 17,447 of CAMBEJ010000101.1, read as the reverse complement.
TTTGACTTAGTCTCAGGGTTCGACGCCATTATTTGGGCGGACACGGGTCAATCGGGTCTGGACCCAAACACCGTCGATGTGTTGCGTCAAGCGTTCGCGGCAGGAAAGCATCTCTACCTTGTTGGCGAATTGCTCGCGGCAGAGTTCAACCGACTTGGCGCGAGCGAGGACTTGACCCACCTGGCACCCATCAACCCGCTCTTGGTACCGGGCAGCGACACCCTCCTCGCCATCGATCCTTCTGGGGAGAAAGGCCGTTTTGACTCACGCGGGGTTGTTTACGATGGCAAGTTTGGCACAGTCGAGGATTTTGTTTATGGGGGCCTGATCCAAGGCGGAAGGGCACTGGGTAGCTTTGGTGAAACGGTGCTGGCAAGGGCCTCGGGCAGGGCTGCTCTGTTGTCATTTACCGATGCGGTTAAGCGCAACCGCATTGTAACTCAAGCGTTCCGGTCGCTTTCCACCGTTGCCGATGGCGGGCAGGATCAGACGCGTCTTATCTTCAGGAACACGATGTGGTGGCTGCTGAACGGAACCGACTGCAGTTTCCTCGACTTTTATCTGAGCGACAGCGGTTCGATGGCTCAGCCCGACCCGGCCGAGGTTGGAGGCGAATTGACCTACGACCTCCAGATCATTCGTGGACTGACGTGCAAAGGACGGTGGGTTGTGGTGAACAATGTGTTCTCGAGTCCCGTCCAGTTTGTTCGCGCCACGAATGCGAACGCGAGCGGTTCGTTCCAAGTCGCTCCCAACGGCAACGTCACGTTTCAATTTGAAAACTTCGATCCGGCTCGTGCGAAGATAAGCTTTACGGTACGTCCCCTGGCGCCGGGTTCGCTGACCAATTCGATTTCGATAGTGGCTGGTGCCGAAGACAACCTCAACAACAACAAATCCCAAATCATCACTTCCGTGAAAGGCCTGCCTTCCCCGCCAACGCTGAGTATCGCTCGCTCGACGCAAGGGGACATTCTTTTTTCCGTCGCGGACGCATTCCCCGGCGTGGTTTATACTGTGGAATACGCTTCCGTCATCACCGCGCCGATGAAATGGGATTACTATTCGGTTTTGGCCAGCAGCCCTCCCATTCGCATAACTCTCCCTCAAACGAACGTCCAACGCTTTTATCGTCTGAAGCTGGGTCAAAGTCCTTAACTCTCGAACTCATGAAACTCCTGTCATTACCCCCTGTTGCTCCCTTTCACGCGACCGCAGCATCCGAATTAGTCGGCCATTTCCTCCATGACAACCGTCCAATGGCGCGAGCATTCACTCTCATCGAACTTTTGGTCGTGATTGCGATCATTGCGATTCTTGCGGGCATGCTTTTGCCCGCGCTTGCCAAAGCCAAAGCCAAGGCACACACCATCGCTTGTCTAAACAATAAGAAGCAATTGCAACTGGCCTGGCATCTTTATGCCGATGAGAACGAGGACAAACTGCCCATCAATCTGATCGGGAGGAAGTATGCGCCGGATTTGAATTGGGTTTATGGTGCCATGAATTTTCAAGGGCACACCGATAATACCAATACAACGCTCATCGACAACGGTCTTCTCGGCCCCTTTGCGAAAAGCCCAAAGCTCTTCCTTTGCCCTGCCGATAAGAGCAAGACCCTGGGGAGGATAGGGTTGCCCCGCGTTCGGAGCGTCAGCATGAATGGCTTTATCGGCAATGACCAAGCCAGTCCTGCCTACATCAGTTTCTTGAAAACTGCCGCAATCCAAAAGGCTACCGGGACCTGGGTTATCACGGATGAGCATCCAGACAGCCTCAGTGACGGGCAGTTTACCTTCGATCCGAGTAACTTGAGCCGCTGGGTGAAACTGCCTGGCAGCTTACACGATGGTGCTGCCACGATTTCCTTCGCCGATGGACATGCAGAAGCTCACAAATGGCTCGACCCGACGACTAAAGTGCTCCCAGTCTACACAGACACTATCAACGACTATCCTGCCGCGCCGCACACCCGCGACATCACTTGGTGGCTTGAACGGACCACAGAAAAACGGTAGGGTGTTAAAAAACAATCGGGTGCATCTTTGAATGAGGATAAATGAGTCAATGACCGAGTCAGAGATCGACGGACTGTCGCCCCATCCTGGCAGTTTCGAGTTGTTGAGAACTTGTGCAGCATGGGCTGTCCTCTGTGGATTCATTTCTGGTTGCACCAGCGTGCCTGTGCATCAAATGGGGCTGGTTTCAAAGCCCAACATGGTGTTTTCCGACTCTGCGGTTTTTAGCGTCACGAGCAAACTTTGGGTGCAAACTGAGCCTGGCGTGGCTTTCTCGGGCGGCGCGCAGGCAGGTGGCTGCACGTTTTGCAAATGAGAGTTCATGACCACGGACGGCCAGTCAAATCGATGCCGCACGTTGATGGCTCTTGTCGGGGCGCTGTGCTGGGACTCCGGCGTGGTGGCGGTGGACTCGGTGCCCGTGGTGTTGACGGGGCATCATTGGGATTCAACCAAGGTGGCCTCACTGGAGCCATTTGCCGGGCAGGTTGTGATTCTCGACTTTTTCGCCCACTGGTGTGCGCCGTGCCGCAAGGTCACCAGCGATTTGGAGAAGAAGATTCAACAATTCTACGCGGCAAGAGGGGGGAATGCTGGAGGACATCCAGTCCGGGTTCTTTCGGTCAATGTTGAGTTGTCCGCTTGCGAGCGCACAGCCGCTTACATCCGCCAGACCGGCCCGAGTCTGGTGGTGACCGATATCGATGGCCTAATGCAAAAGGCTTACAACGTGAACGCTCCCCCTACGGTCGTAGTTCTCGATGGCACTGGACAGAAATGGCGCATCGTCCAGCACTTCACGGGTCGACCGGATCTGAGCGACCTGAAACGCCTGATCGATTCTCTGGGCGTCTCCGATGCCAGGCCACCGATGGCTCCGGCGGCCTCTCCCAACCGGAACGGTCGTCTGGTTTCCCCAGCCCTGCCGCAGGCGAAAAGCCCGGATCAACCCGTGCCTTTTCGCTCACCCAGAGATCAGAACTCAGTCTTGAAGCCCAGGCCATGGTCTCCCGCGATGTGGCGGTGTACGACAGCGGCTTGCGATTTGTTCATGCCTCTGGCCTTGAGAAAATACAAGGTTCCGTGGCGTTCAATCATAATTTCCTCCTCAAAGGCTACAAACCGGCCAATCCCGAGGGGTATTCCATTCTGGGCGGCGGCCGTTGGGAATACGTTCAAGGAACCGGTGTGGTAGAAGGTGACGTGGCATGCGCGACGAGGTTGCGCCGGGTTATGAAAAACCGATTCTCAAACCGTTAATACGGGGCCGTGATTCCTTGCGGACGATTTCGGGGAAAATAAGTTTTGAGAACGTGTTTGGCACACGCGTTCGGGTGCGACAGGATGTTTCACTCACTGACACAACCGAGCGGGGATTGCGGGTTGGCTATCAAACCGCCTTAAACCTGGCGGTGAATGAGAATTGGGTCGCCAAATTGACGGGAGCCTTTACATGAGAAACTCTGCGGTTCACAGGCTGGATGGCTGGCGGGGCGGTGGAGCGCGACTGGCAGGGAACTTGTTTTGTCGGACTGCAAGGACGATTCTATCAGGATGATGGATTGATCGATCCCACACTGCGGTTGTCGAGCGACGCCCCAGGCCTGACCACCTTTGGCGGGGGCGCATCGGTCCGCTGGCAGGGCCCCAACCATGGACTTAAACTCTTCATGGGACCGTACATTTCAACTTACGAAGCGGTGGACTCCGTGCTCTCGGCTTATACGGAGCTGTACCGTGATCGAACCTGGCTCCAAGCCCACATTGCCTGGTCCTTTCAATTCTAACCGTCGCCGTGAAAACTCCGCAAACACTCCACCCCACCCGCCTTGTTGCCGCCCAATCTTTCGTATCTTGATGTCAGCGGCAACTATTTGGATCTGGCCGCGGGGATGAAACCCAGCGATGATTTGAGGATTCTGCGTTCCCGCGATGTGAACGTTGACGATTATGGCCAGAAATTCCTGTACCGCATTGCTCGATTGTCGCGAACGGCTGAGGGCCAAGTCACGTTGACCGTCGACGCGCGACAAGGCAAGTTCTACTATGTGGAAACTTCGACGGATCTCCGGAGTTGGTCTTTTGTTGGAACCATCAACCCTTCGCAGGACGACTTCGATTGGCGCCTGCCAGCCGTGACTAAGGATAAACCGACGGAAAGAGATGTTCGATGCGCGATTTGGTTGAGGATTTTTTGCAGTATTCCCGGCATGAGAAGGGGCAGTCCGAGAGGACGCAGACGACCTACGCCTCCCTGCTCGAGAGGTTTGTAATTTGGGCTGAGGGCCAGAAGCTGGGGTCCTGGGGGGAAGTCAGCCTGCGCCATCTGCAAGACTTCTTGCTCGGCGAACAACAGCGCCCGCTCGAGAACAGGATCACGAGTCTCGAAAGCCGCTTGAGCAGCGAGAGCGTCTACCTCCAGATTTCCGCCCTGCGCGCTTTTTACCGATTTTGCGAGCTGGAAGGAAAGCTCCAGGAAAATCCGGCGGAGCTTCTTTCTTTGCCGAAACGGTGGAAGCGGCTGCCCAAAGCCCTTTCGACGGAGGAGATCAACGCATTGATGTCCCCGGACGCACTGATGACCCCGCAGGGATTGTGCGATCAGGCTGTGTTCGAGACCGCTTATGCTTCGGGTCTGAGGCTGTCCGAACTCCGCACTCTGCGTTTGGAACAGCTCCACCTCGACTCGGGGTTTATGACCGTGATTGGCAAGGGCAACAAGGAACGCGTGGTGCCTGTCGGCCGCCGGGCAATCCAGGCGCTGGACCTCTATCTGAGGGAGGGCCGCCCGAAGTTGGTGCGCGCCAAGTCCCCTGCGGCGGTCTTTCTCACGCGTCGAGGCACGCCTTTCGCATCCGTTACGTTGTGGCTTCGAATGAAGCAGCGCGCGAAACGTTCGGGAATCAAGAAGAACATCACGCCGCACATGTTGCGCCACAGTTTTGCGACGCATTTGCTCGAGGGCGGGGCGGATCTGCGGGTGATCCAGGAGTTGTTGGGCCACTCAAGCATCTCGACCACGGAGGTCTACACCCACGTCGCCGGGAAACGATTGAAGGAGGTTCATGAAAAGTTCCACCCTCGCGCCTGACTTTCTCGCCCGTGCCTTTGCAGGTTTTCGGCGGAAATAGGGCAGTAGGACGGAAAACTTGGGGCGACTGAACGCCGTCGTCGGGATGACCGCCCGCAAGAGCGGAACAAACGGGCGTCCTGTGGGCGGCCGTCCCCGGAACTAAACAAACAAGCGAGGAACACGTAAATAAAAGAACAAACGGGCGTCCTGTGGGCGGCCGTCCCCGACGGCCGCTCTGGTTCGCGAGAAGTTGCGATGAAGGTTGCCTTATGGCATGGTTGCTGCTTGTATAGAAAGAGAGTTTGCGATATGCATGGTGAGTCCGATCTGAACGCCGCTTTTATGATACTTCGTCGATGTTTGTTCCTGATGACGTCCGGTTTTCTTCTTTGGTCGAGCTCTGATCCGATTGCGGCAGACTCCGCTCCTCCGAGGATCACGGGGATACAAAGTGCTGCGGGTCAGGCCAGGGTTCGATTCACGCCCTATCCTGGTGCTGAAGCTTTTCGGCTCTTAAAGTCCGCCTCCGTCGCGGGTCCATTTCAGGAAGCACCGGGTCCAGTGAAGGGATATGAGTGGCAGGGCGCGGCGGATGGCGCGGCAGGATTTTACCGGCTCGAGGTGAAGCCCATGGATCCCAAGGCCCTGATGGCCGCCACCGTTTTGAACAGGCTCGCCTACGGTCCCACGCCGGAAGATGTGGAGCGTGTTCTGACAGGTCCTGAGGCCATCGGGGCTGAGGCCTACATTGAGGAACAGTTGGCACCGGAAAAGATCCAGGAGGACCTGGGTCTTGAGACACAATCCGGCGATGGCTGGGAGTTTGTCAGCGCGACAGGCACCGCCTCCAGCTCGGTTCTCTACCTTTATATGAACTCGGCGAGTGACGTGTTCATCGATGATGTCTCGCTGGTTAAGGGGTCTGTCGCTGGCATTGGAAGCAACCTTTTGAAGAACGGGAATTTCGAGACCCCCCTGGCGGGGAGTTGGACCCTCTCCGGAAATCATGTGGGAACGGAGCTTTCGACCGTCGAGAAGCATGGCGGGGCATCGAGTCTGCATCTGGTGGCGATCTCGGCGGGGGCTTCGAAGGACAGTTCCGTCTGGCAGACGGCTGTTCCGTCGCTGGTGATCGGTCAGACCTACACGCTTAGTTTTTATTACAAACGCACGGTTGGAACCAGGCGATTTACGGCGCGGCTCTCCGGGAGCGGGATTTCCACGCAGCAACCTTCTTTGGGCGTGCTTCTGAGGCAGGGAGCGGCGAGAATCACGGACCTGCAGGCGTGGCACACCCTTCATGCGGTTCGTTCCAAACGCCAGTTGAACGAGGTCTTGGTGCAGTTCGTCGACAACCACTTCACAACGTTGTACTCGAAAAGCGCTGAGTACATCGATGGAAAGCTCACCAACAATGTCGACCGAGTGGAGGGATCCATCTCTACGGACTTCGAATACCGGGAGTTGAACAAATGGAGGCAGGTGTTGCTCGATCCTGACGGCACGTTTTACGACCTGCTCAGGATCAGCATCGAAAGTCCGGCCATGGTTATTTATTTGGACACGGCGACCAGCACGACAGGGAACGCCAACGAGAATTTTTCACGGGAATTGTTGGAGTTGTTCACCATGGGCGTGGACAATGGGTATGATCAGCACGACATCGAGGAGGTGAGCCGCGCTTGGACCGGTTGGCGAGCGGACAAATTACCAGTTGGCCAGGAGACCAATCCTTTCGCGACGCGGGTGGCGAATCGCGATCTCGATCCGGGCTACTGGACGCTTCAATTCCGGACGGCGAACCACGACGGCAAGGCGAAGACCATTTTCCCCGACAAAACGGTCGATGTCCGGTTCGGCCCGCCCTACGCGGGGAAGTCCTACAAATTGGTTCTTCCGGCCAGGACGGCGAATGCGGGAATGCAAGACGGGTACGACATCATTAAGCATCTGGCTGATCTGCCCTACACCCAGGAATATCTGTGTGTGAAACTTTGCCAGGTTTTTGTGCATGAAAATTTTCACCACGGGGTTTATGACTACACCGCCGCAGGCTTGAGTTCTGAGGCGCGGTTGGTTCGCGAGTGCATGAACGCCTGGGAGCAGCCAGGGTCCGATGGCAGGAAAGGCAATCTGCGCGCGGTGCTTCGCACAATCTTTAAGTCAGAGCTGTTCCGCGGCCAAGGGGCCTCCCGACAAAAAGCGAAGACGCCGTTTGAATATGCCGTCAGCGCCGTGCGCGCGCTCCGGGCCACCCAACCTGCCGGGGGGTACACCGCCGAAACAGATGGCTATGATTTCCAAACCGCGCTACAGCGGTTGAACATGCGTCTGTTCTACCGCGAGGAACCCGACGGATGGTCGGAATTTGGCCGCGAATGGATCAGCACGGCCTCCATGATGGAGCGGTTGAGGTTTGTGCAAAACTTGCTCGCAGCCTCGACAAGTTCTGTCAAGGACGACGACTACGGAACCGATGGCGTCAACAACACGGCAGATCCCGTGGCTCTTCTAAAGTTAAGGCTTGCCGCTGGCGCGTTGAAGGACGCCGGTGCCGTCGTGGACTTGTTTCTCAAATATCTTTTTCTCGGGGAAGGTGCTGGGAACCTCTCCCAGGATCGCGAGGCTGCCATCGCATTTCTGAACTCCAACGACACCGGAGCTCGTGATTCATCACCCCTCGCGAGCCTCGATCCGAGCTCGGTTGTGTATGATGCCCGGGTGCGAGGCATGGTCGCTTTTTTGCTGAGCTTGCCACGATTTCACGAGCAATGACCTTAAACTGAAGCAACTGGAACACGTATTATGGCAACACTATTGACCCGGCGATCGTTCCTCGACAGCAGCATGCGGCTTGCGCTGACTGCGGCGGCCAGCGCCACGCTTGGCGTGCCCCCAGCTTTGCGGCGGGCGCTCGCCGCAGGCACCATCCCCACTTCCTCGAAGAAAGTATTTTTCATCTTCCTCAGGGGTGGCAACGACGGATTGAACACGGTGATTCCCTGGGGGGATGACGCCTATAACAAAACTAACCGGCCCACCCTTTACATCCCGGCACCCGACGCCGCCACTTCGCTCAAGGGTCTGGCTCCGAGCAATCCCGACCTCACGAGAGTCATCGATCTAGGAAACGGTTTCGCCGGCATCCATCCTGGGTTCAAAGAGGCGATCCCGGTTTACAACGCCGGGCAGCTCGCCGTCATTCATCGCGTCGGATATCCGAGGCAGTCACGGTCGCATTTCGATTCCCAGAAGTACTGGGAGAACGGTGTCCCGCGCGACAACCTTCTCGGCAGCGGCCTCTTCTACCGAGCTATCATGGATACCGGACTTGCCGAAGGAAAAGCCTTCCCGGCTGTCTCGGTTCAGAGCAAGAACCCACTCCTCTTGCGCGGTCCCTTGGCCTTGACCAATCTTTCAGACCCCAAGCGCTACGACGCCCTCGGGGTTTCGAACAATGCGACGGACAAGCAAAAACTGCTCGACTACCTGGCTGCGGGACAGAGCATCGATTACCCCGCCAAAGACTCGCGCGACCTTCTTTTTACAACCGGTCGGAGCCTGCGCGAATCGATTGATGTGCTGAAGTCAGTGGGCGTTGATAAGAACGACCTCTTCGATGCCGACGGCACGACGCACTTGTTTCCCATCGATGGGGCTTCCAATCAGAAAAAATATCCAGCCGGCTGGTACAGCTATTTTAACAAAGTCAAAACGGCCGCTCAGATCTTGGCAAAGACAGACGCGGTGATCGCGGGTACGGAGATCGGTGGTTTTGACACGCACAATAACCAAGGTGCCGCCACGGGAGGCCATGCGAACCTGATGCAGCAGATAGCCTGGACCCTCTACGCCGTGCGTCAATATTTCAACAGTGTGAACCCGGATCTTTGGGACAACACGGTGATCGTGACATTGTCCGAGTTTGGCCGAACATCAAAAGAAAATGGCAACCAAGGCACCGATCATGCCGAGGCGGGGCCGATGTTGGTCGCCGGTGGAAAGGTGAAAGGAGGCGTGTATCAATGCGACGGTGCCTCCTGGAAGACCGGCCCTCAAGGGGTCGTGTTTGGTGCCAGCAGTCGTTATCTGAGCCGTTCCGTGGATTATCGATCTGTCTTTGGTGAAATTGTGCGGGACCACATGGGCGCTACCGCGTCTCAGCTGGAGGATGTCATCCCCGGTTACGGAAATCCGCGGGAGTTTCTAAAGAGCGGTGGAACCAGCCTGGACGGTACCAAGATCGTGGGCGAACTCGGCCTTGTTTGATCCCAAGAACCGACCTTGCCTTCCGTGATCGAGAACTCTACAGTTTTGAACTAGCTTCGAGCCCGACCTGTCGTTCGCGGCTCCAAGCGTTTGTTCGTGTGGAAATCAGATCTAAGATCGCGCCGACTGATCGTCAATGCTGACGATTTCGGGAGGTCGTCTGAGATCAACGAGGCTGTTGTTCGCGCGCACACGGAGGGAATCCTCACGACAACAAGCCTCATGGTCAGCGCTCGTGGGTGGGAGCAGGCGGTCGACCTTGCTCGCCACCATCCCAAACTCGGCGTCGGCCTCCATCTCGTCCTGCTCGCAGGCCGATCGGCTCTCAAGCCCAGCGAGATCCCAGATCTTGTCGACCACCACTATCGATTCCCCGACTCCCCATTACGGGTCGGATTACGCTACTTTTTCCTTCCCAGTTTGCGCGATCAACTTCGCCGGGAAGTGTCTGCGCAGCTCCAAAAATTCCAAACCACAGGTTTGACCCTCGACCACCTCAACGGTCATCTCAATATTCATTTGCATCCCACCATCCTGAAGTTATGCACTCAAGCGGCGCGTCGATTCGGGGTCCGCCACATCCGGTTGACACGAGATCCGCTTCTGTTGAACATTCGAATCACCGGAGGCAACTGGCTGTATCGACTTTCACACGCGCTGATTTTTAGTGCCCTGTGCGTCAGTGCATACCCGAAATTGCGCAAAGCCAAAGTGCGATCAGCCGACCGGGTTTTCGGCCTGCTGCAGAACGCTAAGGTCGACGAGCGTTATGTTTGCAGACTGCTTGAGCGCCTCCCCGAGGGCGATTCAGAACTTTACTCGCACCCTTCCGTGAATGGGTTCCGCCATGAACTCGAAGCCTTGATCAGCCCGCACGTCCGTGAGATCATAACCCGCCGCCAGATCCAACTGATCCGGTGCCAGGACTCTTAATGACAAAAACCGTAGCTTTATTGGTCTTCGGTCTCTTCTGCGAAGCGATCGGAGTGGTACTGATCAACAAGGGCTTGAAGCAAATCGGCGGTCCTGCCAGCTATCATGCGAGGGACTTGCTGCGCATCGTGGTGGATGCCATGACCAATTCGAATTTCCTGGTGGGCTTGTTCCTGGAAACGCTTTTCTTCATCTGCCTCTGCGTGCTCATGTCCAAGAGCGACGTCAGCTTCCTATGGCCCTTGACATCGCTCGGCTTTGTTTTAACAACACTCGTCGCCAAATTCCTCCTGCACGAACACGTGTCTCGACTTCGTTGGGCCGGGGTCTTCTTGATTGTCCTGGGTGCTGGGATCATCACTTGGAGCGAGAAAGTGAAACCGCCCAAAGTCGGCCCGTCCGCCCTTTCATCGGAGAAGTAGTCAGCAAACTCTCAACAGTGGGTTCTGCGCGAGCCGGGGGACCGCGCCGCGTCGTCAATCTTCTGAACTCAGTAAAACGACCCTGTTTAGCCTGAGGCTCGAGCCACTCCAATTCCCTGCTCCCAATCGTCATCGTAATCCACTCCTCTGCTTCATCGGCAACACCGGAGGATTACGATTACGATTACGATTGGGAAAAATGGAGGAATTGGGGTTGCGCGTCCAGATCACGATTTCAACCGGTTTTACTGTGCTTTGGGGAGAGCAACGGCTCCGTTTCTGCTTCACCGGACGGCGCGCAAGGCGTCCAGTTTGGCGATGGCTTGGCCGCTGTCGATCAGGTGTTCAGCCATTTCCCAGCCTTCGACGATGGACCGGGTTTTACCCCCCACAAACAGGGCAGCGCCGGCGTTGAGGAGCACGGCATCGCGTTTGGGTCCACGATCCTGGCCGCTCAGAACGCGGGTGACAATCACCGCGTTTTCGGCTTTGTCGCCCCCCGCCAGATCCGCTAAAACCGCTTGCTGCACGGGCAGGCCACCCGGTGACAGTTGGGAAACAGCGAAGCCGCGATCCTGATAGAATTCGGCGATCGTGGAGTCGCCGAGTGTCGAGAGTTCATCGAGATAGGAGTCGCCGACCTGCCCGCACACCACCATGGCGCGCCGGACCCCCAGTGACTTGAGGACGCGAGCGAGAGGTTCACACAGGTCAGGGCGGGGCACGCCAACGAGTTGAGCACTTGGCCGGACCGGGTTGAGTAAGGGGCCGAGAAAATTGAAAATGGTTCGTTGGTTGCGTCCGGCGCACAAGCGTCGCGCGGGCCCGATATGCTTAAAGGTGGGGTGATAAGACTGCGCGAACAAGAAAACGAACCCTTGATCCCTTAACACCCGGCCGGCCTCCTCGGGTGTCCAGTCGATCCGGATGCCCAGCGTCTCGAGCACATCCGCGCTTCCGGACTTTGAAGTCATGGCGCGGTTTCCGTGCTTGGCGACACACAATCCTCCTGAGGCCGCCACGAACGCGACAGCGGTCGAAATGTTGAATGTATTGAGCTGGTCACCCCCTGTTCCGCAAACGTCCAGGATCTCCAGCGCGCGGGTGGCGGGGTCGATCGGCACTTGGATGGCCCGGAGCAGCAGGGCCTGGGCAAACGCCTCGATTTCCTCGATCACCTCGCCTTTGACTGCCAGGGCGGTCAGAAACGCCGCCTTGTCGTCTGCTGCGATCCCGGGGTCAACCAAAAGGGCCACCGCGTCCTCGATCTGTGCCCTTGACAGATCGGCGCCGGTTTTTAGATGGGCTTCCAAAGCGTCTAACATGAGCGCATCCTAAACTCGACGGACACAAGCTGAAAGTTGAAAGATGCGCATCAGAGAGGCGACTCGCTCAAATTCCGCTTCCCCCGCAGAGGCGGATCCCGTAGGCTTTCCCCAACGAAACAGACTAGGCCTCCTTGCACAGCGTCCTCCAAAAGCTTCAGCCCCTGCGCCGCTCCCACGGATCCGATTGGGAGACGCTGAAATCCCATGCACTCTGAAGCAACCGATGAGGGTTCGTCGCCCGCAGATGACGGAGGGTCCCAGCTACCGAAGTGGAAAACGCCACCTCCGGCGGACGGGCGATCCGAATACACGGCTCGCATGGCAAGTGACGCGGAGGACCTCCGCCGCGCTCAAGCGCTTCGGTTTGAGGTTTTCAACCTCGAATTGCACGAGGGCCTTCAAACCTCCTATGAAACACGCTTGGACTCAGACGCCTTCGATCCTGTTTGCGATCATTTAATAGTCGAGGAACGTCATACGGGCGTTGTGGTGGGCACCTATCGGTTGCAGACAGGCATCAGCGCCGCGCGGAACCTTGGTTACTACAGCGCCCAGGAGTTCGATTTTACGGTTTTCGAGCCTGAGCGGGGCAGGATGGTGGAGCTTGGACGGGCTTGCGTGGATCGAAACCACAGAAACCTGACAGTCATCCAACTGCTCTGGAAAGGCATTGCCGGTTACGCGCTCAGCCGTCAGGCCCGGTTTCTGATCGGTTGCAGCTCCTTGACCTCCCAGGATGCGCGAGATGGTGCCGACGCCTATCGGCAGCTCCAGCCCCACCTGGCAGAGCCAGGGTGGCGGACCGAACCCATCCCTCGGTGCGTGTGCCCGCGCGAGACCATGGCAGTAGAACCGGTCAAGATTCCCAAGCTTCTGCTGGCCTATTTGAGCCTTGGGGCGAAGATTTGTGGTCCGCCCGCGCTGGATCGGGAATTCAAAACCATCGACTTTTTGACCCTGTTAGATCTTGAAGCTCTGCCACGAAAGGCGGTTTCCAAATACTTGAGTTGAAGTTCTTTCGCTCCATGGTTGGCATGTTTCGGTTGCTGGGGGTCTTTTTCATGATCTCCGTCCGGTGGTTTTCAGGGGTGCGATTTAAGGGCAGGGCGTCTTCGGTTCGAGCTCGGGCTGAGTGGATGCAAAGGTCGGCGCAATCCCTTGCGGACGCGCTGCACATTCGGGTTCACTCCAAGGGCGTTGCCCCCACCCGTGGGCTGATCGTCTGCAACCATTTGAGCTATCTGGACATCCTGGTCCTGGGAGCCCGCCACCCGATCCTGTTCGTTTCCAAAGCTGAGGTGCGCTCTTGGCCCTTGATCGGATGGCTCACAGAGTGCGCTGGAACACTTTATATCAACCGCGAGCAAAGAACCGACGTGGCCAGGCTGAAGGACAGCATCCAGCAACTCCTAGGTCAAGGCGTGCCTATCGCCTTCTTCCCGGAAGGCACGAGCACGCACGGAGAGCAGGTCCTGCCCTTCCGAGCATCCTTGTTGGAACCGGCAACCAACCACGGCTGCCCAGTCACCCCGGCGAGCCTAGCCTATCATTTGAAAGAGGGATCCGTGGTCGACGAGGTCTGTTTTTGGCGCGACATGACGTTTGGACCCCACATTTGGAACCTGCTTTCGCGGAGAGGGATCGAAGCTTCCGTGGTTTACGGAGAAACCGTGATCGCCGGCACAGATCGAAAGGTTCTCGCGAAGTCGCTCCACGCCAGCGTGTGTGAACTGCGGCAGCAGCATCCTTTTCGGAATTCTTTGCATTGAAGTCACTGGGCGACCCGTCCACCATCCTGGGCATGCCTTTCGTCATCCTCGGCGTCACCGGTTCGATCGCAGCTTATAAGGCGGTGGATGTGGCGAGTCACCTTGTCAAACGGGGCGTCGAGGTTCACGCTGTCCTAACATCCGATGCCCAGCGGTTCATCACCTCCCTGCCTTTTAAGACGGTGTCGCGCAACCCTGTAATTTGCGATCTGTATGATGAAGAGGAAGGCTGGAAGCCCGCGCACGTTCGTCTGGCGGATGACGCAGACTTGTTGTTGATCGCCCCGGCGACGGCGAACTGCATCGCCAAACTAGCTCACGGCCTGTCGGATGATGCCTTGTCGTGCATCGCATTGGCATTGCGTCCCCTTGCCAGAATTTTGATTGCGCCCGCGATGAATGGGAAGATGTGGCATCATCCCGCCACTCAACAGAACGTGCGAACGCTACAATCCCGGGGTGTCGAATTCATGGGTCCCGAAGAAGGTCTTCTGGCCTGCGGTTACGAGGGTCTGGGTCGCTTGTGTGGGGTGGAGCAGATTGCAAACCGCGCGTTTGAGCTTGTTTCACAATGTCCTTCGCACTCCTAGACAACTGGGGTCGCCAGTGGCGGGATTTCTGGTCTTCTTCGGCGCCGAGGCCGATGGTGCAGGTGGACCGGCTGGAGTTCATGGAGCGGCACCTCATGCTTCCGGTGAAAGGAGCGGCGTTGGTGATGCTCTTTTATTACCTTTTCTTTGCGATTCGGGTGGAGGACATCACCTCCACACGTCTGCTGGCTTCGGAGAGTTATCAATACTGGACTCTGCTGTTGAAAGGGGTTCAAACCTGCTACATCTTTTACTTTATCCTGAACGTTGCGGCGGGATTTTCCCTGTTCAGCATGCGGCAGCTCTCGTTCGCCCTGGTGCAATGGATCGTGTTTGTTGTGGGAATTCTTGACACCTTGTTTGTCGCGACACTGACCTTGGTGACGGGAGGATTCGACAGCATCCTATTTTGGATTCTTCTGGCGTTGGTGATCCGAAACGCCGTGAGTATCGGGCTGGCGGCCCCGCAGATCACCGCCAACCTGATTGTGATGGGGGCGTATGTGGTGGCAGGGTTGGTGGATGTTTCCATGCAACAGACGGAGATGGAGAATGTCACGTCAGCGCACCCCTATTATGAGGAGTCGGGTGCGGCCTCGCCGACTGCGGAGCCTTTCATCCTTCGTGTGTGCCTTCTGTTGTTGATGACGATTTGCTGTTATGGTGTGCAAGTGCTTTTTGACCGCCAACGACGGGCCGAGGAGGAGTCTCTGGAGTTTTCATTGAGACAGCAGCAGATGCAGGCGACGGGCAGGCTTGCGGCGGAGATCGCGCACCAGCTAAAGAACCCTCTGGGCATCATCAACAATGCCGCGTTCACGCTGCAGCGCACCGTCAAAGAAGGCAAAAAAATCACCCAACAGATCTCGATTATTCGAGAAGAAGTGGCGCGATCCGACCGCATCATCACCGAGCTCATGGGCTACGCCCGGCTATCGGAAGGCCGCGTCGAAAGGGTGGAGATCAATGAGGAATTGGATCGAGCGGCCGACCAGGTATTTCCGGCGGCGGTGCATTTCGAAGTAGCCTTGCACCGACAGTACGCGCACGCGCTGCCGTCGCTGCTCATTCAGCGCGCCCACATTTCCGAGGTTTTTGTCAACATCCTCCACAATGCGCGCGAGGCGATGCAAGGAGGTGGCAATATCTGGTTGTCCACGTCTTTCAAGGAGGACTATTCTGTGGTCATTACCCTGCGCGATGACGGACCGGGGATTGCGCCCGAGCATCTTGAGAAAATATTTGAGCCCTATTTTACCACGAAAGAAAAGGGGTCCGGTCTGGGATTGGCGATCGTGAAACACAACACGGAGATCAACGGAGGAACAGTCACCGCGCATTCGGAGCTTGGAAAAGGGACCGAGTTCGTTGTTAACTTTCCGGCCAAAAGCCTGTTCAAACTTAGAAAATGAGCGTCACGACCAAGCCAACATGCCTCGCCAGGGTTCCCCGAGTGGTTCCTGGATGAACCTCGGTGCCTTTCCCACACTTATGAAATTGCCACTGCCACCCTTGCTCGTCGTGGATGACGAAAAGAATATGCGGATCTCTCTCGAAACGGTCATGAATGACGAGGGATATCAGGTCCGCTCCGCAGAGTCGGCAGAGCAGGCTTTGAAACTGCTAGAGCAAGAATCCGTTTTCATGGTGCTCACCGACGCCCGGCTTGGCGGCATGAGCGGGTATGAATTCCTTGGCAAGGTGCGCGAGCGGTATCCCGGTCTGCCGATCCTGATGATCACCGCCTACGCAACCCCCAAGCTGGCGGTCGAAGCGATCAAGGCGGGCGCGGTGGATTATCTGGCTAAACCTTTCGCGCCCGAGGAACTCATCCACGCCGTGCATCGGTGCGCCGAACGGCATCGGTTGATCCAAGAAAACGCCGTACTTCGAGCTCGAGCGGCCCAGGGGGTGACGCTGGGGCAAATCATTGGCGATTGCTCCCGCATGATGGACCTCAAGCGTCTTATCCAGACAGTCGCCCCCACCAACGCGACGGTGTTGATTCTTGGCGAAAGCGGCTCAGGCAAGGAACTGGTGGCGGGCGCTCTTCATACCCTGAGCCATCGGCGCGAGGCCAACTACATTCGCATCAACTGCGCGGCCATTCCTGAAAATCTCTTGGAAAGTGAATTATTCGGACACGAGAAAGGGGCCTTCACGGGTGCCCTCAAGCAAAAGCTGGGGCGCGTTGAAGAGGCCGATGGAGGCACCATCTTTCTGGATGAGATCGGAGACATGAGCCGTCCCCTGCAAGCGAAGCTCCTGCGGTTTCTGGAGGACGGAACATTCACGCGAGTGGGGGGCAACCACGAGCTTCAAGTCAATGTGAGGCTCATCGCGGCCACGAACAGGGACATCATACACGCCATCCGGCAGAACCATTTCAGGGAGGACCTCTTCCACCGCCTCAACGTGGTTCAGTTTCTTCCCCCACCCCTGCGCGAGCGCGGCCATGACGTCCTTCTGTTGGCCGCCCATTTTCTGAGACATTTTTGTCTCTCGATGAACAAACTTGTGAAGGGGTTTTCTCCAAACGCGCAGCATCAACTCCTGGCGCATCACTGGCCCGGAAACGTTCGTGAGCTCCGGAATGCCGTCGAAAGGGCTGTGATTCTCGAAACGACGGAGGAGATTCAACCGGCAAGCCTGCCAAATTTTCAGGTTGAATCGAAACTTCGAAAGTTCGACACCGCATTTATCACGGCGGGTTTGTCGCTCGATCAGGCGATCACAAATTACGAGCGCGATTTGATCCTTTCCATCCACGAACAAAATCAGGGAAACTTGAATCGTGTGGCCGAGCAGCTCAAGATCAGCCGTCACGCCTTGCGTTATCGCATGCAGCGGCTCAATATTTTGCAGGAAAATACTGTTGAAGACGAAAAAACACCGGGGGAGAACTCCCCCCACCCGCTCTGAACGAGCTCTCTTTTGAAGCATGATAGCACGGATGCCACTCTTCGCCCAAGCCGTTGATAACCTGTCTCCGAGACCCCTTGGCACCGGGACAAAACTGGTCATGGGGGATATTTTCTGGGGGCT
>CAMBEJ010000100.1 GCA_945865375.1 Akkermansia muciniphila | reverse complement strand
ACGCAGAGAGAATGAGTTCTGAAAGGAATCTCTCGGCTTCATCATTCACTCGCTGGGTGAGCAACTCTTCGTTGACCTTGACCCCTGAAGCCCTTCTCTTTGCGATCTTTGTGCTCTTTTGTGGCCATTTCAATCGCAGTTTTTAGGTTGAGCCATTCCAACCGAGACGCTATGAGCCTACCAACTGAATGGGTTTCTGGATCAGTTCAATTTCGTATCCCTCCGGGGCATCAATGAATGCGAAGCCACCACCGTTCTCGCGCAGGACGGGGCCGTCAGAGTAATCGAGTCCTAGCGAATGAAGATGCTTTCCGAACTCCTCAAGACTGTCCACTTCAAATGCTAGGTGGGTGAGATCGGGTTGCACATGGACGGGTCCGCTGCTCGGGAAGGAGCAGAGTTCGATCAGCTCGTCGCTTTCAGGCGCCTTCAAAAAGACGAGCTCTGACCCGCGGGGGGACTTATGCCTTCGAACCTCCTCGAGTTCCAGCACCTGCCTGTAGAATTGAACGGTTTTTTCGAGGTCGTTGACCCGGTATCGTGTGTGGAGCAGTTTCTTGGCTTTCATTGGCATCGCACGATACCCGCTGAAGGCGGCGCGGCAAATAGATATCGCACGGGAATGGACGATTAGCCGACCGGGGCTTGCTCGTTAATGACCCCGTCGCGGAGGACGAAGATCTTGTCGGCAAGGGTTCTTGCTTCGGACAGGCTGTGGGTGACGTGTAGCACGGTCACGCCTGTGCGGTCGCGCACTGCGCCCAAAACTTCGCACATCTCCGCCCGGGTTTCATCGTCCAAGGCGCTGAGCGGTTCATCAAGGCAGAGTGTGTCCGGATGATTGGCCAGCGCGCGCCCGAGGGCCACGCGTTGGGATTCGCCACCGCTGAGGCCGCGAACAGATCGGTGCAGCAGTTTTTCGAGCCGCAACAGAGCGGCGAGTTCGGACACACGAGCTTCGATATCGCTCCGGTTCCAGCGCCGAATTTGGAGTGCGAACTCAAGGTGTTCTCTGACGGATAGGAACGGAAATAGAGCCCCGTCCTGAGGCACATAGCCGATACCGCGACCTGCGGGTTTCAATGCCGTGACATCCCTGGATTGGAGAACGATACGGCCCGCGAGAATCGGTTGCAGGCCACAAACCGCTTCGAGAAGCGTCGTCTTGCCGGTCCCGGTCTTACCCATCAACACCGCATGCCTGCCTTGTTCTATCGAGAACGAGATGTTCTCAAGAAGGAACTTCCCCACGCGGACCGTGACGTTTTCCAAGGAAATCATGCAACAATTGACAGGGGTCAGCTCACCCCATTTCACGGATCGACTTCTGAGCGCCGGACACCCTGATGACCACCAGCACGAACACCGCTGCGAGGACCATCAACAATGAAACGGACACGGCCGCTTCGATGTTGCCGACGCTCAATTCGAGGAACACGGTTGTTGGCAAGACTTCGGTGCGGAGACGCGTGGCTCCGGAGAAGATCAGGATGGGGCCGAATTCACCCAACGAACGCGCCCAGGCCAGCGTTGTTGCGGCGACGATGCCTCTCCGAGCCTCGGGAAGGACCACCCTCCAAAAGGCCTGGCTTCGGGAGCAGCCCAGGGTCAAAGCGACCTGTTCCTGGCGCGGGTTGATGTTCTCAAAAGTAGATCGCAGAGTCCTCACTGCGAACGCGCAGGCCACACTGAACTGGGCCAGGATCACGCTCGGTATCTCGTAGGTGACCGGGAAGAACCGTTGAAGCGCCCTTCCAGGTGGTGTTTGAAAGAGGATGAGCAGGCTGAGCCCGATGACCAACGGCGGCAGGACAATCGGGATGTCCAGGATCGCGTCCAGCAGAGCCTTTCCTCTAAAATCGCGCCGCGACATCAGATAACCGATCGGGATGGCTACCCACACCGAAAGGATGGCGGTGAGGCTGCAGGACAATAAACTCAACCTTATCGCGTATTGAATTTCACGGCTCTTCAAGGACGCCCAGATGTGCCCGGGGGATGTGTAGGAGGCATCGGCTACGAGCATGGCCAGAATCAGAACGACGTAGAGGCTTCCGATCATTGCAAACCCGATGTAAAACGGCAGGTCTGACCGCGAGGTCTGGCCCGTGTTCTTTGGTTCTTTGGAATGGCGCTTGGATTCGTCCATAAGGCTAGGGAGCGCCTGGTTTGGCGCCCGCAACTTTCCACTGAAAACCGGCGCTCTCGAATCGGGTTCGAGACGCATCGGAGCGGATCGCGTTGAGGAGCCGTCCTGTCAGCAGGCGTTGCGAACTGTGCTTTCCAATCGCAAAAGGTTGCGTGGCAAATGCGGTGGGCTCATGGATGGGGATGATGGGCATCAGGTCTTTGACAGGCTGGGCGTTGGCTTGATAAACGATGGCGGCGTCGAGTGCGCCGGTGCGCATCTGGTTCACAAGGAGGTCGGCGGTTGGGGTTTGAACCCGCACGTTGGACATGACCTTCTCGTGGAGACCGATGGATTTGAGCAGTCTGGTTGTCAAGGCTCCCAGTGCGCTTTGACCCTCGTTGCCGACGCCCAGTTTGAGGCCCGGAGCGGCTAAGTCTGAGAGTTGCAGGATTGATTTTGGATTGCCCTTTTGAACGATTATGACCAAGTCATTGCGCGCGATTGTGACTGCAGGTTCAAAATGGTCCTGAACCTCCGGCATGAACGAGATGTCGCAAGCGAAGTAGGCATCGGGTTTTTGTCCGGTTTTCATCTGTGCAACCAAGATCCCACAGCCGTTGTAGACGCGAGTGATCCGGGCTCCTTCGCGCTCTTCAAACTGGCGGATGGTCTCTTCGATAGCCAGCCGATTGATGCCCCCGCTAAACAGAACCACCTCGGGGCGCTCGGCCCAGGCATCCCCTTCAGTCGGCTTGTACCCATGCCGAATGAAGGATTCGAGCCCACGATCCCGCGCTCCGATGTAGCGGGCGAAATGCAGGGCCCTCGCAGGCTGCTTTGTTGACATCAATACGCCGATCGAAATGGTTTGGCTGGCCGTTGACAACGGTTCCACATGAACTCCCTCAAGACGCTCGTATTGGGGAATCGTCACGTCCCAGACGATGGCAGCGTCCACCGTGCCGAGACTCACATCGTTGGCGACGTCGTTCACCGTCGGTTTGAAAACTCTCGCGTGTTTCTCAAGCTTTTCCCACTGCCCTTCGCCGGTGGATCTCAGAATCTCCCGCGTGACCTTTCCGATCGCTGCGGCATCCGGGTTCGCGAGGGCCACGTTGACAAGGAAAAGGTCTCCTAAGGTGCGGACGTTTTTTGGGTTCCCTTTGGCCACCGCGATCACCGGGGTCATACGTGCGAGGGTGATGGTTTCCGCGATCAAATCGTTGGTCTCGGCGATCCGCATATAAGAATCATCCGCCGCGATGAACAGATCGCCTACCCCTGAAATCCGAAGATTGCTCAACAAAGTGCCAGAACCTCCATATTGGATCTGAACGGGAATACCGTAGGCTTTTTCATATATTTTGGCGGCCTCCTCCACGGGCGGCTTGACCCCCGCCGCGCAAAAAAGAATGAGCGGCCGAGCCGAGGCTGACTCATGGTTAGGCCCTGGTTTCATGCGCAGCAGCAGGACGAGCAAGGCGGCTGCCAGAATCGAAAGGAAAACCCAATTGCGTGCCTGATTCATGCGGAAGGATTCTATCGGTTTTTTGTGGAGTCGGGAAGCAGCTTTTGTTCAAGATACTTGCATGGGGAGGTGACCGCATTCCGGGCATTGAGGGTCGCGCTGGATCCGCACTTTTTTAAAATGGAGATCTTTCAAGTCACACGACAAGAGCTTTCCCAGCAGTGGCTTTCCAAAACCACCAAGCACTTTGATGGCCTCCATGGCGGCGAGGCCCCCGATGGCACCCGAAACGGCTCCAGACGGGGAACCTGCGGGTCCAGTCCTGCGGCCGCCAGTTGGTAGGCGACCGAGCCCCCCAGACCTCCGCAACGGGAGATCAGCACGGAGGATGACTTCAACTTTTCTTGACCACGCTCCCCGAAACCAGCCACGGGGAGTTGCCACGCAAACATCTCACGGTCCGTGTCTGAGAGAGTCGGGGGCTTGGAGTCTTTGTTTTTCACGTTCGCTGAGTGAGTTTTGACGGCGCTCTCAGAACAGAACCAGCTCAAACCGGTTGACCATGACGCCCTTTGCCGGAGCTCCGAGTGAGTGCGGGGCAATCGAATGGCGATTCGCGACGCACGTCAAACTGCCATGCAACCCGAGGTCCCAAGTGCCGGATCAATCCATGGCGACAACCGTCAGCGACTCGAGTTTGTGAAAAGTTTCACAAAGTGCTTGCACCCTGGAAAGCCGATTGTTAACTTCCGATAATTGTTCCTAAGAAACAACAGATTTTTTTATGAAAACTAATAGTAGTTTGATGACGGTAATGGCATTAGCCGGAGTGATTCAGAGCGCTGTAGCCTCTGACATCACCGGCAAGGTGACCTTGAAAGGGACACCGCCACCCGAAACACCGATCACTATGGACGCGACATGCGGCAAGTTGGGAACCGCCGCGATCACAACCCGGCGATACCAAGTGGGGGCTGAGGCAGGGCTCGCGAATGTGTTCGTGTATGTGAAGACGGGTTTGGAGGGAAAGAAGTTTGAGCCCAAGGGAGCCCCGCCTTTGTTGGATCAGGTCAACTGCGTCTATGAGCCTTATGTTTCTGGGGTCATGACCAATCAAAAATTCAATGTGCGGAATTCGGATCCTGTGATGCATAACGTGCATCCCACTCCTAAGAATCCCGCCAACAAAGAATTCAACCTGGGGCAACCCACTAAGGGACAGGTCAACGAGAAGTCTTTTCCCGCTCCCGAGATTTTGGTCCGTTTCAAGTGTGACGTCCATCCCTGGATGTTCGCTTATGTAGGGGTTGTGGATCATCCTTACTTCGCCGTCACCGACAAAAACGGAGTTTTCACACTCCCCTCGGATCTTCCCGCGGGCACTTACACGATCGAGGCTTTTCATGTGAAAGCCGGTGCGGTGACACAGCAGATCACAGTGGGCGCAACCGAAAAGAAATCGGTGAATTTCACGATCGACGCGAAGTAAAGCAGGCTTCCTCAAGGTCTGTTGGTCCCACATTAATATTCACGGCACCGGGTTCCTTGTCCCGGATTCTCCAGGGCATTGTGCAGACCCGGGTCTTTCCCAGTTGACCGGGTTCGGGAGAGGAAGATCCTCCAGAGATTGGGTGTCGGATTGTGGCTAACTGCCATGCAGTCAAAAGAATGAAGCCCCCGGTTCGCTATACATGGCTGCATCGGTTTGCGGTTTTGACAGCCTTTTGCACGCTCTTCCTGGTGTGCGTGGGGGGCCTCGTGACGAGCAAGGGAGTCGGCATGGCGGTTCCCGATTGGCCTAACACCTACGGTTACAACATGTTCCTTTTCCCTGTCTCGAAGTGGGTGGGCGGCATTTTCTACGAACATACCCATCGGCTTGTGGCCTCCGGCGTCGGGTTGTTCACGACCATTTTGGCGATTTGGATCGGGTTATCCGAGCCTCGGAAATGGGTGCGAGTTCTAGGAGTTGTGGCTTTTATCGCGGTGGTGATACAGGGGGTGTTAGGGGGGTTGAGGGTGACCTTGGTCAAGGATGAGCTCGGGATTTTTCACGGCACGCTGGCTCACTTATTTTTTTGCCTTGTGGCTTTGATCAGCCTCGTCACGTCAACTTGGTGGCGAACTGTCTCGAGCTCAGGCACAGTCAGTTCCTTGCTGCGCCTCAGAAAGTACGTGATTGTGGCGACCAGCTTAATTCTTGGACAGTTGATAATCGGGGCTACGATGAGGCATCAACACGCCGGGTTGGCGATTCCGGATTTCCCGCTGGCCTATGGGAAGCTCTACCCTGAAACGTCCGCCGAAGCCGTGGAAAGTTACAACCGTTTGCGTCTGGAGACGACTGCGGTCAATCCGATCACCCCGTTTCAGATTCACATGCAGATGATCCACCGTTTCGGTGCTGTGGCCTCTGCTCTTTCTGTTTTGCTCGCTTGGAAAGTCGCGCGGACCTATCTGAAGGAGGTGGCTTCGGCGCAAGGGTTTGCTTTCGGTTGGGTGATCCTCGTCATGACGCAAGCCAGTTTGGGCGCGTTTACTGTTTGGTCGTCCAAATCGGCGGACGTCGCCACGGCGCACGTCGCTGTGGGTGCCCTCACTCTTATGACCGGCTGTTTGTTTCTGGCGCTTTTGTCCCGTTTGGTCTGGGTTGGAAGGCTGTCTCCCGCCAAGCCGTCGCCGGCTCGCGTCACGTCTTTGCTTGCTTGTTCAGTCTGAACAGGGGATGTCTGTATGCCAGCTTCGACACAACCGATGATTCGATCCGAGACCCCCGTTCTTCTGAAATGGTCCGTGGTGAGTCAATTGATCAAGGCCCGTCTGACATTCCTGGTTTTGTTGACGACGCTTGTTGGTTTTTATTTAGGGTCAAAAGGCGGGATCCATTACGGATTGCTGGTTCACACTTTGCTGGGAACCGCGCTGCTGGCATGCGGGGCGTCGGCGCTGAACCAGTATCTGGAACGAGAGCACGACGCGAAGATGCGCCGAACCGAGGGGCGACCCCTGCCTTCCAAGCAGATGCAGCCGCAGACCGCTCTCGTGTTCGGCGCGGCGACTTCGATCCTGGGGATGGCCCAGCTCGCTCTCGCCGTGGATCTTCTCACAAGTCTGCTGGGCGCGGCGACCCTGGTTTCCTATTTGTTCGTGTATACGCCCCTGAAGCGCTTGACGACTTTGAACACGATTGTCGGGGCCATTCCCGGCGCGTTGCCTCCCTTGATGGGTTGGACGGCTGCGTCAGGCACCGGCCAGATCGCCAGCGAGGGTCTGGCTTTGTTCGGACTCCTGTTCTTCTGGCAGCTTCCGCATTTTCTGGCGATTGCCTGGCTTTATCGGGAGGATTATGCGCGCGCCGGTTTCCAGATGCTGCCTGTGGTGGACCCAGATGGCGAAAGAACGGGAAGGCATGCGTTGGCGCACACGTTGGGTTTGCTCCCTGTTAGCCTGATTCCGGTGGCGCTCAAGATGGCCGGCGTGCTCTACATGGCTGGCGCGATCGTGTGCGGCGTGCTCTTCATCTATGCCGCTTGGAGGTTTTCACGCGAGCTTTCCGCCGACCGCGCGAGGAGGCTCTTCTTTGTTTCGCTGCTTTATCTGCCCGCCGTTCTAGGGCTCATGGTGTTGGATCGGATCAAACATTAACCAAAAACACATCGGGATTGGATTCTTCCGTTGACACTCTGGGAAGACGAACAATAGAGTTCGCGCCCAGACAGGATTCCGTCGGCGGCTGGGAATGGGTAAAACATCATCGGCATCAAAGCCGATCACTGACTCGACAATGCAGGCCACATCACACGCAACGCATCACGACCACGCGCATGCAGACCCTCACCACGAGGAGCTCGGGTTCTGGCGCAAATACATTTTTTCAACAGATCACAAAATCATCGGCTTTCAGTATCTACTGACCGCCTTGGTTTTTTTGATGATCGGGTTTGGTTTGATCGCTTTGATGCGGTGGCAACTCGCCTATCCCGGCCGGGCGATCCCTATCGGCGGTGCCCTGCTAGAGCGGGTGTTGGGACCGGACATGGTGGGGAAGGAAGCGGTGACGGGAAAAATCGGCGTGATCATGCCGGACCTTTATAATTCCTTCGGTGCCATGCATGGCACGATCATGGTCTTCCTCGCGATTGTTCCACTGGCCTTCGGTGCTTTCGGAAACTTTGTGACTCCGCTGCAAATTGGCGCGCCGGACATGACTTTCCCTCGGCTGAACATGGCGAGCTACTGGGCTTACTATCTGGGCGGAGTGGTGATGCTGATCAGCTTTTTCATCCCTGGAGGGGCCGCCAAGTCGGGGTGGACCTCGTACTCACCCCTAGCCACTGTGGTCGATGCGCAGTACGACATCAATGGTCAGACATTGTGGCTCGTGGGGATGGTGTTGTTGATCACATCATCCTTGTTGGGAGCTGTGAACTTCATCACGACCATCATCCAACTGCGGGCCAAGGGGATGACATGGATGCGGATGCCGTTCTTTGTCTGGGCTCAGTTTGTGACGGCGTTTCTGTTGTTGCTGGCTTTTCCTCCGCTGGAAGCGGCAGGGATTATGCAGTTGATGGACAACGTGTTCGATACGAGCTTTTTCCTGCCAACCGGACTGGTGGTGTCGGGAAAGCCGCTGGATATCAGCGGTGGCGGCAGCCCTTTGTTATGGCAGCATCTCTTTTGGTTTCTGGGGCATCCCGAAGTTTATGTGTTGATTCTTCCGGCCATGGGTATTGTGGCTGAGGTCATTGCGAATAACACACGGCGTCCATTGTGGGGTTACAAGACCTTGGTTTACTCGGTTATCACTATTGGGTTTCTCTCCTTCATTGTCTGGGCGCATCACATGTATTTGACAGGGATGGGGACCAAAATCTCCACGTTTTTCCAGACCACGACGATGATGATTTCGATTCCCTCCGTCTTCATCCTGTCCTGTCTCTTTATCTCACTTTGGGGGGGTTCGATCCGGTTCAACACGCCGATGTTGTTTGCTCTGGCGTTCCTGCCAATGTTCGGGATCGGGGGGTTGACGGGGCTTCCCTTGGGATTCAACGCGAGCGATATCTACCTGCACGACACGTATTATGTGATTGGCCACTTCCATTACGTGGTGGCCCCCGGCACGATATTTGGTTTGTTTGCCGGCATTTACTATTGGTTTCCAAAGGCTACAGGGCGGTTCATGAACGAATTTTTGGGCAAGATTCACTTTGTGTTTTCTCTCATATTCATGAATGCCGTCTTCATGCCCATGTTCGTGCAGGGCATGGCGGGCATGTCCCGGCGCATGTATGACGGCGGCGCCACCTACTCCCTTGAAAAAGCACCAGAGGTAATCGGTGCCTTGAACGAAACGGTGATGCGGTACAACATTTCGATCACGCACGCCGCCATCGGGTTGGGCCTCGCCCAGATACCCTTCATCATCAACTTCTTTTGGAGCATGTTCGCCGGAAAGCGCGTCACATCGGACAACCCTTGGCAAGCAACGACTCTTGAGTGGTGCACTCCGACCCCGCCTCCGCACGGCAATTTTCTCAAGGAACCTGCTGCCTATCGGGGACCTTACGAATACAGTGTTCCCGGTGCCGCAACGGATTTCACACCGCAGTTCCAGGCTGAGAAACCTTAATTCACGATCGGTCCATGGATATACCCTACACAAGTAAACCGCGTCCGGACACGGGGCTTTATAACGCCAAGGTTGGCATCTGGCTTTTTCTTGCTTCCGAAGTCATGCTCTTCGGGGCTTTGTTTTCCTCCTATATTCTGCTCCGCATTGGAGCGGACAAGTGGCCGAGCGGGTTGTTGAACATCCCCATAGGCACCTTCAACACGGCCGTGCTGATCACCTCGAGTGTGACGGTTGTGATGGCTTGGGCTTCTCTCAAGATGAACAACTTCCCGAAGTTCAAGTTGTACATGGGGATCACAATCCTTTGCGCGCTGGCGTTTCTGGGGATCAAATCGATTGAGTATAAGGACAAGTTCACTCATTATCAGGTTTGGTTGAAGGACGGGACGACGCAGACGGGACATATTGAAGGAAACCCCTACTTTTTAAACCATAACAAATTGGATGCGAGGAAGTTGGACCACATCATGTTTCGATCTGATGGAGGGCATGTCGTGGCTGCCGCTGAACACGGGGGCAACGCCAAAGGCGGGCATGCAGCCGCCGTGAAGATCGAACGTAAGGACATCCAACGTCTTTCAGCTTACGTGCCTGCGCACAGCACTTATTTTGCAATTTACTTCACCCTGACGGCGCTCCACGCTCTCCATGTGGTCGGGGGTTCGTTGGTCCTGGCGTTTTTCTGGGGCCCAGGCAGCAAAATGTGGAAAACCGATCCTGAGCGTTTTACCAACCGCATCGAGGTCGGCGGTTTGTTCTGGCACTTTGTCGATCTTGTCTGGATCTTTCTGTTCCCGGTCCTTTACCTCCTCTGATTTAATCTGATTGAAGTATGGCTCATTCACACGATATCTCGAAGCATGTCAGGACTTACATAGCCATTTTTGTTGCCCTTCTCGTAGGGACAGTAGTGACTGTTGGGTTGTATTACGTCCATTTTAACAGCGTCGCGGTGACCATTGCAGTGGCCCTGGTGATCGCTTCCCTTAAGTCGTATTTGGTTGCTGGGTTCTTCATGCACTTGAACTCCGAAAAGAAGACCATTTATGCGATCATGGCTGTGACGGTTTTCTTCTTTTTCGCCCTCATGGGCCTCTTTATCTGGTCATTCTTGGACATACCGACGCCGAAAGGCTTGTAAAGGATTCCCATGTCACTCAAAGCCCTCCACATCGTATTTATCACCTCCTCGATTCTGCTGGCACTTTTCTTCGGCGGATGGTCAGTGAACCACTATTTTCACGGAGGCACGCCTGTGGATTTATTGTTTGCTGGAGGCTCTTTTTTGAGCGCCTTTGTCATGATGGCCTACACCCGGGTGATTCTACGGAAACTCAAGGACATTAGTTACCTATGAGCACGAGGACTCATTTCGGTTTGAAACCGGCTCTGGGTTTGCTGGCCGTCTGCGGCATGAACCATTCGGCGTTGGCTTGTGCGACCTGTTTTGGAGCCTCGGATTCGGCCCTCGCGAAGGGGATGAATTTTGGCATCTTGTCCCTGCTGATCGTGGTGGTGGGGGTCTTGAGTGGGATTGCTAGTTTCTTTGTTTACCTGGCTAGGCGATCGGCCTCGATGCCGCCTGAAGCGGGTGATGCCGCGGGTGCGTTGGATGCTTAAAAGTTGGTTGGACTGGACTATTTGGTTTCATGACGAACTACATCACGAAATATTTGGGAATGGCCCCCGTAGCGGCCGTGCATGCTCAGGGGCTTGATAACCTGCTTTGGTACGTCCATGTCCTGATGGCGGTGCTTTTTGTGGGGTGGCTCATCTATTTCCTTTATGTGATTGTGCGCTTCAGGAAATCGCGCAATCCCAAGGCGGATTACCATGGCGTTCGCGGACACGCGTCCAGTTATGCTGAGGCAATGGTAGCCATTGTGGAATTGGTCCTGCTGGTGTTTTTCGCGATCCCGCTTTGGGCGAGCGCGGTCGCTAAGTTTCCAGACGCCAAGGATTCGCTTGTCCTGAACGTGATTGGAAGCCAGTTCAGTTGGCGGGCTCGTTACCCGGGTGCGGACAAGATCTTCGGCAAACAGGACGCCAGGATGGTTACTGCTGAGAATCCGAACGGTCTGGACTTGAAGGACCCGAATACGAAGGATGATTTTGAGGTGGTGAACGACATCGTCGTTCCTGTGGATAAGGACGTGATTGTCAATGTGTCTTCAATGGACGTCATCCATTGTTTCGCGATCAAACCGATGCGCGTCACTCAGGATGCGATCCCCGGTTTGAAGCTCGCGACCCATTTCAAAGCCACCGGGACGGGGATCTACCCTATCAACTGCGCGCAGTTGTGCGGGAATTCTCATTTCGCGATGCGCGGAACTCTCACCGTAAAGACCCAGGCTGAGTATGATAAATGGGCGGCGAGCAAGGTGGGTGCAGGGGCGGCCGGCAGCTACGAGTAGCCTCAAGGTGTGTCTGAGTTGTTTTGACTTTGTCGGACAATGCCGTGACAGGGTTGTCTCGGCATTGGTGTTTTTTGAGATCCCACAATGTGAATGGACAAAGAGTCGTCAGAAAAGTCGCTTGAACGTGGAGTTTGGGTTGCCTTGATCAGCGTGGCCTTGGTGATCGCCACTGCTTATCTCACGCAAACTCTCCGGCGTCGGCCGCAGGCTGCGTTGCCTGCCGCGAGACTCCCCGTCATCAGTCAGGTGTCTGACTTTGGCCTGACGAACCACCTTGGGCGGAATCTGGGGCTTGCTGATTTGTTGGGCCGTGTCTGGATCGCCGACATCATTTTCACGCGATGCCCCGGACCCTGTGTGCAGATGACTCGTTCAATGAACCAGGTGCGAAACCAGTTCTTAGACAGGGAAGACGTCGCCTGGGTTTCGATCACTGCCGACCCGGATCATGACTCCCCACTAGTGCTAAAGAAATACGCTGAGAAATGGGTGGAACATCCTCAGAATTGGCATTTTCTGACGGGTCCGAAGGCTCTTTTGAATAGATTAGCGGTCGATGATCTGAAATTGGTGGTTGTTGAGAAGGATCCTGTGCAGCGGATGTCGGCGGAAGATTTGTTTCTGCACAGCACGAAATTTGTTCTGCTGGATCGTCAGGGTCGGCTGCGCGGAATTTACGAGGGCACGGAGCAATCAGGGCGGGAATCGTTGGTGAGAGACCTGCGGATTCTGATTGCGGAGCAGTGAATACATTCCCCAACTAATTGTGAGCTTGTCAGATCTACCTCTTGTGAACGCCTGCTTCAACGGGCTGAGTTCGTTGTGCTTGGCGGTGGGTTACGTCTTCATCAAGAAAGGTAGGAAGAAGGCGCATAGGACCTTGATGGTGGCTGCTCTGATCTCGTCCTCTCTGTTTTTGGCAGGGTATCTATACTATCACTTTCACGCGGGAGCAACGGAGTTTCGACAACCGGTTTGGTTTAGGCCCTATTATCTCGTGCTGTTGATCTCGCACACGGTCTTGGCCGTTGTGATTGTTCCACTGGTGATCATGACGGTGACACGCGCGGCGAAGGGGGATTTCGAGGCCCACAAACGCATCGCTCGCTGGACGTTGCCGTTGTGGGCGTATGTTTCGGTCACAGGGGTTTTGATTTATCTCCTGCTGTATCAGATTTTTCCTCAGAAACAGCTTTAGCCCTGTTTCAAGATCGCGGTGAGCGTCGCCGTTGATTTAGGGGAGGTGTGGGGCGGACCGAATTATCCCCGGTGACCCGAGGAAACACCATTCGCTCAACGGTTTTACGGCTCGCCGGGACCAATTCGACTGGCCAATAAAAGCGCTTGATTCAACGGCAGCGCGGCGAGGGTCAGGGCAACAATTTTGCGACCGCCGTGCTGATGGATTTCCCGTCGGCGCGTCCAGCGGCCTTGATTTGAACCGCTTTAATAACGCTTCCCATCTCCTTTTTGGAAGTGGCCCCTAATTCCCTGATTGTCAGTTCGATCAACGCCAGAAGATCTTTCTCGGCGAGTGGCGCGGGCAGGAACTCCTCCAAGACGAGGCACTCCGCCCTTTCTTTCGCGGCCAGCTCGGGGCGGCCACCGCTCTCGAATTGCTCCGCCGCGTCACGCCGCTTTTTGATCTCCTTTTGCACCAGCGGGATCACGTCCGCCTCGGCGAGGGCTTCTTTCTTGAGTTCGATTTGAGCATATCCAATCCCGGACTTGAGCAGGCGCAGCGTGCTGAGCCGGTCCGCATTTCTGGCGAGCATGGCTGTCTTGATTTCTTGGGCAAGTCTCTCGGTGATGTGCATGGTGATTTGAAAGGGTCAGCAGGTTGTGGTGTGAATCAGGTTGAAGGCAGGTTCTTAAGCGCATCCCGAACTTTAGCGGCCTTCTCGTAATCCTCGGTCCGGACGGCTTCCTCAAGATCCCGTTCGAGCTGTTCGCGCGCCGTCACGGGTTTTTTCTCTCTAACCTCTTCCAGCCAGGATTCCAAGGATTGAATCTCGCCGCTGAATTCAATCAAGTCGGCCCGGGAACGGTCACTAAAAAATTGTCGAATTTCATGGATCCCAACCTCGATCGCATTGATAGCGGCATCGAAGCTTTCATCTTTGAGTAGATGGCTCGCCGTGGCGCGAGTCTCCATCATCAAGAGCTGAGGCCGGAACTGCTGGAGGGACCAAGCGAGCTCGTCGTTTTCCGCATATTCCTCCACAAAATCGAACGCTTCACGATTTCTTTGAGTGTCACGCAGCACGCCGTCGAAATCGTCCAGTTGAAGCAAACAAATATACCGATGATGGTACTGCAGAGCCTCCTGATGCAGTCTCATGCAATCTTCCGGGGGGAGATTAAAATCGTCGTCCTCTCCAGCATGCTCCTTTTTGAATCGTTCGAGACCGTCCTTGTAATGCTCCAGAAGGCTCTCTTTCCCGAATGGTCTTTTTCCATCGGGACGGCCTTGCGTGTACATCTGGAGAACTCCAAGATCAATGCGCAGTTGAACAATCTCCCGGCCGTTGGCCGCGTTCAATCGTCTGGCCACGACATGGCCCGGCTTGTAATCCCACTCTTCAAGCAAGCGGGAGATGTCATCTTTCATCGGATGAATATGACTGTGGGACAAAGCCAAGTCAAACTTGAGGAACGTTCCGTTCCCCAGCCGCCCCTTCCCTGGTTCGTCGGCCTTGAGGTGGCCTCACCGGAGGCTCTACCCATAAACCTCCAGTGTTTGCAGGACGGCCTTGACCTGTGGGACCTCATGAGTGCGAAACAAATCGGTCTTTCCGAGGGCAGCCAGCACCGCAAAAAATCCTTCTGCCGCGCGTACTTCCTCCCCGAAATGCTCGAATGCATGCGGCAGCGCATGGCAGATCGGATAGCCCAGAGCGCGCAATCTAAAAGAGTTCAAAAACATGTTCATTTGATGACGGATCCGAAGCGTGCTGTCCTGAAGGTTTCGATAGTAGAACCCGAGGCCTGGATCGATAAAAATCCGGGTCAAACCGGCGGCCCTGGCCTTTTCGATCTCGCGCTCGAAGTAGGCTTGCGCCACCTCGATCGGGTTGGCGGCCAAGTCGAAATCCTCCACCTCGCGCACATGCGTCCCTTGGACATAACAGATGATGACTCCCGCGTCATGCGAGGCTGCGGCGCGGTAAATCTCCGCGCTCTCCGCTTTCCCTGTCAAATTGATCACTGAGGCTCCCGCCTCCAACACTTTTTTTGCAACTTGGCTATCGTAAGTTTCTACCGATACCAGGATTCCTTCCGAACGAAGCTCTTTGACGAACGGAACGATCTTTACCGATTGCGAGGATTCATCGACTCGAGCCGCGTGGGCCAGCGTTGACTCGGCACCGACATCGATGATATCGGCTCCTTGAGCTGTCAGGACCCTGGCTCGTCTGAGCGCGCGATCCAGGGAGAGACAAACGCTTTCACGATACCAGGAGTCTGCGGACAAGTTGACCACGCCCATCACGGCCTTAGCTCGCCCAAACTCGAAGGTGCGGCCTGAGAGTGAGAAGGGTGCCACCATGGCTTGGGCGGCCTCTGGATGTGGCTTCAGAAGAGTCGACAAGCTTTCGAGCGTGAGCATGGATGGGTGTTGAGTGTTGACCTGGAAGCAGGTGGGTAAAATGGTGCGCCCGGCGCGATTCGAACGCGCGACCACCTGCTTAGAAGGCAGGTGCTCTATCCAACTGAGCTACGAGCGCATTCCGTAACTTTCCTCTCATTGTGGGAGTCTGACGCAGCGTCGGCAAGCTGTTTTCGTGCGAATGGCCTGCCGTGCATCCCGAAGTTGTTGGTAAAATGTCAGAGCCGTCTCGGCTCCGCCCGGAACAGCGGCTGGAAGCCGCTGCCACTTTGGGAGCGTCCCATCGGGTTTGTGTCCCAAGTCCTGCTCAGCAACCGACCACTTTGGGATGCGTGCGCTCGAGTCAGCGGGAGGACCGTTTTCGGTTGCTCCAATCGAGGGGGGCGCTACGATCACCTACATCTTCCTATGACTGCGAATTCCCCAAATGAAGTGGGTGCTGAAACCTGTTCTCATGGATTTGTGAGAGGCCGGTCCCTGAGCGCGGCGTGCTCACTGCCGGTTTGGGATCCAGTGTTTCCTCGATTCCAGAAAACGGTGGTGCGCGAGGGATCCGCCCACCGAGGTCGGTGGGTCTGGATTGTTTTGCTGAGCTGCGCCCACCTCTTGCCTAGTCGGGCGGCGGATGGGAGCGGGCGTGATTTTTCACCCCAAGCCGGCGAGCGGCAGCTTCCGTTGTCGATGCATTCAAAAATGGTGAACCGGCCTCGGATCACGGTGGGACTCCACGATGCGGATATTGTGGGGGCCGACAACCGCGCATTGCAGGCTGCGGTGGATTACGTGGCGGGTTTAGGGGGCGGTGTTGTGGAGATTGGACCGGGCCAATTCCTGATGAAAGACTCGCTTCACTTGCGGTCCCGTGTGACCGTTCGCGGTTCGAAGGGGAGCACCATTTTGCGCAAGGCCCGGGCTGCCGTCTCGCCGTTGGCTCTGGACGGCGACTTTGGTGAGGAACAGTTCACGGTGGTGAATCCAGAAGGGTTTCAAACTGGGTATGGGGTGGCCATCTGGGATCAGGGTTCCGGCGGTTTTCATACCACTGTGGCGCGCATCACCGGTGAAAACGGCAGCACTTTTTCGATCGACAAACCGTTGAATGCCGATTGCATGCTGACCGGCAAAGCTCAGGCTGCCACGGTGTTTCCCGTGGTCAGCGGTTGCAATGTGGAAGACGCGCGCATCGAAGATGTGATCATCGATGGCAACAAGGAAGAGAATGTCGCGCTGAACGGCTGCCGGGGAGCGGGCATCTTTCTCTACCGCGGGTTTGGCACAATCATCAGCCGCTGCACAGTTCGGAACTACCACGGCGATGGGATTAGTTTTCAGCAGTCGAACGATGTGTTGTTGGAGGAGTGTGTGAGCGAGGATAACGCGGGTCTTGGGCTTCATCCAGGCAGTGGATCCCAGCGTCCGGTGGTTCGCGGGAATGTGGCGCGTAGGAACGGAGAGGACGGGCTTTTTTTATGCTGGAGGGTCCGGCACGGGCTGTTTGAGAAGAACATTCTTGAAGACAATAAACGGTATGGGATCTCCATCGGGCACAAGGACAGCGACAACCTGCTGCGTGGAAACGAGGTTCGCGCCAACCATCAGGAGGGTGTGTTTTTCCGGAACGAATCCCTGGGCATGGCGGCGCACCGAAACCGGCTTGAGGATAATATTATCGAGAACAACGGCGCAAAAACCGCCTCCGCCGGCATCCGTGTGCGCGGCGCCACCAAGAACCTAATCTTTCGAAACAACATCATCCGTGACACACGAGTTGGCGCGGCGCAAACCCAGTCGGTTGGGATCCGAATTGAGGAGGAGGCGGGCGACGTGGAAATGCAGGGCAACCAGATCGACGCGGCGACCCGGATTGAGGATCGGCGGAAGACCCCCTCGAAGTAGGTTCAAGGAACCTGAGAGGGTTTCGAAGACGAGCGCCTCTCAGATTTTTCCAGATCTTCTCGTAATCGTAATTGTAATCGTAATCCTATCCCGGGTTTCCCTCCTGCAACCGGTAATCGGAGTTTCCCTTTATCAAGGCGACTAGCATCGAAACGACGCTACAGAGGCGGTCTTTTACTGACAGAACTTCCTCCCCAAAACAAAGGCCTTTGGCCACGAGCACATCCAGGGCGGCGGCACTTTCCAACGCGGAGCTACGGGC
Source organism: Akkermansia muciniphila (assembly GCA_945865375.1). Classification (GTDB taxonomy): domain Bacteria; phylum Verrucomicrobiota; class Verrucomicrobiia; order Limisphaerales; family F1-80-MAGS106; genus F1-80-MAGS106. The sequence continues at coordinate 5,743 of CAMBEJ010000100.1, read as the reverse complement.
ATTGTCAAAGGGTAAACCTCCAGCTTTTCGTGGCCGAATCGGCGGTTCATGGGATGACGATTACGATGACGATTACGATTACGAGTAGGAAGCGTGGGAACGGAAAAGGTGGATGAACCCCTGGATCGATAAAAAGAGACTTTTAATTTTCGATTTTAAGGGTTTCACGTTATATTCCCTCCAATGTCTTCAGATGCGGAGTCACCGATTGATCGGCTTTGGCGGGAATACAGCCGATTGTTCCACGAGTTTGACGATCTCACGTTGGCCCGTTGGATGGCGCAGACTCTGGGTCAGATCGAAGGCCGGGCATGGAGGCTTTCTCATCCCTTGTTGGGTGCGTATCGGTTGGCCGCGCAGGTGGGGCATGACCGTCAGATTTGGTTCAAGCGTTTAGTTTCGATTCCAAGCTCTTACGCCGTGGCCGAGTGTTGCCGGGCGCCCCTCCTGCCACTGTTCACAAGAGATGTGGTGGAATCAGGATTGATCTGCCAGCACTGCTCGGAGACGCTGATGCCGTTCTCTGAGTTTCCCGAAGACGCGCGGAAGGAGATACAAGAATGGGGTGAGCGTTATGCAAAACACCACGCCATCGCGCATTGGGACGAGCGCCAGCAGCAGCAGTGCGACAATTATACCCAGACGTGCGAGCAAGCCGCTCAATCCGCCGAAGGCCTGCTCGTGATCGCCGCTCGCGAGATCGTCCCTCGTTTCCTGGATACTTTCCAAGCAGTCGTGTGGGAGGATCAAGACGAATGCCTCGAGGTTCGTCCCGAGGATCTTGATCTTCTTTCCAGCGACTAATTGATGGAGAGGCAGTAAACGATGAAGTTCCTTATCCGTTGGACATTCCGACTTCTGATTTTGTTTGTGGTGCTGGCCGTGGCCGCCGTGCTGCTCCTCGACACCGCCGCGAAGTCCTTGATGGAGGGGCGGATCCGGTCCCAGACGGGCATGGATGTCAAGATCGGCAAAGTGGAGATCGGCTTGGCGTCTCCGACGTTGCGGATGGACGGTTTCAAACTCTACAACTCATCGGCGTTTGGAGGGACCTCGCTGATGGAGATCCCCGAGCTGTATGTGGAATATGATCGGGAAGCAGTGGCTCAAAAAAAGCTGAAGCTGAAGCTTTTGCGTGTCCATGTTTCGGAGATCACGGTCGTGAGGGATGCCAAAGGAAGGACCAACCTGGACGCGCTGCAATCTCAAGGAGGAAGGGCACAACAGGTCGGCATGGAGTTCGTCGGGATCGAGACGTTGAATCTCACTCTTGGGAAGCTGCGATACATTGATCTCAAGGATCCAAAACAAACCAAAGAGGTCAGTTTTGGCCTCAAAGAAGAGGTGGTTCACAATGTGAAAAGCGCCGGGGATCTTTCAGGTGTGATGCTCAAGGTCGCTTTGAAACAGGGCGCGGGGTTGCTCGGAGGGGGCTGGTTGAATGCGCTGCTGCCTTCCCTGGGGATGAGCCCTACCAATCAGCCCGGAAACCAACCGCCTCCAAGAAAGTGATTCAGATGCGAACTTTGAACTCTTGCCCTTTTTTGATCGACCGACAAAAGGCCGACATGAGTTCGGGAATTTGCTTCAGATCCTTGAGGCTGACGAGTTCCACGGGCGAATGCATGTAGCGGTTTGGGAGGCTGATGAGCGCGCTCGGAATACCGCCGCGCGTCCAAAAGATCACATCCGTGTCCGTGCCGCTGGAGGAGGACATCGCCTCGTGCTGGAGTTTGATGTGTTCCTTTTTCGCGATGCCTTCTAATTGGGCGACGACTTCGGGGTGATTGCACCCGCCGTGGGTGATGGCTGGGCCTCCGCCAATTTTGATGTCGCCGTGCTGCGTCTTGCTCACGGTGGGGTAATCCGTCGCGTGCGTGACATCCACCACGAGCGCCACGTCGGGCTTGAGTGAGTAAGCGATCTGGCGCGCCCCCAGCAACCCGACTTCCTCCATGATGTTGGACACGGCGCAAATCTCCGCTTTGAGTTCCCTTTCGCCCGCCAGTAATCGAAGGGTCTCGGCGACCGCGAAGGTTCCAATCCGGTTGTCGAAGGCGCGCGCGATCGCTAGGTCGTTGCGCAGCAGTTCGAACTCGTCGGCCAATGTGATGGGGTCGCCAACGCGGATCAGTTTTTCGGCCTCCTTGCGTGAATCAACGCCAATGTCGATGAATAAGTCATGGATTTTTGGAATCTTCTGGTCGCCATCCGATTTTGTGAGGTGGGGCGCGACATTGCCAACAACTCCCTTAACGGGACCTTTTTTCGCGTGAATACAAACGCGCTGCGCTTTGGTGATCGCGGCGTCCACTCCTCCCAGCCGACGGACGTAGATGAATCCTTCGTCCGAAATGTAGTTGACGGTCATGGCGATTTCGTCCGCGTGGGCTGCCAGCATGACGCGCGGCGTGCCTCCTTTGTTTCTTACCGCGACGCAGTTCCCATAGGCGTCCCAGTAAGTCTCGTCCGCGTAAGGTGCCACGTAATCGAGCCAAACCCGCTGTCCCCGGGCTTCATTGCCCGAGGGGCTGGGAGTGTTAACGAGGGTTTTTAGGAACTCAAGTGATTCGGATCGCATGCATGGAGGCTTACGATAAGAACACATTCAGGAAAGCAAAAACTCAACTGTTCAAAGCCACCGGGAATGGTCCTGGAAAGAGCCGTTGAACCACGGATGTGACTTTTCATGTGAGTGCTCACGAATCACGCCACGGCACTCGAATCTGAAATTCAAAATGAAATGGGGTTTGCGTTTTGAAACCGACGTTCCTTAACTCTGTTGTGCGTTCCAAACTGTTGAAGAAAGTCAGCCGGATAGTGGTGAAGCTGGGCACGGGAGTTCTGACCGACTCTCGTAAGCAGCCTGATCTGGCTCAGATGGAGCAGTTGGTGGCGCAGGTGGCGCGCGAACATCAGGCAGGAAAAGAGGTGCTCATTGTCACTTCCGGAGCTGTGGGTGCTGGGATGGGTGTGCTCGGTTTCGAAAAACGTCCCGTGACGCTCGATTTGCTCCAGGCGTGCGCCGCCATCGGGCAGTCGCGCTTGATGGCTACCTACGAACGATTGTTCGTCAGGCATGGCGTGAATATTGCCCAGGTGCTCTTAACCCACGAAGACCTCCAGCACCATGAACGACACCTCAATGCCCGTAACACCCTCGTGACCCTCCTCCGAAACAAAGTGGTTCCGATCGTGAACGAAAATGACGCGGTCTCGGTCACCGAGTTGAAGTTTGGCGACAACGACAAACTGTCGGCTCTGGTGGCGTGTCTGCTCCCTGCTGACCTGCTGGTCATCGCCACAACCGTCGATGGATTGGTCGAACACTTCGGCACGCCTCAGGCCAGGCTGGTTTCCTGCGTGGAGAGGATCGATGCGACCGTGGAGCATTCCGCCCGAGGCACCACCAGCGCCACAGCGGTGGGTGGGATGGCAACAAAAATTCAGGCGGCCAAAATGGTTGTTCGCGCCGGGATACCTCTTGTCATTGCTTCGGGCCGCAAGCCCAATTTCTTGCGTCGTGTATTGGAGGGCAGGGAAGAAGGGACACTCTTTGCCCCAAGTTCCAAGGGTTTGAAGGGTCGTAAACGGTGGATCGCGTTCTTTCATCATCCCAAGGGAGCTGTTTGGGTGGATGCGGGCGCAAAAATGGCCCTGCGCGACAGGGGAACAAGCCTGCTCTGGCCTGGCATCACACGCATCGAAGGAGGTTTTGACGCAGGAGATGTGGTGCAGATCTGCGATGCCGACGGAACAGAGTTCGCCCGTGGCCTTGCCCGCCTGTCCTCAACGCTCTGCACGGAATCGTCACGGTCCAGGTCCGTGGTGGTTCATCGCGATGATCTGGTTGTGTTTTGACCGAGGATCACGGGTTTTCTTTCCAGGTCTAACACTAACACTACAGCGACATTTGCCGTTTTCGACCGGAGCGCGGCGTTTACGCTGCCTCAGCGTGCGGACTTGACGGCGCCTCGGCATTGAAAGGCGCTCAAATTCACAGTGGGTCGTTGCAGCAGCATGAATGCCGCGCTCCGGGCCTCGAAAGTGTCGCTGTAGTAGCTAAGAGGGATAGGTTTGATTCTCTGATCGTTTGAGTCGTGCAGCCGGGCGCGAGATCACCGACTTTCAGCTTGAGCGTCCGGCACGTTCATTCAGTGTGTCATCACGTAAAAAATCACGTTGATGGCAAGGGGATAGGAGATCTTCTCCGAGAAATGTTCAAAGTAATAGTGGTTGCCACCCTCCCATTCCCAGCCATCGCCGTTGTCGGTGTTGTGCGTCGCGAATACCATCATGCGGCCCTTGTCATCGAGGATCGCTCCGTGATGGACTGTTCGAGTATCGCCGTCGTGAAATGTTTCCCAAGTGACGCCGTTGTTAAATTCGCTCGCGCTGCCGGTGCGCACGTTGGGGACTTGACCTTTGGACTTGATGTCGAAGACACAATGGTAGAGTGGATGCGTCAGCGGTAATTCCACGAAGTCGCGGTGGGGAAAAACTTTTTCCATTATCTGAGCCACGTTCGCCCAGGCGGAATCGCCCCAGAAATCGTCCAACCAGAGGAAGCCTCCGTTGAGTAGATAGTTGCGGAGCGCAGCCACCTCGTCATCCCTCAGATAGAGGCTGCCCGGCTCAACCATGTAGATGAAAGGGTGCTCAGACAGTTCGCTTTCGGTCAGGCGCAGAAAAAGCCCGTTCGGGTCCACCTTGATGGACGTCACTTGTTGCAGTCGGTAAGAGAGGTTCAAGTCGCTGTCAGGGGTGTCAGTGGACCACGGAAAGCCGCCGCCGAAGCGGCCGGAGTTATTGAGGCTGCGTTTGATGCGAACGAAGGTGAACACATCGCGCCCGAAGCCTGGCGCATTGGTCCAAATGGGCGTCGGGTCGTGATCCTGGGGAATCTCGCGTGGGGTTCTGACGGATTCGTAATCATTGCCCCGGCCCCAACCGAAGCCACGTCCACCGTAACTGCCCCGTCGTTGAGCGAGCACGACACCCAATGCCATCAGCAGAATCAAGACAATGAGCCTGAGCGCTTTCATACCTCTGCGTTGGGGAGCAGCCTGAGCGATACGGGTTGTTGCCTGCGGAAATCGGCGGTTGATCCCCAAGAATGAATGGAGCCCTCACGGTCCGATAACTCGATCGAGTGTGTTTTCACGCAGTGGATCAACCCGGCGCAGCGGATCATGAGCAGGGAAACGGATACATGTCGGCATCATCGCGCCAGGGTCCCAAGTCCGCAACTCTTGTGATCAACCCCAGCGTGTTGCTCGAGACGACCACAGTCCAGTAACCTTTCCACGGCCCTGGCGATGACCCGCCTGCGCCGAAGCTTCGGTGGGCAGAGCGGACGCCAAAAACCATAGCGCTTCGGGCAACGCTCTTCTCAGACCGTTTTGACTTCCACTGCCACCGGGAAATTTTGTTGCCCTAAAGTTCGTGGAACACCTATTCTGGTTTGAGCGCGGTCAGCAGTTCTCATTGTGGGAGGAATTGGATTTGAATCCAGGGTGGATGAGCAGTTGCGGAGTGGGTGGCGAGGGAAGTTCGGTTGCCGGAGAGTGTCGGACTGGACCGAAGCGGATGAGGATCGGCCCTGAGGCGCGCCGCTGCCGGGGCAATTTGCAATAGGGCGAGCCCGGGAAGATAGGACGAGGCGGGAGTTCAAGGGACACTTCTTGCGCAGAAGCGAGTTGACTCAGGTCCTTTTGGCGTAAGGACCGATTTCCAGGCCCGC
>CAMBEJ010000099.1 GCA_945865375.1 Akkermansia muciniphila | reverse complement strand
CCCACAAGCATGGAACGGGCTGCCGTCCTGTGGGCGTCCGTCACCGACGGCCGCGTTCAGACTCTCCGTGGTTTCTGTTCCCTGGTTGATTTCCACCGACAACCTGTGAATGCACAGCTTGAAGCTTGTCTCCAGGATGAAAGTGCGGCAACTTCGGACATTGGCGGTGTGAACACTTGTTGAAACCGCGAAGAATTGAACCGTGTTAGTCAACCTTGTAATCTGTAACTGTTCAGGTCACCCGCGAATGACCGCCAATGACCGCGAATGGAATGTGTGTGTGGAACCGCCTCGCAATTGGTGAGCGTGCTTCAGATTCGCGTCAATTGGAGTCAATTCGGGGGTGACCCACTTGAATAGTTAACAATCTGATCGGTCGGTGGCATGGTGTTTCCATGCGCTTTGAACCGGTTCGCGATTTACCATGGCACCTATTTTTTACGACACCCACGCGCATCTCGATTTTCCAGATTTCGAATCCGATATCGCCGAGTTATTGCAGCGCGCAAAGGCCGCCAACGTGTCGCGGATCATCGGGATCGGAACGGATCTGGAGAGCAGCCGACGTGCGATCCGGCTGGCGGAGGCGCATGAGGCATTATTTGCGGTTGTGGGGTGGCATCCGAATCATGCGAGCGAGGCGCCTGACGATATCCGCGACGAGCTTGCGAAACTGGCGGCGCATCCGAAGGTGGTTGCGATTGGGGAGACCGGGATCGATCGTTATCGGCTCCCCGCGCCCGCGCCGGGGCAACCCTCTGACCTGCATGAAATGATTTTGCGGAAGCAAACCCGGTTGTTCCATCAACAACTCGAGGTCGCGTGTGCGGCGGGGCTGAACTGTGTGATTCACCAACGCGCGGCTTTCGAAGAGACGCTGGCTGTGTTGACGCCTTATCTGGACCGAACCAAGGGAGTGTTCCACTGCTTTGTCGACGGTGCCGTGGCCGCGAGGCGGGTGTTGAGCCTGGGTTGCTTGGTGAGTTTCACGGGGATTCTCACATTCAAAAGCGCGGTGGACGTCCGGGCTTCTCTGGAGATGGCGTCGCCAGGGACTTTCATGTTGGAAACGGATTGTCCCTTTCTGGCTCCCGTGCCTTATCGGGGTAAACGCTGTGAACCGTCCTATGTCCTGCACACTGCGGACGCAGCGGCGCAAGTCAAACACACCGATCTGCAAGCCCTCAGCGCCATGACTTGTGGGGCCGCACACAGTTTTTTTCCTAAATTGGGGTGAATGGCGGTTCATGGGATTAGATTCTTACTCATCGAATCTCGGTGATTTATCTCTCAGAATGTGAACCACGGAAACCCCACCGTGTTCGCGACGATGGGTTACGATGCGCGCAACATCCATTGCCCATCCGCCGACGGCCGCCCCATCCGATTGACCGAAGGCACGCCCATGCGGAAATTGCGTTGATGCGGGATCAATTTGAAATTCTCCCTCCAAAGTTGATTTCAACGGCAACGAAATCGAGATGAATCGGCCGATGCTGTGGAGACCGAGGAGGGAGGCACGACAAAGGTTAACGTTCCCGATGCGGCAAAGAAAAAGCTCATGTGATCGACATTTCTTTATGTCCGGGAGGAAATGGAGAGGTTCAACGGCGTTACGTGAACAGTCAGAAATCAACTGGTCAATGACAATTATCCTTCCGCAGGGGAAAACTAATTGTCGCGGCACACTTCACTTCACCACCGCCCGCAAATCGCAAGAGTCCTGATGAGCGATTCCCGCTGGACTGCGTCGTCCTCCTCCTCAATCAACCTGCGCAAACGCGAAACTCGCACCATCTTGAAACGCAGCAAGCTCGCGACGAATGCCAGGTCCTTTTCCCGTCGTGCCACCAATTTGCTAAACGCCAGATCATGCGGCTCCAAACACCAACCGATCGCTCCGCCGGTGTTCTCGTTTGCGAGTTGAATCAGGCCCTCTTCGCAGCCTTTTGGTAGCGTGGCGGTCGTTGGGGAAACACCGTCGGCGTGGTAGCCGAACGTCTGGTCGAATTGAGAGTAACGTCCAAGACTTCCTTCAATCTCGTCAGCGAGTTCCGGACGAAATCGGGGATAAAAGTCAGCCTCCAAAGATTTCTGAAGGATTCGCGGCGCATCTGGGAACAGACCGAGAATCGCTTGGCTGCCAATAACGATAAACTCCGTCTCGCCTGTGACGCCTTTAGACGCTCGCAGGATGTGTTCGAGCTCGGAGCGCTTCATAGCGACACAGGATTCTCAGCCGTTCCTCCTGCGGCATGATGACAGCAAATGGGCTGTTCTGCCTCATCTGGACCGCTTCTTCGCCGCGGTCCGCTAGTCTTTCGAGCACGCCGGGCAGGCCGCAGGAGTGGATTAACTGAAGCCAATCTGTCAGCGCGTCCTTGGAATGGATCGAATAGTCTGGGTCGGCCAGCCGACGCTCGATCCACGCGACAACAAGCTCCAGTCTAGCGGGTTCGCGCAGCAAGACCTCCGCGACCACCTGGTCCATCTCGTAGGCTCGTTCATCAATGATCTGATGCCAGTTCACGACCGCAGTGAATCATTTTGGCGACGGAAACGCAACGCACAGGATTTCCCGCAGCGATTTCTTGAATGACCGGAGTCCGACTTCGGTTTTCGGGTTCAACTTTTGTGCAGGGGACCGTTTGGCATCAGGGCTTGAACGGAGCGGGAGGATTGGCCAAGCGTGTCAGTCCTGTTTGGGCGAAGCAGTCCGGGCTGCGCCTTGTGGGCCTTGCACCTCGCGGCGGCATCGAAGAAAATCCTTGATGAGGGTAATGTGAAGATTGTCCTTGTCACGGCCCACTGTTTTCTTACTTTTCAAAATCCGAGCGGTATCGGGGCGGCTTGGGATGCGGAGGAGAGTGAATTGGTTTGGCATCGCACGACTTCCCCAGTCGCCTCGTTTTTTTTAAAGTTTGGCGGGAACGATTGTTTTGGCTTATGGTGATTTTCAGTCTGGAGTCTTGACATATGAAGAGTGCGTTGTCTCCGATCCAATCATGGTGTAGGTGGCTGCTGGCCGTGTTGCTGGCGTGGACATGCGCGTCGAATTGTTTGGCCAAAGCGCCAGCCGGCCCCGCCAAGGTTGACTTCAACCGCGACATCCGCCCCATCTTCTCCGAGCATTGCTATGCCTGCCATGGACCGGACGAACAAAAGCGTAAAGCCGGTCTGCGCCTCGATGTGCAGGAGGACGCTTTCAAGGAGCTCAAATCGGGCAAGCACGCGCTGGTGGCTGGGGATCTCACCCAGAGCACTTTGGTGGAGCGCATTATTTCGACGGACCCCGAGGAGATCATGCCACCCCCCAAACACAACAAGCCGCTCAAGCCGGAACAGGTGGTTTTGTTGAAACGATGGGTTCAGGAAGGCGCGCGATGGAAGAAGCATTGGTCATTCATCCCGCCCGAACGTCCGGAGTTGCCAGAAGTGAAGGACCCGAAGTGGCCTCGCAACGCGATTGATTATTTCACGCTTGCCCGGCTCGAAAAGGAAGCGATAAAGCCGAATGCTGAAGCGGACAAGGCCACATTGATCCGCCGTGCCACCCTGGATTTGACCGGATTGCCCCCGACCATCGACGATGTGGATGCCTTTCTCGCCGACAAATCGCGCGATGCGTACGAAAAACTCGTGGACCGGCTGCTGGCGTCGCGGCACTACGGCGAGCGGATGGCGCAAAACTGGATGGACCTCGCGCGCTACGCCGATACCAGCGGCTACCACTTCGACGGCGTGCGTTTCATGTGGCTCTGGCGTGATTGGGTCATCAAAACTTTCAATGACAACAAACCCTACGACGAGTTCACGGTTGAGCAGCTCGCCGGCGATTTGCTGCCCAAGCCAAGCCAGTCCCAGCGCCTCGCGACGGGCTTTGTCCGCAACAACATGACGAACGACGAAGGGGGCGCGGATCCCGACGAGTATCTCAACAAGTATGTCGTGGATCGTGTGAACACCGTCGGCGCCGTGTGGATGGGCCTGACGGTGGGCTGCACTGAGTGTCACGATCACAAGTACGATCCGATGACGACGAAGGAGTTCTACCGGTTGTACGCTTTTTTTCACAATGTCCCGGAGAAAGGCTTGGATCGCATTCGCACGGATAATCCACCCCCGCGCATGCCTGTGCCGACCTCGGATCAGGCGTTGAAATTTGTGGAAGCCGACTTCGCGTTGAAGGATGCGGAGAAGACTTTGAAGGATCGAGTCAGTGAACTGGGTGAGACCCAGGAGAAGTGGGAACGCGAAACCCATGGCGAGATGCCATCCAAACCGAACGAGGAAGGATTGATAGCCCTGCTTGCCTTTGACGAATCTCTTGCGGTCGCGTCGTCGGCAGGAGGAGCGGAGGGCAGGATTGTCGAGGCCGGGAAACCCGAGTTTGTGGAAGGTCGCCTCGGCAAGGCGTTGAAGCTCGACGGCAAGGCGCACGCCGACTTCGGCTCGCTTGTCACTTTCGAGCGGACCAATGCCTTCAGCTACGGTGCCTGGGTGAAGCTTGAGGGCGACGGCGCGGTGTTGAGCAAGATGGAGAAGAGCCCTGGCTTTCGGGGTTTCGATCTCTTGTTCGCGGACGAACGATTCCAAGTGCATCTGATCAACACCTGGCCGGACAATGCGTTGAAGGTTCGAACGAAGGACAAGTTTTCCAAGAACCAATGGCTCCATGTCTTGGCAACCCACGATGGTTCTGGAAAAGCCTCCGGGGTGAAAGTCTACGTGAACGGTCGCGTCCGCGACTTGGATGTCGAGAAGGATAAACTCACGGGCACGATGGTGAACAATGAGCCGGTGCGCATTGGCTCGCGCAACGGAGAGGCGATGGTTAAAGGGCAGTTGGATGACCTGCGTTTCCACCATCGAGCACTCACAGCCGAGGACGCACGCGCCCACACCTTGAACGGGTATCTGCCGATCCTCGCCAAATCCCGAGGCAATCGGACCGATGACGAGCGCGGCGAGCTACAACGATTTTACAAAGAGAACTACGCGGTGGATTACTTGCGCTCGGAGACCGCCCTGGTGGAAGCGCGCAAACACAAGGAAGCGTTTTATGGCAATATTCCCACCACTTTGGTGATGGAGGAGATGGAACCGCCGCGGGACACCTTCGTGTTCGTGCGGGGTGATTTTCGCACCAAAGGGGAGAAGGTTACACCTGGCACGCCTGCTGCGCTGCCGCCGCTTCCGGCGGGTCCGGCCAACCGGTTGTCGCTCGCCCGATGGCTCGTTGCCAGAGAGAATCCGCTGATGGCCCGGGTCACGGTGAACCGATATTGGTCGGTGTTCTTCGGCACGGGACTGGTGAGAACCATCAACGACTTCGGCTCCCAGGGCGAATGGCCGAGCCATCCGGAATTGCTCGACTGGCTGGCCGTGGAGTTCCGCGACGGTGGCATTCCAACACGGAGTGGGCGACGAGACTCTGCGCCGCGCACGGTCGGCGCCTGGGACGTGAAAGGGCTTGTCCGCCTGATGGTGACGAGCGCCACCTACCGGCAGTCCGCCGCAGTCACTCCGGAAAAACTTGAGCGCGACCCCTATGATCGTCTTTTCACGCGTGGACCGCGGGTGCGGCTCGATGCTGAATTTGTCCGCGACAACGCGCTCGCGGTGGCCGGTCTGCTCAATGATAAGATTGGCGGTCCGAGCGTGAAGCCCTATCAGCCGCCCGGCATTTGGGACGGCGTTGATGCCCAGTACGAGCAGGACAAAGGCGACGCGCTTTATCGTCGCGGCCTGTATGTTTTCTGGCGAAGATCCGCGCACTATCCCTCATTCGCCACGTTCGATGCGCCGAACCGCGAGGTCTGTACATTCCTCCGCCAGCGCACGCAGACGCCGCTGCAATCGCTTGTGCTCATGAACGACCCATCCTACGTCGAAGCCGCTCGCGGCCTCGCGGAACGGGTCTTGCGCGAAGAGCCTAAGAGTGTGGACAAACGGCTCGTGCGCGCTTTCCGGCACACGCTCGGCCGTCCGCCGCAGCCCGACGAAATCATGGTGTTGCAAAAAACCTACAGGGAGCAACTTGCGAGCTTCCGTCAGGATCCCGACGCTGCGAAAGCGTTGCTGAAGGTGGGTGAATCGCCATTGGCCGGGCAGGCTGATCCCGCCGAGTTGGCCGCGATGACCGCCGTGTCCAATGTGCTGTTGAACCTCAACGAGACCATCACCAAATAGCTGCCATGATTTTTCAAGACGACATCCAGAGGACACTCAGCCGACGCGCGTTTCTATCCCGCAGCACCACAGGGCTCGGCGCGCTCGCGTTGTCCTCGTTGTTGAACCCGAGACTATTCCGCGCCGAAGCGGGAGGTGGTTTGAAATCCAAAGGCGCACTCAAGATCCTGCACGCCCCTGCCAAGGCCAAACGCGTCATCTACTTGTTTCAATCCGGCGCTCCGTCGCACCTTGATCTGTTTGATTCCAAACCGAAATTGAAAGAGATGACCGGAGAGGAACTGCCGCCCAGCATTCGCAAGGGACAGCGCATCACCGGCATGACAGCGGGCCAGGCGGTGTTGCGTTGTGTGGGCTCGCCCTTCGAGTTCAAACGGTATGGCAAATCTGGCGTCGAGCTGAGCAGCATGTTGCCAAACATCGGCGGCATCGCGGACGACATCACGATCATCCGCTCGATGTTCACTGAGCCCATCAACCACGATCCGGCGGTCACGTTCATGGGTACGGGCAATCAACAGCCTGGCCGGCCGACCATGGGCGCGTGGCTTGCGTACGGTTTGGGGAGCGAGAACGAGGATCTCCCGGCGTTCGTAGTGCTCACCAGCGGCAGCGGCGGGCAGGCGTTGCAAGGGCACTATTGGGGCAACGGGTTCCTCTCCGCCAACCACCAGGGGGTGCAGTTTCGCAATCAGGGCGACCCCGTGGTTTACGTGTCCAACCCGCCGGGCTTGAGCAGCAAGGCGCGGCGGCGGTTGATCGATGCGATGCAGGAATTGAACCGCAAACAACTCGGCGCGCTGGGTGATCCGGCTATCGCCACGCACATCCACAATTACGAGCTGGCGTTCCGCATGCAAACGAGTGTGCCGGAGCTGGTGGACATTGCAAAGGAGCCCAAGGAAACCCTTGAAATGTATGGTGCAGAGCCGGGCAAGCCGTCCTACGCGAACAACTGCCTACTGGCCCGGCGACTCGCAGAACGCGGCGTTCGCTTTATCCAACTGTGCCATCGCGACTGGGACCATCACGGCGGCTTGCCCAATGGCATCAAGACCCAGACCAAAAACACCGACCAAGGCAGCGCTGCGTTGATCAAGGATCTCAAGCAACGCGGGCTTCTTGAGGACACGCTCGTGATCTGGGGCGGCGAGTTTGGGCGCACGGCTTATTCCCAGGGCGAGATCAAGAAGGATGACTTCGGGCGCGACCATCACCCGCGATGTTTCTCCGTCTGGATGGCCGGCGGCGGGATCAAGCCGGGCTTGGTTTACGGCGCGACCGACGACTTCGGTTATAACATCGTCGAGAACCCGGTCAGCGTGCATGACTTCCACGCGACGATGCTTCACTGCATGGGCATCGATCACACCCAGCTCACCTACCGATTTGAGGGTCGCGATTTCCGCCTGACCGATGTGAGCGGTGAGGTTGTGAAGCCGCTGCTTGCTTAGAGACCACCCAAATCGGGGCCGTCTCCTCTTTTTGGGCTATGGGCAACATCCGGCGAAGTGGCTACATTTTGGAGTGATTCATCGGCGACCACGAGCCTCGACATGTCCACGTCTATGATGGCAAACGTCATCTCATTGGTCGGCTGGACCTGGACCGACTGGTGGGTGTCGAAGGCTGGATTCCAGACCGAAAGCTGATCAAACTAATCGCTGATTTGAAATACGAAGGACGTTTATGAAAACAGGGATGCAACTCAAAAAACCGTACGGCAAAGCCATTTTTTCCCGCGTCCGCAACGCCCGCTACTTGGGTTGGGAAGATGCTTTTGACGTTGAGTTCGCGGACGGCCTTTGCTTCCTCGAACCTCACGCCACCATTCGCAAGGCGAACCGCATATCCACGAAGGCCGTCCCCGTAAGCGTGGAAGTGGACGACGACCTCGGCAGCCATTTCAGAGTGACTTATGACAATGGGCAAGTAGCGGAAGTATCGTGGGCCTTTATCCGTGAACTGCCGCCCCGAATTCAGCCGAGGCGAAGGACACCTCGGAGACTCCTGTGCTCTGTCGGGCTCCTGCTGATACTCGTCCACGGCTGGTGTTTGAGCGCACGGGCGCAGGTGAACAGCGACAGCAATGGCAGCGACGGCGCGTTCGATTTGACAGCGAACACCGTCCTCAACATGGCGGACAACCCGAATGTCGTTTATCACTACACGTCCGTCAACATCTCGAAGGGCGTTACGGTGTCGGTCAATCCGAACGCGAACAACATGCCGGTAGTGTGTTGAAGGCGACCCCGCTGACGACGTGATTGTGTGTGGCATCGGGCAGACGAATCTGTTCCGATAAACTCGGTCGGCGGAGTTGCGGGCTTCTTTCGGCTGAAGCAGAAATAGAGACGGAGATTGTGCCGCACAGGTGTCAGGACTCAGTAAAACCGGTTGAAATCGTGATCTGGATGCGCAACCCCTATGACTCCGCTTTTCGCAATCGTAATCCCCGGGTGTTGTGTTGTCCTTGGAACAGCGGGATGGATCACGATTAGGATGACGATTAGGAGCGGGGATTTGGAGTTGCTCGTGCATCAGGCTAAAAAGAGTCGTTTTGCTGAGCTCAGGGTGTTGGCCAGGACAGAGGGGGTATCGACACAATCTGCCTCAGGCCACAACGCCATTTTGCTTGTCCCAACCTTCACATTCTGAGACATTTGATTGAACTGTGAAAAGGTGATTTCCGTCAGCAACCAATTTTTCACTGAACAGTTCGCCGTGTTCGAATCATCCGTAAATGAACGGTCTTAGAACAGTCTGGCTCTGGGTGTGCGCGTGGGTTTTCGTGCCCTTGCTGGTCGGGGAATCCATTCCCTTGAGCATAGCTGCACCAGCCCGTTCCAACGGTGATCTCGAACGCCGCTTTGTGCGCACGGTGCGTCCATTCCTTGAGTCCTACTGCTTCGAATGCCACAACAAAGAGAAGCGCAAAGGAAAGCTGGACCTCACCGTTTACTTGAACCCGGAACTCGTCGCACAAGACTTCCGGCAATGGGAACTCCTGCTCGAAAAGCTCAAGACGAATGACATGCCTCCCGAGGAGGCCAAACAGCATCCACCGCCAGAGGTTCGCAAAAACATCATCGAGTGGATTCAGCAATTCCGCGGCTATCAAGCGGAGCGAAACGCCGGAGATCCCGGAGTCGTGCTGTCGCGCAGGTTAAGCAATGCGGAGTATGACTACACCATCCGCGACCTGACAGGCGCGGACATCCGACCGACGCGCGAGTTCCCCGTCGATCCGGCCAACGAGGCGGGCTTCGACAATTCAGGTGAATCGTTGGCGATGTCGCCGACTTTGTTGAAAAAGTACCTGGAGGCCGCCCGGCTGGTCGCCGATCATCTCGTCTTGAAGCCGGATGGATTCGACTTCGCGCCGCATGCGATGGCGACTGAACCGGACCGCGACAAATACTGCGTGAAACGCATTGTGGATTTCTACCAGCGCCAACCCACCCATTTCGACGCTTATTTCATGGCCGCCTGGCGTTTCAAGAACCGGTCCGCTCTTGGCGAGCCCAGGGCGGCGCTCTCCGACCTCGCTGCCAAGGCGCGGTTGAGCGCGAAATATCTCGCGACGATCTGGTCGGCGCTGGAGGAAGGTCGTGACGAATCCGGTCCATTCGTGGTGCTTCGAAGAAAATGGCGCGAACTTCCCGGCCCGGACATGAACGATCGTGTCCGTGTGGAAAGCGGCTGCAAGGAGATGAGTGACTTCGTGATCCGACTCCGCGAGGCGCTCAAACCGGAGGTGAAGAACCTTGCTGTCCGAGGCATCGCCCCGGGTTCGCAACCGATCGTCCTCTGGAAGGATCGCCAGTACGCAACCAATCGAGCGCGTTACCAGCCAGGTTCATCGCCATTTCGCGGCGAAGCGAAAACCGAAGACAAATCGTCCTTGAACGCCGAGATCGAACAGGCCCTTGCTTCGCCTCCGGACAATGCCGGGAGCGCCCGTTTTGAGGCGGCGCTCGCGGGGTTCTGTAAAATATTCCCGGACACATTTTACGTGTCGGAGCGAGGCCTGATCTTTCTCAAGGAAGACAAGGAGAGCCAAGGGCGATTGTTGAGCGCGGGCTTCCATCTCATGGTCGGCTATTTCCGCGATGACGCGCCCCTTTATGAGTTGATTCTCGACGCGATCGGACAACGGGAACTCGACGCTCTCTGGAGGGATTTGGATTTCATTACATCCGCTCCGATGCGGCAGTATAAGGACTTCATCTTCTTTGAACGCGCGGAGCCGCCACGGTTCATGCAAGGGGCGGAGTTTGACTTCGCGCGGTCGGAGGACAAAGACGTGACTTCAGAGGCGAAAATTGAGCGTCTGGCCGAGGCTTATCTGATCAAGGCACGGCGCAACGGCGGCGAGGGGGACGCCATCGCGGCCATCGAGTTTTACTTCAAAAACATCTCCGCCGAGATTCGTTGGGTTGAAACAGCGCGTTTGGCTGCGGAGCCCAGCCATCTTAAGGCGATCCTGACCTTTGCCGAGGGTGCTTACCGGCGCCCGTTGTCACAAGTTGAGCGCGACGAACTTCTGGGCTTCTATCGTGATCTGCGAAGCAAGGAGGGTCTGAGTCATGAAGTGGCGATCCATGACACGGTTGCCAGCATTCTGGTGTCGCCACACTTCTGTTACCGCGTTCAGGTCGCCCAAGGCAGGGGAGTGCATCCGCTACCCGACCATGCCCTGGCCAGCCGGCTGAGCTATTTTCTCTGGTCCAGCATGCCGGACGAGCTCTTGCTCGCCCGCGCCGCCGCGGGGGACTTGCACCGTCCCAAAGTCCTGCTGGCCGAAGCGCGTCGGATGCTCAAGGACGGTCGCGCTCGGGCGCTCGCGACGGAGTTCGGTGGCAACTGGCTGGATTTCCGCCGTTTTGAGGAGCACAACAGCGTTGACCGAGAGCGCTTCAAAACTTTCAATAACGAATTGCGCCAGGCGATGTTCGAGGAGCCAATCCGCTTCTTTCTCGACGTCGTTCGCGAAGACCGCCCGGTGCTCGACTTCCTCTTCGCGGACCGCACATTCGTCAATCCAATCCTGGCGAAACACTATGGGATGCCAAATTCCCACGCCGGTCCACAAGAATGGATGCGCATCGATAACGCTCATGTGTACGGCCGGGGCGGTCTGCTGCCGATGTCTGTTTTTCTGACCCGGAACTCGCCGGGTCTGCGCACGAGCCCGGTGAAACGCGGATACTGGGTCGTGCGCCGTTTGCTGGGAGAGACGATCCCGCCGCCACCGCCCACCGTCCCCGAACTGCCGGGTGATGAGGCGAAGCTTGGCAATCTGACGTTGCGAGAGACTTTGGCTCGACATCGCGAAGACAAGAGTTGCGCCGCCTGTCACGCGCGATTTGACGCATTCGGGTTGGTCTTTGAGAGCTACGGTCCCATCGGAGAGCTCCGGGCCGTTGACCTGGGGGGACGCCCCGTGGAGACGCACGCTGTTTTTCCCGATGGAGTGGAAGGCACCGGTCTCGACGGGTTGCGAGACTATGTGCGGAAGCGTCGGCAGGACGATTTTTTGGAGAACCTCTGTCGAAAAATTTTAGCCTACGCATTGGAAAGGAGCATCCTGGTTTCCGACGATTCAACAATCCGAACGATGCGCGCCAAGCTCGCCGCCAATGATTATCGGTTCAGCACCTTGGTGGAGAACATCGTGACAAGCCCGCAATTCCTGAACCAACGAACCCAGAAAGATGCCGCGAAGAAATAGGAACCGCTCAGGTCAGCCGCTAATGACCAAAAGAAAGAATTGCCCGCGAATAACTCGAATGGACGCGAATGATATTTTATGAGAACATCCGTTCCTGTTTCAGCACTCAGATTTGCGTTATTCGCGAGCGCTCACCTGAATAGCCACAAGAAATGAAAACAAGCCATCTATCGCAGGATCATGGGAGCGCCCGTTCACGGGTTTCCCGCCGGACCTTTCTCCGGGGCGCGGGCGTGGCCATGGCGCTGCCCTGGATGGAATCGACTTCCGTTTGGGGCGCTGCCCTGGCTGGGAATGGCGCGCCCGGTCCCTTTCCCAAACGCTTTGCCGCGTTGTTCATGGGCAACGGCATCAATTCGAAGCACTGGTGGGCCAAGGGTTCCGGCGCGCAAATGGAACTGGGCAAGAGCCTCGAACCGATGGCGCCATTCAAGGCCAAAATGAATTTCATCACCGGCCTTTTCAATAAGCACGCCACGGGCGTCGGCATTCATCCGGGGCAGACTGGAAACATCCTGTCCGGCGCTTCGCTCACTCGGGGCGCGGTGCTCAAGGGTGACATCAGCATGGATCAAGTTCTGGCCAATCGTATCGGGCAGGAGACGGTTCAGCCCAGCATGGTCCTGGGCTGCGAGCAACCGATCACAGGCTACCACGAGACGAACTTCTCGATGGCCTACAGCTCGCACATTTCCTGGCAGAGTGCGACTTCGCCGGTCCCGATGGAAGTGTATCCGTCGCTCGCGTTTGACTCCCTTTTCGAGAACCGCGGCAACCGCCGCTACCAAAGCATTCTGGATCGCGTCCAGGAGCAGGCGGTGAGTTTGAGCCGCAGAGTCAGCTCTGCCGACAAAGGCAAACTGGACGAATACCTGACCAGCGTCCGCGAAGTGGAGAAACGCATCGAGCAAACACGATCATCGTTGTCCAAGGCTGAACAGAACGCCAGGGACCGTGGCCTGGCGGTGGTCCTGATGCCCCGGCCCGACAACGGACTCCCGGAAGACATCCGTGACCACATGCGGCTCATGTGCGACATCATCGCGCTCGCCTTTCAGACGGATAAAACACGTGTTGCGACGCTCTTGCTCTGCCGCGATCTTTCCGGGCTTTTTTATCCTTTTCTTGATGTGCGGCTCGCGCATCATCCCGCGTCGCACGACGATCAATCCGACGCCTACGAAAGGGTGTCACGCTACTATTGCAGCCAGCTTGCCTATCTCGCTGGACGCCTCGACGCCATGCCCGAAGGTGAAGGCACGGTGCTCGATAACTCGTGCCTCCTCTTCATTTCAAACATGTGGTCGGGAACCAGGCACGACAACAGCAAGGTGCCCGTGCTGCTGGCAGGAGGCTTGGGTGGCACGCTTGAGACCGGCCGCGTCCTGGATTACAGCGACAAAGGCGACGACAACCGCAAGCTCTGCAGCCTGTACCTCTCTCTCATCGACCGCATGGGAGCAAAGTTGGGACGCTTCGGCGACGCGGAAACGCATCTGGCAGGGCTGTAAGATCTCAAGGGAAATGATAAAGATTGGGACACAGGCACCACGCGTATTGGGGCTTCAGTTGAAGTGCATCTTCCTGCTTCAAATCGTTTTGGGTTCCCTCTCCGCAGCGCCACCGCGATACGAGCACGTGGTCATCGTGGTGGAGGAAAATAGGACACTCGGCCAAATCATCGGGGACCTGACAAACGCGCCTTACATCAATTCGCTCGCCAAGGGTGGGGTGTGGTTCAATTCGATGTTCGCCCTCGAGCATCCGAGCCAGCCCAACTACCTCCACCTCTTCTCGGGTTCCAATCAAGCAGTTTTGGATAGCGAATTGCCGCCAAATTTTTTCACAAGCACCACGAGCACCTATCCCTTCCGCACGGCAAACTTGGGTGCTGAGCTTCTGGCTGCGGGATTGACCTTTGCGGGCTACAGTGAGCAGATTGAGTCCGCCGGGACCGCTGACTGGGCCCACTACAACCCTCAGTCGACGAGCGTCTCTTACCGCCGCAAGCATAATCCTTAGGCGAACTGGGTCGTGAAGGGACCGCCCACCTCTCCCAACCACCTTCCCAGCTCCTCAAACCTGGCCTTTACTCAGTTCCCAACCGACTTCACGCAACTCCCGACCGTCAGCTTCGTCATCCCAAACCAGGAGCATGACATGCACGACGGCACAGGGCGTATGGGGGATGACTGGCTCCGGGACAACCTCAACGCCTATGCGGTTTGGGCCAGAGCTCACAACAGTCTTTTAATCATCACATGGGACGAGGACGACTACGAGGGAGACAATCGAATTCTCACCGTCTTCCACGGTGCTAATCTCCGGAACGGCACCGTCGTGGAAGGCACATGGACTCATCATAATCTGCTGCGCATGCTCGAGGACATGTATGATCTCCCGACCCACGCTGGCGCCGCGGCCCAAGTGCGCCCCATTATTGGGCCGTTCGCTTCCGACCCTGTCGTCAAGCGAACCCTGTTTCGGCAGGGATTGAACAGCTACACAAACGCTAGCGACACCATGCTTTGGCAGCAGCATGCTGGCACCAACCACGCCCGATCGCTCAATCTCACCGTCGACCTGGATACATCCACTGCCGCAGGCAATCAGGTGGGTCAAGCTCTCGTGCGGTTCGAGAACATCATCGGAAACAGCCTGAATCAGGTGCCCCAAACGGCAACAATACACTCCGCCAAACTCTTGCCGCAAACGCCCCGCAACACGACAGGATTCGATTTCGCCTCCTATGATCGATTCCGATTGCACCGGATGCTGATCCGATGGGATGACACCGACACCTGGAGCAGCCTGGTCGGCGGTGTGAGCTTGAATGATATTGAAGCGAGGCTTTCTCCGACAGTCTCCCTCGTCCCAAGTGTCGATGGTGGAACGGCCATCTTCGATGTTACCGCCGACATTGAGTTGTTCGGAGTGGGCACCCCCAATCGAGGTTGGGTCATCAGTCCTCCCAGCAGCAGTTACGGCGATGGCTGGACCTTCAAATCCTCTGAGACCCCATCCAGCTTAGCGCAGCGTCCCACGCTCGAAGTCCTCTATTCATTACCCCCGAACCCCTATTAGAGGTGGGCTTCCGCTCTCGGACTGACCGGCCCTGACAGTCAACCCAACGCCGACCCCGATCGGGATGGCGCGGACAATCTCGCGGAGTTTGCTTATAACCTGGATCCCCGCCTCGCCGACGCCCATCCCGTCACACCCATGGGCACCAATGGTCTTCCAGCCGCCCGCGTTGTTTCTGGTGCACTCGACAATCTCTTTGAAGTGCAATTCCTCAGGCGCAAAGGACCCAGCCCCGCAGGTCTTGCGTACGCGGTTGAGTTTTCCGGCGATCTCATGGAGTGGTCGGCCGGCCAGACCCCAGTCGTGACGAGTCTCGGCGAAGATTGGGAATCCGTCGCCGTGCGCGATGTGGCTCCGAATTCCAACCTCAGCCGCTTCGCACGAGTCTCGGTCACGCTTCAGCCCTGAAGGGCATTCTGGGGCACTCGACTCGAGAAGAAGCACGTTTGGTTCCTCGCGTTTTTTCTAAATAAACGTATTCGGACTGGTCGAAAAAGTTTCATTCTGACCACAAAGTGATTCATGCTTGCCGCCAGCGATGAATCGTTGTGTCGTCGGCTTCGGAAACAGAGTGATGAATTTAATGCGCCTTGCGTTGGGTCTTTGGATTCTGCTGGCCGGGGCAGGGGTCGTGGCGCATGGCGCGACATCGGTCAAACTGGGCTCCATACGGCAGATCACCGGCCCGCAAGATCTAGATCTCGAGGGCGACATCGTCTATGCGATCAACTTCAGCGCGAACGATCCGGCCCGCGTGGTGCGGGGGATCACTTTTCTGCCCGACCGGCTTGGAATTCCGGGTGCAACCCTCGTGGGACCTCAGCAGGTGTCCCCATGGCAGACGAAGCCGGAGTTCGGCGTCAGTGTTGACGCGAATGAACTCGAGGAGATCTTGCAGGATATTCGATGGGCGAACTCCGGCTCTGGAGAACGCTTGCGGGCGGCCCTCGCGGTGAGGTCCGGCGAGGAATACAAACTCCAGATCTTGATCTCGGGGAACGGGGCGGAGAACCGCCGCTGGGACATCCGTGTCAACGGGCGAGAAGCGGTGGATGAGATCACCTCGCTGGGCTCGTCCCCGGGTCAAACGTACTCCAGGAGTCGCGCGACGCTTTACACCTACCAGTTTGCGTCAACGGCCTCTTCGGTGGTGGTGGAGATGGGGAGTCTTTTTGGCGCGAACGAAGGGGGCGACAGGAACCCGATATGGCAGGCGCTCACGCTTGAAAAAGTGACGGTGCCTCCTACCCCCGACGATGTGGTGTTGGAGCCTTCCAAGTTTTTTCCGAGCCAGACACTTTCGATTGGGCGGTTGCGGGCGATAGACCGAAAGTTTGCCGCCACGCACATCTTTTCATTTGCAACCGGGGCGGGGGACACGGACAACACAAAGTTCACCCTCGCTGGAGCGGACCTTCATCCAAGGCCTTACAACTTCTTGACGGAAGCACCTGGGACAACTTATTCCGTGCGCGTTCGTGGGGCCGACGCCACAGATCCGGCGCGATTCATCGAGAGTGCTTTGGCCGTGCAACTGGTCGCTTCGCATGCGCCCACGGCCATCATGCTGGATGCCAGTTCGATCAGTGCAGCGGCCCTTCCTGGCCACACGGTGGCGGGTCTTCAAGCGGCCGATTCCGACGAGTTTGATGGGCATGTGTTCCAGTTCGTTGCGGGGCCTGGGGATGACCACAACGCGTTGTTCAAGATCACAGCCGGGGTGTTGGTGCTCGCGGTTCCTCTCCCCGCAGGGGCGACGATCGCGCGCTTTCGTCTGCGTGCAACGGACCGTGCTGGGCTGCGTGTCGAAGCGGTGTTCGAGTTGCCCGTGATCGAACCACACGTGCGCCTCAATGAAATCATGGCCGGCAAAGTGGGAGGCGTTCCGAATGAAAAAAACGATCCGCAGGAGTGGATCGAAGTGCGGAACGATCTGCCGCAGTCCGTGGATCTCACCGGATGGTACCTGACCGACGACCCTCAGAACTTGCGCCAGTGGAAGTTCCCGGAAAGGCGCTTGGGACCGAACGAGTTCCTGCTCATCCTGGCTGATGGAACGGGCTCGCCGGTCTCGGGTTCGTCGATCTTGCACGCGAATTTCTCTCTGGATACGGATGGGGAATGGGTGGCTCTGGTGCGTCCGGATGGCGTCACAATCGCCAGCGAATGGCGCTTTCCAAACCAGTTTCCGGGGGTTTCCTACGGATACGGTGCAGACGACAGTCTGGGTTATCTGACAATCTCGACACCGGGCAAGGCAAACGGTACGACTGCCGGGGCCGGAGAAAACGCTGTCACTTTCAGCCGTCCGCACGGTTTCCACACCCAGGCGTTTCCACTCGAGTTGAAAGCCGCGCGACCCGGTTCCACGATCCACTACACCCTGGATGGAACCCGGCCGACAGCCACAACGGGGACCGTTTATTCGGGTCCGATCAACGTGACGCCGAACACTTCCGGAACCACGCGCGGACTTCGGATTGTGCGCGCGATCGCGGTCAATCCGACGGCGGCGTACTCGCCCGTGGCGACGCAGACATATTTGTTCATCAACGGGGTCTCGGGTCCCACCGTGGACGGCGTGGTGGGGCAATCGCAGTTGCAAACATCCATCACGCGGCACGCCGTTTACGGGCCGTTGATAGACGACGCGTTCCTGGCCCTGCCCGCCGTGTCCGTGGTCGTGTCGGGTTCGGTGAACGCCACGGAGCGCCTGGCTTCGGTGGAGCTCGTGGATCCGCTGAACCTGGAGCCAGGGTTTCAAGTGGACTGCGGGATCGAAGGCACGGGAACGTCCAGCTTCGGTTCGCCCAAGGCCAGCATGGCCGCCAAATTCCGTTTCGATTACGGCCAGTCACGATTGCGCTATCCCGTGTTTGCGCGGGGATCGATGGCGCCGGGGCAAGCGGCGACCCAATTCAAGGAATTGCGTTTGCGCAGCCATTCGCACGACACGTTCTACTGGCTTGGCACGCGCGAGAATCCGCCAACACCCTATGGGAATCCGCCGGTGACACGAAGCGGAGATGCCCAGCTCGTGCGGAACCCGTGGATCGATGAAATGCAGATCCTCATGGGCCAGCCCGGAAAACATGGCCGGCAGGTCCACATGTTTCTCAACGGCGCCTACCACGGCATCTATCACATCCACGAACATCCCGATGAGGATTTCATGGCGAGCTATGTCCCGGGTTCGGCCGACGATTTTCATTTCACAGGGGGTGCCACCACCGGGAGCGAGCATGCCAACGGGGATTCGTGGCAGAGCGCATGGGCCTCCGTCAAGTCGAGCCTGGGGAATTACCAGCAGGCCAAGCGCTGGGTGGACGTGACCAATCTTTGCGACTACATGATCTTGAGCTTTTACGCGGGCAACGATTGGGACTGGTCCTCGCAACACAACTGGGGCGCGGCGGGTCCTAGATTTCCGGATCGTGGCGGATGGAAATTCTTTCAACAGGACTCGGACATCACGCTGCAGGATGTTGCTGCGGATTGCACCGATCAGGATGCCCCGGACGGGATCTTCACGCGGCTGATGTCGTACGCGGACTTTCGAGTGTTGTTCAGGGATCGGGTTTACAAGCACTGTTTTGGAGAGGGCGTTCTCACCCCGGCGAAGGCCGGAGCGTTGTACGAGGCGCGCATGAACGAAATCGCCACGGCGATCGTGGCGGAGACCGCCCGACGGCAACCCTCAAGCAGCGTTGCCCCATTGCCCTGGGATCGCGACCAGGAATGGACCAATGAATGGAAATATTTGCGGAATACGTTCTTTCCGCAACGCACCACGCGGCTGATCGAGCAGTTGCGCAAACACTCTGGATGGTGGCCGATGGCTCCCCCGGTCCTCAATGCATCTGGCGGCGGCGTTCCCGCAGGCTTCGAGGTCACGTTCACCGTCGCCACGGGGCGGGCTTACTTCACGACCGACGGCTCGGACCCCCGGCTTCCGGGCGGCGCGGTCAACCCGGCGGCGCGGTCCGCGGCAGGAGGCGTGGTGGCTGTGATAGACCGACCCCTGGTGGTGAAGGCGCGCGTTTATACCGGGACCGATTGGTCGGCGCTGGTGGAATCTTATTTTTCGCCCGAAGGAACACCGGCAGCCTCGGCCGAAAACCTCGTGTTGTCCGAAATTCATTTTCACCCCATGGACCAGCCGGGCACCGAATTCCTCGAAATATTGAACACATCCGAGAGAACGGTGGATCTCTCGGATGTCGTCATCACGAACGCGGTGAACTTCAAATTCCCAAAGCCGTCATTGATCGGATCGGGTGTCCGTGTCGTGGTGGTGAAGGACCTTGCCATCTTCGCAGGTCTTTACGGCGATGCTCGTTCTCCATTTTTCCAAGGGAGTGTGCGGGTATTCGGGCCTTGGTCCGGCTCGCTTTCCAATGAAGGCGAGACGATTGAGTTCCTGGCTGCTAGCGGCGCGCCAATCTTCTCATGTTCTTTTTCCACGGATGCCGCGTGGCCGGGCCGGGCCGATGGCCGCGGGAGCAGTTTGGAATTGGAATCCCCGCGGGAAGCGCCGCTCACAAGCGCGGCGAAGTCGGCGTGGCTGAGCGACGCTCTTCACTGGCGGCCCAGCTCCCAGTTTCATGGTTCGCCGGGCGCCGATGGAAGTGAGGTTCGGGGTCCCATTGTGATCAACGAGCTGATGGTGGCACCCCCGGCAGGCGGCCAGGACGGCGTCGAACTCCTGAATCTCACCGGAGAAACGGTGGCGCTCGGAGGATGGTTCCTGAGCGATTCTTGGAGCAATTATCGCAAGTACCGGTTTCCGGACGGCACGACGATCGGCCCAGGCTCCCGCTTCGTTTTGCAGGCGTCAGACTTTGATAATCCGGCGAATCAGGCCAGTCTGACCCCATTTGGATTGAACGATCAGGGGGACAACCTTTTCCTCGTCGAAGCGGCGTCGGACGGAACTCTTGTGCGGTTCGTGGATACGCTGACGTTCGGCCCGACGCCTTCAGGGGTCTCCATCGGTCGTTATCCCGACGGCACCGGTTCGTTCGTGCGGCTGCAGGAGGCCACGCTTGGCTCGACCAACTCCGCTGCTCAACCGGGATATCAGGCGTGGGCTTCGACCGCCTTCACCGCAGGCACCGCGGCAGAACTGACAGGACCTGACGCCGATCCCGATGGGGACGGTCTGACCAACTTTGCGGAATACGCCTTTGGATCGTCGCCGAATCATCTGGATCCAGCTCCGCTCCAAGCGCGGGGAGGATCCGCCGAGAAAGGATTCACATTTACCTACCGTCGCCGCACTTCCGCCTTAGGGCTGAGATACCGAATCGAGTCGTCGGTGGATCTCAAACGCTGGGATGTGCCGGTAGGAGGCGTCGAAATCCTGTCCGAAACAGCCAAGCCGGACGGCTCAACACAAGTGGAAGCGCGGTTGATTCCGGTGCCTGGAGAGGACGCGTCCGTCCTCTTCGTGCGGCTTGCTGTGGAGAGTCAATAATCCCAAAACATGGGTCCGAGCCTTCTCCATGAACCGAACCCGACCGCCTTGGTTCATGGCGTCGATTCACGTCCGAAGTTTGGATATATTTCCTTGTTTGCCTCGGCAAGATCTCAAAAATTCCCACTCGTTTTCCGAGATGAGACATGTCAGGATCGCGACCGAAAATGAATTCGCTCACCCTGTCCCATTTGAAACCGGGCTTGCTTGGAGCCGCGCTGTGGTTTGTCATCGGCCTGTCCGATGCGGCAGCCGCTTCACCGTCCGCCGCTCTTCGAAGCGATGTCAGCGCTGCGGTCAACCGCGATTACGCTTCCCTCGACGCGTTGTACAAACATCTGCACACGCATCCGGAGCTTTCGTTTCAGGAAAAGGAATCCGCCGCTCGGATGGCGGAAGAGCTTCGAATAGCTGGGTTCGAGGTGACGGAGGGCGTCGGAGGATTCGGGGTAGTGGGAGTTCTGCGGAACGGGAACGGCCCCACGATGCTGATCCGGGCAGACATGGACGGTCTGCCGGTGAAGGAGCAGACCGGCTTGGCCTACGAGAGCAAGGCCAAGACGGTGGACGCCGAAGGGAAGACCGTGGATGTCATGCATGCGTGCGGACACGACATTCACATGACGGTGTTCGCAGGCACGGCGCGGGTGCTGGCGAAGTTCAAGGAGCATTGGGCCGGCACTGTCGTGATGATCGCGCAACCGGCCGAGGAACGTGGAGGCGGTGCCCTCCAGATGCTCAAGGCAGGGCTGTACGAGAGGTTTCCGAAGCCAGGCTTTTGCCTCGCTCTGCATGCGAAGGCAGATTTGCCGGCAGGGACGGTAGGGATGGTGGAAGGGTATGCGATGGCGAACGTGGACATGTTGGATATCACAATGCGCGGGAAGGGCGGCCACGGTGCCTGGCCGCATATGACGAAGGATCCCGTGGTGATGGCCGCGCAGGCGATCCTGGCATTTCAAACCGTCGTCAGCCGCGAGACCGAGCCTGGCAAGGCGGCGGTTGTCACGGTGGGATCCATCCACGGGGGGACCAAGCACAACATCATCCCCGACCAGGTCAAACTCCAGCTCACGTTGCGCTCGTTCACCGATGAGGTTCGTTCCAATACGTTGGCCTCGGTGAAGCGCATCAGCCGCAGCATGGCTCTGGCCGCCGGCATGCCGGAAGATCGGATGCCCACCTTCGAGGTGACGGATGAATTCGTGCCCGCACTGTACAACGATCCGACTTTGACAGGGCGTTTGCAGGGTGTGTTCGCCCAGTGGTTCGACGCCGGGAGTGTGACCCAAGTGAAGCCCGTGATGGGTGGCGAGGACTTCAGCCAGTTCGGTCGGACCGCAGATAAGATTCCCATTTGCCTGTTCTGGCTGGGTGCGGTTGACCCAAAACGGTATGCGGCGAGCCAGCAATCCGGCGAGCCCTTGCCTTCCCTGCACTCCAGCTCCTTTGCCCCGCTGCCGGAACCCACTATAAAGACCGGCGTGCTGGCGATGACGGCTGCGGTCCTGGAGTTGGCTGGGAAGCGCTGACTGAAAAGTAAAGAACAGAAAACCGGAAACCATCGTTGCCCCGATGCCTTCGGTAATTGGGTCTTCCGCTGGGCCCAAATTCCTTCGTGAGCTGCCTGAGTCTGTAGAACGGCGTTTCGTGACACCAATCGAGTTGTCTGGGCTTGTTTTTCTCGATCAGGCAACGGCATGAAACTGATTGAATCCGTCTCATTCTTCGTGGCGCAACTTTCGCCAATATTCCATGAACGCCGCAGGAGAAGTGATCGCGCAACCCCGGCACTTGTTGGGTGGGTAATCGGCTAGATTTCCGGTGACAAGGAAGTCCACCGAGGCCGCAAGCGCAACGGCCAGAAACGATTCGTCGTCTACATCAGGCAAATCCAGGTTGGTTACCCCGCTGGCATCTACGGCTAAACCGTCCGGCTCGATTTTGCTCAGCACTTCGCTGATGCGCTTTGAGTCAAACTTGAAGCGCGGACGAGCGAGAACTTCGGCATATTCGGCGACGATGTGTTTGTCATGGCAAATCTGAACCGCGCCAGCCAATCCCAGCGTGAGAATGTGGGCAGGATTTCATTGAGACTTGAGCAAGCCCGAGACGACGATGTTAGTGTCGAGCACGATCTTCATTTCCTTCGGCGTGCTCGACGGCGGGTGGCGGCGATTTCAGCATCAACATCGGACATGGAAAGCTTTGATGCACCGCTGGTAACGGCGGCTTGTTGAAGCGCGGACTGTGCCTGGAGTGCGCGAACACTGCGCACCAGCGCGCGGGTGGATTCCACCGAAGTTGCCTGAATTTGCAGCAGCACCGCGACCGGCTGTCCTTTGGACGTGATGACCACGTCATCCTTGCCCGCCGATTTGAGCCATTCTTTGGGGGATTGTTTCTTAAGGTCGCTTACCGAAATCGTGCTCATCGTTGAAGATTACGGTGTGGCACTCTTCTGTGCAAGCCGCTTAGGTCAACGTGTTCCCTGGACGCGTTGCCGGGCAGGTCGGCTCGGACAGGCAACCGCAAACGGGAGATGGAAAAGCCCGAGTGGGTGGTCAAACATGTCCTAAGATCAAGGGGTCACATCTCACAATTAAACAATTGACATGACGGGAGTGGGATAAGCCTGACTGTTATGGCCCGACCGTTGCGGATCGAGAAATTGGGGGGATGGTATCACGTTACTGCCCGGGGTAACGAGCGCAAGGCCATCTTCCGTGACGACGCGGATCGGCGACATTTCCTGGAGATCGTGGCTGAAATGGTCCGGCGCTTTCGATT
>CAMBEJ010000098.1 GCA_945865375.1 Akkermansia muciniphila | reverse complement strand
CAACCAGCGTCAAAAACTGACCCACTGCCTTTTGCTCCATCGGAGGATAGGGCTCTGCGGGGACGCAACCCGAGCGTCCACCCTCCGTCCCGCAAATGGCGGGACTACGGAGGACGGGCCGACTGGAGCCTGCACACAGCAGACAGGCCGGAGGACCTTCACCTTGAGGGTTCTCCGGTCAAATCCTTCCTGCTGGCGCAGCCTCAATGCGTTAAATCCTCCCCGCCTTCTCCCAACATTCTCCTCCCAAGCGACCCCTCTCAAACCCTTCTCAATCCTCAACCTCATTTACCGTGCTCCATTCGTCATCAATTATGCTGATCATGCTCAAAGAATTCGTCGAACCAAATTCGGTATTCGATCAGCCAGCGCTTTCCAGCTTGAATGAGTGGTAGCTGCTGCTCCAGAGCGAGTAGAGCGTCATTCCGATGCCTTGGTCGGTGCGCACCGAGCCTTGCAGAATGGACAAAGGCTTCAGGTGATCGTGCGTGTCAATCGCAGGCACGCTGTCGATATGCAATTTGATCCGACGAAAGGAATCAGACTTTTTCACATCGCAAGGTTCTCCCGCGCAGACGAGGGTGATGAACGCGAAGAAAGCCGCGCAGGAACATTTCATGGCATAGTTTGACAGGATCCACGCAGGCACTCAACACGAATCAGGCTTGCCCGGAGACGGATGAAACCCGTCGGGGCTGATCCCAGACCTCAGCAAAGTCGATTGAAATCGCAATCGGGCTGGGCAACCTCAATCCCTCCATTTTTCGTAATCCTAATCGTAAGTTTACTCGTAATCCTCGGGTGTTGCCCTTGAAACGAAGGGGTGGATTACGATTAGGATTAGATTCTTAAATCCTAAATCTCGATGAATTATCTCTCAGATTTTGAACCACAGAGGCACAGAGAAGACCAAACAATAAAACCAAACTTTTCCCCCTCTGTGTCTCCGTATCTCTGTGGTTCAAATTTCAAATATTTTTGGCTAGGATTACGATTAGCAATACAGCGACATTTGCCTTTTTCGACCGGCGCGCGGCGTTTACGCTGCCTAATCGTCCGGACTTGACGGCACCTCCGCATTGAAAGGCGCTCAAATTAACAGTGAGTCGTTGCGGCAGCATGAATGCCGCGCTCCGGGCCTCGAAAGTGTCGCTGTAGTGTTAGGAGCAGGGAATTGGAGTTGCTCGAGCATCAGGCCAAACAGGGTCGTTTTGCTGAGTTCAGAATCTAATCTTAATCTCCGGGAGATGCCGTCGAAAACAGCGTTAGGGATTGCGATGACGATTAATGGATCATGGTTTGGGCCGCGCTTCCGGGGTGCTGCCTGGCTTCAGCGGAAGCAACAGCAGCTTGTCCACACGATGGCCGTCCATGTCGATGACCTCCACAAGATAGCCGTGCAGTGGAAACGATTCGCCTTCCGTCGGCACGTGGTCGAGGTGTTTGACGACGAAGCCAGCAACGGTCTGATAGTCACGCAGGGCGAAGGCAGGCATGGGGAAATCCGGCACGGTGCGCTCGAATTCCTTGACGTCGAGGATGCCGTCCACAAGCCACGAGCCGTCGTCCCGTCGCGTTGCCTTGGGTTTGAGACGGTCTTCGAGCGAGGGCAGTTTCCCGATGATCGCCTCCATGATGTCGTGCAGCGAAACCAGTCCGGTGATGCCGCCGAACTCGTCGGCCACGAGCGCCACGTGTTTTCCGGTTTGCTTAAACTTCTCGAGCAACGCGCTGGCCGACTGCGACGCGGGCACGACCAACGGGGGAGTCATCAAATCCGCCACCTTGGCTGTCGTGCCGGCTGCGAGGTTTGCGTAAATGGCCTTCACGGTGATCATGCCGACGGCGTGGTCGCGGTTTTGCTCGCACACAGGGAAGCTGGTGTGGCCGCTGACCACGATCTTGTGCCAGATGGTTTCGTGCGCGTCGCTGGCGTTTATCCAGATGATTTTGGCGCGGGGTGTCATGAGATCGCGCAGGGGAACACGGTCGAGCGCCATCACTCTATCGATCATTGCCGGCTCGCTTGGATGCAACACGCCTACCCTCATGCCTTCACGCACCAGCAACCTCACTTCGTCCTCGGTGACCGTCACTTCAGGCTCCGGCTTGATGCGAAATAGCTTCAGTAATCCGTCCGTGGACCAGCCTAGCATCGAGACGAGCGGCGCGGTGATTGTCGAGAGCTTGCGCATCGGGCCGGCCAAAGCCCGCGCGATGCCCTCGGGGTTTCCCAGGCCGAGCCTCTTCGGCACCAATTCGCCAATGACGAGACTAAAGTAGGTGAGGGCGACCACCACGATGCCGAAGGCCAGCTTGTCCGCGTAAGGCGCGAGCCACGCGATGTCCTTCAGCGACGCGGCCAGTTTTGCCGTCAGAGTCGCGCCGCTGAACGCCGCCACCAGCACTCCCACCAGTGTGATGCCGATCTGCACCGTGGCGAGGAAAGTATTCGGCGACTCGGCCAGTTGCAGGGCGAGGCGGGCTCGGACGTCTCCGCTTTCGGCCAGGTGGCGGAGACGAGCTTTACGCGCGGACACGATCGCGATCTCCGCCATCGAGAACACCCCGTTGGCAACGAGCAGGACAAAGATGACGCTGAGTTCGAACATGATGGAGTCCATGAGCCAGAGCCTCGCTTGCCTTTTGATCCACTTCAAGCAGCTTCAGGTTCGCACGCCGCGAAACAGTCGCATGGGATTCACTCAGGGCACCACCATCCCGGACACGGCCGGGAGCATAAAGCAGACCGTAGCCAACGCGGGCCATCCTATTTTTGGGCTCGAGCTGTGCGTTGGCTTGGGCTCCTAGTGGGCTGCGGTCCGGCGTCCTGGGGATGCGATGAATTTTGTGCGCAAGGAGCTTTTGTTCAGGTCCCAAACGCGGACTTCACCATCGTGGCTTCGCGAAGCGGCGAGGGTTGCCAATGAATCTACGGCGAGCGCATGAACCCGCGTCGAATGTGGCTCCAACCTGCCTTGCTCTGCTTTTTGGGGTGGGAGAAAATGGTGGAGGTTCCCGTCTCCTGTGGCCACCAGGACGTGGGGGCCTCGGGACGCAACGGTCACAATCTCAAAATCGAGGAGGGCGATGTCAGATGATTTCTTGCCGTCGATGAGGTCCCAAAGCAATAGCCGCCTGTCTTTGCCTCCGCTGATGATTTTGTCCGTTCCCGAGGTCGATGCGGCTCCCGCGAGTGCGGCGCGCAGATCATGACCGCGCCTCTGCTTTCATAAAGGCGTAAAAGAAAACCGCGTTTGGATCTTTCCTGAGGTGGTCGAGCTCGATCTCGAGCTCGTCGATCAAGGTTTTTTGAACTAGGGCGCGGTCGAGGAGATTCTCGCTGGCCGAGAGGAGGAGGTCACGCCAGTAGAGGAGCGTGCCCTCGCGGCCACCAGGATCCCGGCAATCGTGCAGGATAGGCTGAGGTCGGACCTGGACGTCGCTGAACCCTGCCCGAGAGAGGAGATCGCCGAGCTTGGCTCCAACCCACGGGTCGCCTCCGAGGGATTTTTGGAGGGCGTTGTAAGCCCCCCAGTAGCGTGTCAACGCGGGCGAGTGCGGGTGGACAAACAAGGTTGAATTGAGCACCTCGGCCACGCAAATTTTTGAGCCAAGTGAGAGAACTTGCCGCAGGTTTCGCAGAAGCTCCAACGGGCGCGGCACGTGTTCGAGTATCCAACAAAGGTAAGCTCCATCGAAGGGGGCGTTGGGAGAAGGGAGGAGTTTGGCGGCGTCGCCGGCCAGGAAGCGGCAACGATTTTTGATTTCGAGCAACGACTCGAAGTGGTGTTCGGCCCGGGCGATCTGGGCAGGGGAGATGTCAATTCCGGTGACGCGGAGGTTCGGGAATCTTCGCAGAAGAATCTCGGTCTGGGCCCCGACGCCGCAACCCACTTCCAACACGTGGTTGTGGGAGGAGAAATCGACTCCATCGAAGACCCTCGGCTCGAGAAACCGGGCTTGCTCATAGAGTCGGCCCTGCTCTTTGGGGTCATAGCCGTGGAGGTAGTTTTCAATGGAGGGCATCGTACGCTTATTAGTAGGTCAATGACTCTACCAGAGTGATGCCTTTCTGGGTTAGCTCCCAGCCCTTTGGGCCCTTGCGGACAAGTTGGCGGCAGCCGTGGGACTGGGCTTCGGCGGAATTGACGCTTGAGAGCTCGATTTTTGCTTTGCCTTTTAGTTCAGAGGCCGCGCGTGGGATGAGCTGGAAAGGCATTCCGTTGAAATTCAAGGCGATTTCGTAACCGGCGAACCCTTCACGATCAGCCACCGGGTTGCGCCGGATTAGGGGCGTGCAACGCTTCAGCCATGAGAATTGGGTATCCCGAACCACGACCCGGCAGAGCTCGGTTTGGTTTCTAAGGTGCTCCAACAGGCTGAACGATTTGCCCTGAGCCGCCTGGGCCTTGAATATTGGGGTGGGGTCTATTCCGATAAGGTTGTGTCCGTTCCAAAGACCGTGATCATTACGCTGGCCTGGGTAATTCCTTTTGTGCCATTCAACAAACCTGTCGTTCAAGAGAAGGTCAATCTCGAAGTGAACATGGGCGCGCTCCTGGGTGATGCGCTGCCGCGTGTTTGAAGTTCGGCCCAAGATCCCGATCACGTCGCCCGCCTTGAGGGATTGGCCTGCTCGAAGCCCGTTTTTGGGTTCCCGGAGATGGGCGTAGAGGGTGTAAACATCAAGACCCTCGATACGGTGTCGCAGGATGATGTAGATGCCGTAATTGGACAGCCCAGCCTGGGGATTGATGTAGGCCACGGTACCGTCGGCGGAAGCCATGACAGGATCGTTGGGCTCGCCTCGGGCATCGCGTCGTTGGCAACGGATATCGATGCCTTCGTGCAGTTGATGGCCGTCCGAGCGGACGCATCCGAACTGCCCGCTAGTCCAGGATCTGCCCTCGGTGCCGACAAAAAATGAACTTTCACCACCTGGGTTTGCGAGTGTTCGATTGGCCGTCGGGAACTGGAACGTCGCGGAGGCGGCATCCAGGGAAACCGACAGGACAACGATTGGGAGGATCCTCGGAAGCGACCTCAGGCTGCCAAAACCTAGAGAGTTACCCACCAAGACACCGGCTAGAGATGTGAATGTCAATGGCTGTAGATTGGGGAACGGGTGGGGGAGGGGGGGTGCGAGAGGGGGGTTGGTTGTCTATTTATTTTTTAATTTCTTGGCCATATTGTTGAGTCCCCTGACGATCCGCTCGGCTTCTTCTCGAGTGCAGTCGGGTGTGAAGGTGTAGATGCCGTCGGTCAGGCGTTTGGTGATCTGAGGGGCGCCTAGCCACCTGGTTTCAGGGAAGAGGGCAAGGATCACCGTTCGCTGGCCGCGGAACGTGGTGGTGATATTATCCAGGAGGAGCGTGCCATGCTGGTTGAACTGCACGGAAATCACAAACCCGCCACCTGGGCCGTCCACCAAGGCTGCTCGTGCGACGCTCCCTTCATCGAGGAACGCGGATTTATTGACGTGGACCATGACGGGGCTCTGGCGGTAAACGGGCACGGTCTGGGTCCGCTCACTGCCGTCAGGATTGGCCTCCATGTGAAAGCGCATGACGGTGAGTTCCTTGTTCTTTTGACGCCCCTCCTTGGTCGTCTCGCAGGCAACCAGAAAGAGGCACGCACAGATCGAAAACAAATAGGTGTTGAAGCGGAGCCGCCAAGTCTTCATATTTGCCGAAAGAAACAACGGTATTGGAACCGCAAAGTAAAGCTTGATATGGGAAAACAACACAGCAAGGTCGAAAAACGTCGTCGTCGTCACGCTCACGTCAAACGCAAAAAGGCTGCCGCCAGAGCGAAGGTGGCCAAGGTCTGAAGGCGGGATTCGGGATGGCTTCCCGCAGGATCTGACGGATTTGTTTGGATTGTTTTCCGAGCGGCTTGAGCCGTTTTCAGTCCGCAATCCTGCTGTGCTCGGAACTCAATTTATTGGTTCTTAACCAGCATACTCATCGTTTTATGGGCCGAATCTACAACAGCATCGTGGACACAGTGGGGCGTACCCCGCTGGTCCGTTTGAACCGAGTCACCGAGGGCGTCCACGCCACCATTTTACTCAAGTGCGAGTTTTTCAATCCCCTTGGCAGCGTCAAGGATCGGATTGGAGCTGCGATGATTCAGGACGCGGAAGACCGTGGCGTCCTGAAAAAGGATATGGTAATCATCGAGCCCACGAGTGGAAACACGGGAATAGCATTGGCTTTTGTGGCTGCCGCGAAGGGATACAAGCTCATCCTGACCATGCCGGAGACGATGTCCTTGGAACGCCGCACCTTGTTGGCTTTGCTGGGTGCCAAACTGGTGCTCACTCCTGGCGCTGAAGGCATGAAAGGGGCGATTGCGAGGGCTGAACAATTGTCCCAGGAGACGCCTAATTCGTGGATTCCTCAGCAATTTAACAACCCGGCCAATCCAGATATCCATCGGAAAACCACCGCTCTCGAAATTTGGGAGGACACGGACGGGAAGGTCGATATTTTCGTGGCGGCGGTCGGCACCGGGGGAACGATCACCGGGTGCGTGGAGGTGATCAAACCGTTGAAACCATCGTTCTCCGCCGTAGCGGTTGAACCGAAGGATTCTCCTGTTATTTCGCAGACCCTCGCAGGTCAACCTGTCAAGCCAGGCCCTCACAAGATCCAGGGAACCGGGGCCGGGTTTGTTCCCAAGAACCTTCATCTCAAGGATGCGAATGGGATCCCGCAAATTGTGGAATGCATTCAAGTGAGCAACGACGACTCTTTTGCCATGGCACGGCGCTTGGCTAAGGAAGAGGGTATCTTGGTCGGGATTTCCACGGGCGCCAACCTCTGTGCCGCGATCGAAGTGGCGCGCCGCCCGGAAAATAAGGGCAAAATGATTGTCACGGTCGCCTGTTCAACCGGGGAACGGTACCTTTCGACCGCGTTGGCTGCCGAAGCTCGGGCTGAAGTGGGTGGGTAACATAGCCGTTCTGGCTGGATCGGATCTTAACCCATAATTGCGAGCACCTGCTCGCGCGTCACGCCCTCCGTCTCGCGGAACACGGCCTTCTTTGTCGAGTCCTTCTCCGTCTGCGGCAAGTCCCAGTGCCGGTGCTGCCACGCAGAGACGCCGAGATCAACGCAAATCCAGTCAATTGACATCTTTTGCAATGCAAGGTCATGCTTTAACCCGTGCTGACTCAATCATCCCTCCCGGTTGAGCATTCCAATCCCTGACACTTCGAGAAATGCAGTGAAATTGCCCAACGCCAACAACCTGATCGTCGAGCGCGAGAAGATCGTGGACTATCTGCTGAACCCGGCGCATCCCTATGGCGCGAGCAAGGCGCGGTTCTTTTCCCAGTTCGGCTTCAGAATCGAAGCGTGGGGCAAGTGCATGCCATGGGGTCAGTTCCTGACTATTTGATCATTTCTTGTGTGGAACTGTCCCGCAATGGCAGAGGGCACTTTAGTTTCACGTTCATTGGCGAGCGCTCACTTTTTCCCGGGATCCAGCCAGGGGAAAGGTCAGGCTTGCGCAGATAAGGGCAAGTGTCACGCGTTCGCAAAACCAGTGGGCCGGTGTGGCAAGACCGACGCTCGACTGATGGGAGCCTCCGAAAACCGATTTTGGGAGTTGAACTGTGCATCAACGCCATACTCTGGAC
The DNA here is from genome assembly GCA_945865375.1 of Akkermansia muciniphila. Taxonomy (GTDB): domain Bacteria; phylum Verrucomicrobiota; class Verrucomicrobiia; order Limisphaerales; family F1-80-MAGS106; genus F1-80-MAGS106. Next base: position 15,683 of record CAMBEJ010000098.1, on the reverse strand, counting down.
TGAAGGCTCAATTGAAACGGCGTGTCAGAACAAGCCTCCATGAAACGATACCGCGTCATCGTGGTTACCAACGTGATTCTAGCGGCGATGCGCTCGCAGACCGGCGCTTCCTACCGCCCGTTGCTCACCATCGGCCATATCTCAACATTCGACATTTGACCCCGCTTCATTAGGACGGAAAGACGGATTGACGGGAATACCTCTTTCCGTATCCTGGTTTCATGAAAACGACGATCGACATCCCGGAAGTGCTCTATAAAAAAGCCAAAATCCGCGCCATCGAACGTGGCCAGACCCTCAAACAGATCGTAATCACCTCCTTGGAAAGAGAGCTGGAACCCGCAGCAGAATTGGATCCAACGCACACCTCACCGTGGGCAAATCGCAAGCTCCTGCCCGTATTTTCCCGACTCCAGGCGGCCGGAGCCTTCAAGCCAAGGCCGGGCGACCGCGACATCACCGAGCTCATCTCCGAAGATCGGGATGATCGTCCGCTATGATCTTTTTTGATACCACCTACCTCGTCCGCCTCTATTTGGACGAACCGGGGGCCGCCCCCGTCCGCGCGCTTGCGAAAACGCTGCCCATTGTCTCTTCGTGGCACGCTCAGGCGGAGCTCCTTTGCACGTTTCACCGCGCATTCCGCGAAGGTCGCCTCGATCTCGAAGGCTATCAGGCTCAGCGGAGCCAGTTTTACAGTGACCAGGCAGCTTCCGCCTTCAAGTGGCTTCCCATTTCAGCACCAACCCTTGCCCGTCTCGACCTTATGCTGGCCAACGCTCCCGCTGCCAGCTTCCTCCGCGCGGCCGACGCCCTCCACCTCGCCTGCGCCGCAGAACATAGCTTCAAAGAAGTCTATTCCAACGACCGCCACTTCCTCGCCGCCGCACGGTTTTTTGGGCTAAAAGGTATCAATATTATCGGGAGGGACCGAGCATGATTCAAGCAAAGTACACCTGCGGATACAACGCGCTTATCGAATCCGTTAGCGGTATCGCCAAGAGCATTCAGGCGCTCAAGTCCGGATGAAAGCTGCCCTTCCAGACTCTCCCGCTCAAGGACGCCGCCCGCCAACTTCTCGCGAGGTTGCGTTACAGGAGTGACAAGTTCCTCGTGGGCGCAGGCTCCAAGCCGCAAGATTTTCTCGATGACTTCGCCATCGGTCACGCCTTTGACCAAACCAAGGCCCTCGTCCCCGAAATAATTTGTCTCTCCCTAAGATTTTCAGCCCACCTCAACCCGTATTCTCCCTCCCGCGTTCTCTGCATTCCTTTCCAAGTTAGGCGGCAATATCGTCATAATCAAATCCTCATCCCGAACGCTCTGATAAGAACAAGAGCTATCGGAAAGGCCACGCCAAAAGCAAGGCAGCAATATGCTGCTCGCCGACTTCCGCCATGCTTGATCGCCATGATAACCCCCAGAATTGTGGTGATCACAAAACTGACCGCCATGATGAGGATGAACATCATGAGTAAGCCTCCCGACAAACTGCTGCCATTCTTGAGCTGATGGGATGTATGAATGGTGGATAAGCGGGTCAGGAAATCAGAATGAAAGCCGAGGGTTTGCCAAATGCCGGAAATGGCAAAGAACAATAACAGCGGCGCGAAAATGCAACCGAGGTAAAGATGAATCGAGCGTAGTGCTTTCATATGCGCGTGCTGCCGACAGCGCACCGACGCAACCGCGAAAACGGTCCGTAATCACCTGCCGACTCCGCAACCGGGACGCTTGGCAGCGGTTCGTTTCGACCTGCTGGTTCGGCGGCTTATGGAGGTGGAATGTCGAGGTCACGGCAAATCTTCCAAGCCAAATGGTCTCGAATCCCGTATGTCGGGGCACCGAGCTGCGCTTGTTCTTTGCTGGATTCTCCCACCATGAGTGTCGGCCACCTTCGCGGACAAAGATGCAACCCTGCTCGCCCATGTGTGCAAGCAGCTCGCGTCGCTTCACAAGGCAAGCGGCTCCTCGACAAAATCGTCTTGAGCAGCACGGCGAGCATCTCCTCGGTTAAAATCAATGGCCTCCCGGAGGGCTACCCGAAGTGATTCCCGCAATTCTTGCTTCGTACGTTCCTGTGCATTCACGCGAGGCACTTCTTCCACCGAACCGATCCACCAATCACCGTCTTTTTTTAGAATCGCCGTGTAGTCGCTTTTCATGGATAAATCATAAGATAGTCACGACGCTTCGGCAACTCCTCTTCCGCAGCCGAACGTCCAGCTCAGCGACCCGGCGCACGGGACGCACCGATTGCAACCGCGACGCCCCCGCCGGGTTAGATGTCATGAAGGGTTTGAGTGGTAACCCCACACGAGGTAACACTAAGTTTAATGAAAACATATATTGTCAAACCTATCACAACCTCCACCATAGTAAACACGAACCCTGCGCTGGGCAAGCTCAACGATCCCGTGATCGACGCCACCGTCTCGGTCATCCTGCCCGCCGCCGCGCCCGTGATTCTGCGACCGGCTCCATTGCCGTCCGCAACCGTCACCCTACCCCCGAGGCAACCGCTGCCTACTCCGGTGATCGATCCCACGAAAGCGAAGCTCAAGCTGGGCCTGGACGTGCATCTGGAGTTCATCATGGCTGTCGCACAGCGCGATCACGCTTCTCCCCTGGCTCCGCGCAAATTCACGCCCTGAGAACTGGTGGAGCAGGTGCGCAAATGGGTGGCCGAGGGCCTCCAGGTGTTCTGCGTGGAGGAGAGTTGCAGCTTCGGCTTCGTGTTGCATCGCGCCCTGGTAGCCGCCGGGGCGCAGTCGTTCCTCATCACGCCCATCGCGCTCAACGGCAAGCGCAAGACCGACAAACTCGACGCTCGTGCGTTGTGCCTGCGCCTCTCGCGCTGGGTGGATGGGAACCGGGACGAACTGGCACCTATCCGCATTCCGTGCGAAGCGGAGCAGCAGCGGCGCGAGGGCACGCGGCGGCGGCAGTTCTTGGTGCGCGAGATCCGCTGGCTGGGCAACTGCGGGCACGGGCAGGTGGCCGAGTATTGCCACCTGAAACTGCCTCACCGCTGGTGGGGCGCGCGCAAATGGAGGAAGCTGGCCATGCTCGATCCCTGGGTGCTGGGTCTGCTGGAAAAATTGCGCGAGCTGATCCTGGCGCTCACGGCGCAACTGGAGGCCTTGGAAGTGGAGTTGATCGCGCGGGTCAAGGACATGCCACGCCCCAAAGGATTGGGCGAGCTGACCCTGGTGACCCTCGAGGGCGAAGTGTGCGACTGGAATCGCTTCAACAACCGCAAGCAAATCGGCAGCTACAACGGGTGTTGTCCGGGCGAGCACAGCTCGGGGGGAAAACGACAGGTGGGGGGCATCGACCGCATGGGCAACGGCAGAGTTCGCTGCCTGCTGGTGGAGGCGGTGTGGCGCTTCCTGATCTGGCAGCCGGACTGGAAAGCGGCCGTGAAAATGAAAATCAAACTGGGTGCGGGCACCGCGATGAAGAAGAAGACCGTCATCGCGCTGGCGCGGCAACTGGCGGTGGATCTCTGGCGTTGGCGCACCGGCCGTTGCACAATGGCCGACCTCGGCTGGGTGCCACGCTCATAGGACCCAATGGTCCGGCACAACTCAACGCGGCGACACCGGTCTGCTTGGTTCAATTCACACGCTTATCAATGGAAGCCGACCTCGGTAACAAACGGGGAAAGGATACTCTCTAACAAAACATAAGCTTCAATGAGCCAAGCGGGCTTGCTGCTCGCCGGTTGATTCGTGCTTCGACCAATCGGTGTCGTGGGACTTCCACCGCAGAAGGGCGCGAGCTAGGGCTCAAGACCCCCCTCCTGCTCGTTTTAACTCAGCTACACAGTTCTCAGAACTCCACCAGGCACGAATGAGGAGCACTCAATACACTGACCCCGATCAATTAACCTTTTCACCGAAAAAAACCTGACGAAACTTACACGACCCTCTTGACAACCCTCATAGGCGTCTCGACCCGATTGTTCGACTTCATTTGCTCAGACGATCAGCAATCCACTCGGGATCTCGTCTCAAATCGACGACCGCCCATATCTCAGCGGAATCCTCGCTCATCGTCTAGTAAATGCCATAAGGAAATATCCGGCTCAACTGCCGGTGGTAGTCTCCACAGACGACGGGATGGATGCCTGCGGATACCTTGAGGCTCTCGATATCATCTCGGAGGCATGAACTGAAATACTCTCCGAGCCCTGGGGATTGCGCTTCATAAAACCAATATCCTTCGTTCAGATCTTCAAGCGCATCATCGGAGATTCCAATTTTGATCATGTCCGTCCAATGGTTCCTTTCACTGAATCCCAGTCAAGAAGCTGAGCCTGGCCTGTCCGAACTCGCTCTCGACGCTCATCCAGAAGCTTCTTGTGCCGCTCCGGAATCTCGGATCGTTCAAATCGTTCCCTGAGGTCTTCCCACAAGGTTTTCATCATGCGCAACTTCTGCTCCATCGGCAGACCCTTGATTTCGTCCGTCGTCATGATCAAACTGTATCTCCTTTGACCGCAGTTGGCGATGCTCTTTTTGTCGAACGCAAAGGTCAGCGACGGGAGCCAGCCCGCGATGACGCTCGTATTTCACTCAGAACGGAACGGCTGGTTCCCGTTCGATGGACCGCTTGTTCGGCCATCCAAGGGGGGCGACTCCCTGGCAATGCAAACCGAAAGTAGCAGCGATGCTCCTGCTAAGAACCAATAGGGAACAAGCACATACCGGTAACCAATGCCGGTCCCCTCAAGGCCAGAGTCGAAGCCAAAGCCTAGGAATGCAATGCGAGCAGATTCCTCAGAAACTGATTTGCAAGGTTCGGAACTTTTCACGATGTGAGGGACAATGACATCGGGCCGCTTACTCCAATCATAATGCTGGAGCCAAAGCATTACTCGGCCATCTCCGGACCAAAACCTGAATCGCCCGCCTCCGAGGCGACAATACTCGACTGAATCTCGAATGCTGTAACTCCTCACCCAACCGGCGGTAAGCCCCAGAAAGGTGAGTACGGTGGCCACGCGTGCCAAATTGAAAAGCGGCCATCGCAAGACGTTGCGAATCATCGGACTCATACAATCGCCGAACGTTTCGGGTGAGCGACCGCTGCCGATAGCGCACCGTGGCAAACACGAAAACCGTCCCGCATCACCCGCCGACTCCGCAACCGAGACGCTTGGCCGCGGTTCGAGTCGGCTCGATTTGTTAGGCCGCCAATCTGTCATAGTCCAAGCAAATCCCACCTCTCAAGATACTCGTCATCCGGGTCTGAAAACTTACGAACCGAATTGTCAACGTGCTGACGGCCTGCACGCCCCGGTGTCCGCAACCACTCGCCATGTGAGGTGCTGGTGTGCGTGGCTACAACCCGGCTGGGAACAATGTGGTAGATGGGACGCTCCAAGACGCCGCCGAGGGCAGCGAAGACGTAAAAGTGTGTGTCTGAAACAAAGCCCTCGCACTTGTCGTTCAGTATCCAAGCCTTGCGAGCCAACTGGTTGGTCTTGCACTGAATCGTAATGGAGCGCGACGCCTCTCGGTTGGTGGCGAGGATGTCGATGCCGCGCGTATTGCGGAGTGAGATGGACGCGATGTGGCCGCGCCGTGACAACTCCGCAGCCACAAAATACTCACCTGCGACGCCAGCAAGGAGTGATGGAATTTTCATGGCGGTTGCGAGTCGGCCTAATGGTCCAGATCAGCGACCCCGCGCCGGTGATGCCCCGCATGAAACAGAGATGCCCTCGCGGGGTTCGCTGGTTCCGGGTTTTTCAGTGCGGATTCGTTTCTCATTTGGTCTCGTCGGCTCTTCGCGTCACCGCAAAGTAAATGACATAGAACCACGAAAGGATACCCGCGAGAATCGCCCACAGGATCGAGCGATTTCGCTGCCAGGAACAGACAACAGCGATCGCCGAACCGAGTCCAATCCCTGTCTGAGTGACAATGTGTGTTGTCTGGTTGGCAATTTGAGCGATGATCATTGATGTGTCACCGCCTGGTTCGGTGGTTTCACCTCCGCCACTCAATCCCTTCGAGCAGTCCCAGTCAATCTCGGAAGCAACCTGATAATCTCCACGGCCATTGCCCGTCCAAGACCTCTGTCCACACTTCGACTCTTGGCGTGCTGATCTCTCACTCCGAGAGGTGCTGAGCACGCAGGATGCGGAAGGCGCAGAGAAGTAATCGTCGCGCCGGACTTGCGCCTCCACACCTGGAAGACCCCAGCCATTACTCCATGATGACGATTTCGTCCGGTCCGCTCCTGCTCTTCAATCCCTAAAAGTCTCCTGTATTCTCAACGGATGGGAAGTGACAGAAGGGCGTCTTCATTCCTCGAAATCCGCTTCAGGATCTTCTCGTATCCCGTGCAAAACGATCGCGGCAGCAAGGCATAACTCATAATCCCAAAGCCTGCTCACCACAGATGCTTCGACCAGGCTGAGGTCGGGAAGGAGTACAACGCCCAACCATGGCAGATTGGCTGGTTGCACAGGCTCCGCATTGATACCAGGGGCCAGGCTGGAGTCGCTGTGGTTTGAAAAGCATTTGAGACTGCGAGAAACCGCCATTTCCACTTTTATTTGCGCTTGGACACACATGAGGGGCCACAAAAAAACGAATCGATACGAGCACCTGTGCAAGCGCCACTTGGCATTTGTGGGCAATTCCCCATCACGGCCTCAAATCTGTTGTCGGAAAGGAGGTTTTGGGTTTCAGCACTGGATCGATTCAATGACGTGTTTGACACAGTGTTTCGATTCGACAAATTGACGGACAAAGTTGGATCACGCGAAGAGAGAGTATGCCTTTCTCGATCCGCGATTGGGCGTTCCATGGCCTGAGTTCCGCAAATACGCGCAATCCTATTTCCTCGTTCGGAAGTCGGTGCACCCTTGTATCCCAGACGACCATCTTGCAATCGTTTTTCTTTTCGTTTTTCAGCGTGAACGAAAAGACACCAGCATCCGAACTGACGAGACTCCAGATCCTTTTTTCGAGGTGCCCGGGGAAAGCCGTGCTGTTGGCTCCTGAACGCGGGCGTGTTCAAGTAGGCGCAGGCATGACGTCGAACGACGCAATGAGCACCCACATCCAGAAGAATTTGACTCACTACGCAAGAATTCATCCGGATCTTTTCCCGGAGGGGTAAGTGGGTATCCGAAGCGCGAGTCGGGCTTTTGCGTGATGGGGGGGGGTGACGCCACTGTAGTTCAGTTGACTTGCAACTTCCCGCAGGTATCGACAGTTTTGGCCAGACTATGCATCGTTTCTCCATCCTGTTCTTCGCCCTCGCTGGCTCTCTTTTTGGGCAGCAGGCCCCGTATGACCTCTTTCCACCTGCGGATCCCCCTTACTTTCGAGTGCGCTACGAGGCTTCGACGAAGCCGGGTGAGCTGATGTTTCCGGTCAATTGCGCGATCTGGATTCCACCGGGCGTGAAATCACTGCGCGGGGTGATCGTCCACCAGCACGGCTGTGGGGAGGGGTCGTGCAAATCTGGACTCACCGGTGCTTTTGACTTGCACTGGCAGGCACTCGCCAGGAAACACGGTTGTGCCCTGATGTCGCCCTCCTATGAGCAGCCGGAGAAGGCCAACTGCCAGCTCTGGTGCGATCCACGCAACGGATCGGATGCTGCGTTTCAGAAGGCGTTGCGCGAACTCGGTGGCAAGAGCGGCCATCCTGAGCTGGCAAGGGTGCCGTGGGCGCTTTGGGGACACAGCGGCGGCGGACATTGGGCCGGGGGCATGGTGTTGCTGCACCCGGAACGCATCGTTGCAGCGTGGCTCCGTTCGGGCGTGCCCTCGGTCATGGCCGCAGAGGGTCGTCCCATTCCCTACGCGATCTCCGAAGCCGCATGTCAGGTGCCGGTGATGTGCAACCTAGGCACCAAGGAAGGTGTCACCGACAAAACAAACCGCTTTGCCGGAGTGTGGTCGGGCGTGGAAGTCTTCTTCAACGCCATGCGGGCCAAAAGAGCGCTGATCGGTGTTGCCGTCGATCCGTTGACGAGCCATGAGTGCGGGAATCAACGCTACCTCGCGATCCCGTGGCTTGATGCCTGCCTCACCGCCAGGTTGCCGTCCAGGGCCGGCACTCCATTGAAGCCTATGCGGGCTTCGTCGGCATGGCTGGCTCCACTAAACGAGGCTGGGACTGGAACAAGTTTCATCACCCCCGTCCCGGCAGGAAACTTCGCCGGAGTGAAGGAGACATCAGTCTGGCTCCCCAACAAGGCCATCGCCCAAGCGTGGGCACAGTACGTCAAGGACACCGTCGTGACCGATGTCACCCCGCCCCCGGCGCCGAAGAAGTTTCGAGTCAAGGCTAACGAATTGACCTGGGAAGCCGAGGCCGATGTCGAGAGCGGACTAGCCCACTTCATCATCGAGCGCGACGGCCATTTCCTCGCCACTGTCCCGGAGCAAGGCAAAAACCCCTTCGGGCGTCCGATCTTCCAGAATCTCCAATACAGCGACACGCCGATCCAACCGTTGGCCCAGATGCGCTTCGTTGATCTCACGGCGGAAGCGAGCAAGGGGCATCGGTATCGTGTGATCGCGGTGAACACGGTTGGACTCAAATCAAAGTAGCTGCTCGCTGCTTGGATCACGGACGTGGCCATGCCTGCCAAGCAAGCGTCGTTGCCAGTCACACGTGGCGTTTGAGGCGTTGAATCCCGTGCTGCCGCCGGAGGCGATCATCGCCGCTGTGGATGAATCGACCGGCGACCTTTCAGCGATCCAACACGTAACGGACCGACAAGCCGTCCTACGCCGGAGCCATGGATTTTGGTAGAGGTCACCCGGCAATTGATCCACTCGTTACGTCGACCAAACGTAAGCGTCAAGCGGAGGGCGTCTTGGCGAGGGTTTGGCTGAGGGGCTAAAGTCAACGATTGTGGAGGAGACCGGTCAAGTGGCTGAGGTGAGGTCCGGTCCTGGAGCCGCTTTGGCTCGCGCTGCTTGCCAGTTTTCCGGGACCAGGGAGTCGATCTGGGTATTTTTCATTGCCGGGAGCCGGGCCAGGACGTCGGTCAGATACTCCTGAGGATCAATGCCCCTGCGCCGACAGCTTTGGATGATCGAGTAAATGACGGCGCTGCGCCATCCCGCCTGCGGATGGCCAATGAAGAGCCATCGCTTCTTTCCTACGCAGCCGGGGCGAACGTCGTTTTCACAAAGATTATTATCAATCTGATAATCCGGGCGCTCCAAATAAATCTGCAACGCCTCATACTCGTGGAGAAAGTAACGGATGGCCTTGCCAAGGCTGCTCTTGGGCAGGACCAAGGGCTGGAGTTGCTCGGCCCGTGCTTTCATCTCCGCCCAAATCGGCGGGGCTTGAGCCTGCCGCAGGGCGTGTCGTTCTTCGGGCGTCATTTCTCTGGCCTGATCTTCAATGTGGTATAATTCTCGAAAACGTCCGATGAACCAGATGGCCTGACGGTCTAGTTCCAACGCGGCTGTGTAAAACTTTCGCCGCGAGTGCGCGGCGCAACCGAGGCGACGAAGGCCGGTCCGTTTCTTGACCAAGGTCTCGTAGGCGCTGAAGTCGTCGCTCTGAAACGCGCCATTAAAACCTTCGAGCGCTCCCAGGGGAACGGTGTGGGATCTTCCCTGGTCGAACAGCAACATCACGTCGCCCCCCGGCACTCCAAAAAACCACAGATACCCTTGGGCGGCCTTCCCTTTGACCTCGGGATCCAGCACCTTGACGGGCGTCTCGTCGATCTGCAGATAATCGCCTTGCTTCATCCGTTGCCACATCCGATCAACGATCAGCCGCAATAGCCCCGCCACGTGCTCGATCCATTGCACCATCTGCTGGCGGGGGATGGCCACCCCATGGCGTTCCCGGAAGATCCGTTCCAGGGTGTAGAGAGCCAAATGGTCATCGTACTTGGAGAGCAGAATGAACACCGCCAAGCCCAAACCCAGTTTGCTCCCTGGCAAAAGCTGGGGAGGCAGGGGCGCGATGGCAATCTTGCCGCACCCGCACTGGCAACGCCGTTTGATGCGCACCGTCCGTCGCACGATCAACCGAGCCGGGATCAAATCCACCTGCTCACTGACTTCCTCGCCGATCTTGTCTCCCAACCGTCCACAGTGCTCGCACGCCGCGTCGGTCGGTTCCAGAACGGTCGTCTGGACTTCCAGGTTGACCGGGATCTGCCGAGGCTTTCTTTTGCGCTTTGGCTTGGGTTTTTCCTCCGTCTCAGGGGTCTCTGACTCCGCTTGAAACAAGTCGTCACAATCGCTAGCCGGACGGTCCTGCTGCTCGGCCAGGTCACCCACGACCTGGGCCAGTTCGGCCTTCTGTTCCTCGGTCATCTTCTCGGACTGGGGCCCGAAGAGCATCCGCTTGAGTTGCTCAATCAACGACTTCTGCTCCGCCAATGTCTGGGTTTGTTGGGCGATCGTTTCCTGGGTCTGAGCCAGATCCTGCTCCAGCTTGAGTCGTTCATCAACGAAGACGACCGGATTCCGTTGCGCCTGCTCAAGAAGTTCCTCTCGTATGATCTCGCATAGGCGGTTTACCCTACAGCCTGCAGCCTTAAGCCTCCAGCCTGCTCGACGTCGCCACAGTCCAGGAACCTCTCCACGGCCCTGGCGATGATCCACCTCCGCCAAGGCTACGGAGGACAGGTCGGTCGCCAAAAACCATAGCGCTCCCGGTGGCGCTCTTCATAACGTCATAAACCCTCTCGAACCCGCAGACCATCGCCAACCTTGGCGCGGTCCGTTTGGCCCAGCAGAATTATGCCGAAGCCGAACCGCTCCTCCTTCAGAGCTGCGAAGGACTCCAACAGCGCCAAGCCAGCCTGCCCCCGTATCTCAACGCTCCGCGCCGGATCACGGAATCCCTCGAACGGCTGGTGCAACTCTACGACGCCTGGGGCAAACCCTCCCATGCCGCCGAGTGGAAACAGAGGCTGGCCACGTTCCAGCAGGCCGCCAAAGCGGCTGACCAGAAAGGGGCGAAGCCATGAACCCGGACCGTTTTGGACTGCGGTAGCAGAGCGCAGCGGCGACACCGCTTTGGGAACGCGCGCAAAGTTATCGAAGTTCAACGATTGCCAGCCCGCTCGAAAGCGCCGTCGCGTCCGACTTGCCGGCGCAGTCCAAGCCCTGGCGGACTTCCTTGCGGCCCCGTGACTCGCGAAGCGTCTTGGACTCCGGCAGACCTCGGCCGCTTTTCCTCCCGAGCATGATGACGCTGATGGCTCAGACCAGGGTGAATCCGAAACAGGCATTGAGGCGCTGGACCAAAGCACGCCGCCGCGCCGTGCCGACACTGCCCCGGCGGCGATAAAGCCGCTCTTTCTCCACCAGATACATGAGGTCGCACTTCACCAGCGTCTCCCAATCGAGGCCATCCGCCCCGTTCAACACCACTTCATTTTCGCCCGCCGGACGGCTCGCCTTTTGGCTGGAGCCGATCAGCACATTGACCAGCGGCGCGCGGGCGACACGGTCCGGGTGGCTGACGATAATCGCCGGATGCGGCCCCGCGTCGGCAAAGTCGCAGGTCCAGATGTCCCACTGTTTCATTCGGCCTCGACCTTCAGTGTGGAAGCCTTGGCGGTGCGACGTTCGGCGCGGTTGTCGGTCTTGGTGTAGAGATGGCGCAGCGAGCCGGGCGGAAACGAGCCTGCCGCCACGGACTTTTCCTCGGCATCCAGAATGCGCAAGCCGGCACGGACGACTTCGCTGGAGTTGTTGTAACGCCCGCTGCCAACCAGGCGCGCGATCAATTCCTCGAAATGCTTGGTCAACGCGATGTTCATGGCTGGCACTGTGGAATAGATGCTATCTAATGTCAATCCGCAGCCCAGCCCGACTCAAGCACACCTCCCCATGAATCCATCACCCGAAGAAGCTCTCTTTGCGCTGGCGCTGACGAAACCAGCCGCCGAGCGCGCCACGTGGCTCGACCGCGAGTGCGGCGATGACAAAGGTCTGCGTGCCCGCCTCGAGGCGCTGCTCGCCGCGCATGAACGACCGGAGACTCTGCTGGCCACAAAAGCCGAGGACGCCCGTCCCACGATCAAGCTCGATATCGCCGATGCCTCGGACGAAGCGGTGGGGCAGACGCTGGGGCGCTACAAGCTGCTGGAGCGCGTGGGCGAAGGCGGGTGCGGCGTGGTGTATGTCGCCGAGCAGGCGGAGATGAGCGGGCTGGACATCGACACGCGGGCCGACATCGCCGTTGGCACTCAACGCGGAGCAATTGGATCGCGCCACCCTTATTCAGGCGTGCGTTATCTGCCACGGATCGGTTAAATGAAGAAGTGCAAGTAAAGTACAAACAACATCATGGCAGCAGAACGCCATCTCTTCCGAGATTTTCCAGCCTCGACATTCGATCGCGATTCGAATCACATTGGAACAAGTGATTGAGCAATCCGTTGATTGAACATGCTTTACAGCAGGCCCGAGCGACACTGCTGGACGCTCGTTCTACAGGCACCGGGTGGATCGGCAAGCTGTCTGCAAGCGCCCTTTCCACCGCCACTGCCGTCGTGGCGCTGGCACTGGCGAAACGGGAACTCAGACTGACGGATGGGCAGCATGACCGGTTGATCGAACAAGGCCTGCGCTGGCTCGCAACCCACGCCAACCCAGATGGTGGCTGGGGCGACACCGTCCGCAGTCGTAGCAATCTTAGCACGACCACCCTGGTCTGGTCGGCTTTTGGGGTTTGGCCGGACGTAAGCGGGATATATCAACCGACCCTCTCGGCCGCCGAGAAGTGGCTGACAGAACGAATCGGCGCATTTGATTTGGAAAACCTGGCGGCAAAAATTGTGGAGAGCTATGCATCCGATCGCACGTTCTCGGTTCCAATTCTCACTCACTGCGTGCTGACCGGGCGGCTGGGTTTGGGATTTGAAGCATGGGAACAAGTAATTCCGCTTCCGTTTGAACTTGCGGTTTTCCCCCCGTCTTGGTTTGCCGCGCTGAGATTACCAGTGGTAAGCTACGCATTGCCCGCCCTGATTGCTGTCGGCTTCGCGCGGCATTTTCATGCGCCTTCGGCAAACCTTTTCATCCGCGCGGTGCGTTCTCTTGCCACGGAACGCGCATTGTGCGTATTGGGTTCAGTTCAGCCGCCCAACGGAGGATTTCTGGAAGCCATCCCACTGACCAGCTTCGTCGTGATGAGCCTGGCCGCCAGTGGCCGGGCGGATCATCCCGTTGTCAAACGCGGTTTGGAGTTTATCGTGAATTCGGCGCATCCGGACGGAAGCTGGCAAATAGACACCAATCTTGCGACCTGGGTGACAACGCTCTCCATAAACAGTCTCGCGGCTACCGGCGCGCTTCCAATGACCGAGCCTGAAAAGATCGCATTGTGCGACTGGCTTTTGCGGCAGCAATACCGTCAGCGCCATCCCTACACCAACGCGGCACCGGGCGGTTGGGCATGGACATATCTTCCAGGCGGAGTTCCGGACGCGGACGACACCGCAGGGGCTTTGCTCGCCCTGAAGTCGCTCGGAGTGCGGGAGGCCAAAGTCAACCAAGCCGCTGCGGCCGGAGTGAAATGGTTGTTGGATTTGCAGAATAGCGACGGCGGAATTCCTACGTTTTGCCGCGGTTGGGGGAGACTGCCGTTTGACCGAAGTAGCGCCGACATCACAGCTCACGCCTTACGTGCCTGGAAGGCGTGGGAGAATGTCCTTCCCGCGCCACTCCAGCGTGACATTAAGAAGGCAGCGGGGCGTGCGGTGGAGTTCCTTCGGCGAACGCAGGAGCCCGGGGGAGCATGGTGTCCGCTCTGGTTCGGCAGCGAGCACGAACCGGATGAATCAAACCGAGTCTATGGCTCCTCACGCGTGTTATTGGCGTTGGCGGAAACCAAACTTGGCTGGGAAGCCGCAGCCAGGGCCATCCACTGGCTTGTTCGCGCGCAAAAAGCCGATGGGGGCTGGAGCGGAGGATTCGCGGCGGCGCCTTCCAGCGTGGAAGAGACGGCACTGGCGGTGGAATCACTTTGCGCGGCTCTGGAATGCCGCGCCGAACTTCAGGCCGATCTAAAGCCGGTGATACGGCGCGGCGTGGCCTGGCTCACCCATCAAATCGACGCTGGCACCTGGCGCCAGCCCACGCCCATCGGGTTTTATTTCGCCAAGCTGTGGTATTTTGAGGAGTTATATCCCGTGATTTTCACTGTTGCCGCGTTGGGCCGGGCCGCGCGCGTCTTGAAAAACTAGACCGAGGCCAACACCCCGAGTTCCCGCGCAGCTTGTTGGATAATGGCCAGCAAAGTTTCCCAATCCTTTTCATTGGTCTCCCAACCACTGCTGAACCGCAAGACGCGAGCGGCCTGGTTTGGGGCATAGCCCATCGCCAGCAAAACCGGGGAAGGCTCCTCCTTGCCGCTCGAACAGGCGGAGCCCGTCGAAACGGCAACCCCAAGTTTGTCCAGCTTCACCACCCAGCGTTGACGGCAATCGACTTGGGGCAACTGGGCGGCGACGGTGTTCCAAAGCCTGGGCTGCAACTCCCCGACGATTTTGACTTCAGGCAACGCGGTGGTGAGACGTTGAATGAACTGATCGCGCATCTCCCGGCGCGCTTCGACTTCAACCAGCAAACCGCAGCGGGCATCAAGCATTGCCACCAAGGCCAGCGCCCCGGCGACGTTTTCGGTTCCGGCCCGGCGATTTTCCTCCTGCGGGCCGCCCACGAGAAACGGCTTCAAGCGGCCTTGCGAGGGACACTTCAGAAAACCAATGCCGCGCGGTCCGCCGACTTTATGCGCGCAACCGCTGACAAAATCGCAGGTGCCGAGGCCAATAGGGTTTTCCTTGCCTAGCCACTGCGCGGCGTCGCACAAATACGGAACTTCCCAACGGCGGCAAAGGTTCGCCACTTGCTCCCAGGGTTGAATCACGCCTGTCACATTATCCGCGGCCATCACGGCCACCAGGCCCGGTCGATGTCGCGCCAAGGCTTCGGCCAGCCAATCCAAGTCCACAATCCCATCGGGGGTGACGGGAATGAGGCTCGCGCGGTCGCCAAAATAATGCGCGGCCGATTCCGCCACGCTGGGATGTTCGATCGCCGAAATGTGAATCGGCGCGTCCGGCGGCAGCACGCGGGCAAAGTGTTGAAACACCTGGTTATTCGCCTCGGTGGCTCCCGACGTCCACACGATGTCGTGAGCATGACAGCCCAGCATGGCCGCGAGACGCAAACGCGCCTCCTCCAAAGCGGCGTCCGCGCGGCTCCCCACGCGGTGCGGACTGGAGGGATTTCCGATAAAGTTATCCGCCGCCTCCAACCAGGCCTCCCGGGCAACGGGGTGCAGCGGGGCCGTGGCGTTGTGGTCGAAATAAGTCACGTCGTTTTCAAGCCGAAAAAATATCACGCGCCGTTTGAGTGGCGAGAATTTAATAAACAATCTTGCCAAGTGGGGTGCAACTCACGTTATCCGAGGTCGCCTCCCCTGACGCGGTTATCCCGCCGCTTAACCACGCTGAAGCGCACCCACGGATGACACGGATAACACGGATGAGGAAAGGGAGCTGAGGTGGGTACTTTATCCGTGCTATCCGTGTTATCCGTGGGTGCGCCAGTGAAGTTGGTTACCTCGTGGGTGAAAGTCCCACCGGTCGAATTAGACGGTTCACGACCGAAACGCGGTGTCCGGGATGAGGCTGCGAAGCCGAACCACAAGCGG
>CAMBEJ010000097.1 GCA_945865375.1 Akkermansia muciniphila | reverse complement strand
GGCCCGGCTTGCGGGTTCATAGCCGTGCAGGCGCAGCGGGGGTGTGTTTGAAGGCCGTACATTCACATGTTGTCGCTGAAAAGGCCACTGTGGGCGGGCTTCACTGAAGCCCGCTTCTCTGTTTCCGAAGCCACCGACAACTTTTGAATACACCGGATTGAAGGGGATCTTTGCAAAAATTACCGACCGCTGCGCGGTGAGTTTAAGGTTTAAGTTTCCAAGGGCTAAGGAATAAGGTCTAAGTGCTAAGGGATTTCATAAGCCAGCCTTGGGAGATACACCCGCAAACAGCCCACAACGAAACCCGTAGTTGAAGTTGCGAGAGTCGGGTAGATCGTAGTTGCGATAGAAGGCGGCGAAGTCGTCGGGATCATAGAAGAGCCCACGACCCGCCCCGCAACACCCGGGATTGTCCACTGATCGGAGGTGTCATGTTGCCCTCCCGGTACCGCTTGTAAGCCTTCGCATCATGCCAGTCTTCGCACCCTTCCCACACGTTCCCGCTCATCTGATACGCTCCGTAAGGACTCGTTCCCACGGCGTAACCCCACACCCCGGACGTCATCTCGTTTGCTTTGTTGTTATCGTTCCGACATTTGCTCTGGTCCCACTCCTCGCCCCACGGATACTTCCGCCCGTCCGTTCCCCGCGCCGCCTTCTCCCATTCCAGCTCCGAAGGGAGCCGCAACCCTGCCCACCGGCAATACGCCTGGGTGTCGTCCCATCTAACCTGCCGGCAACACGGCGGTGGTCTCATCGACGCCATACGCGTAGTAGCCGAAGGTCTCATGCCTGAGACTGCCCTGCTTCACTCCCCACCAGTCCGCCACGGTTTCATAGGAGCCTTCCCGTCGGCGCAGGCCTATGTCATAGCGCGTGCCGGTGTTGATCACGATCTCAGCGAGTTCGGTTTTGCCATCGTAGCCGACGACGACAAGATCCTCCCTTTCGCTGGCTTGGTATTGCAGGTGCATGGCCTGGAGCGCCGCGACGAGCTGCTCGCGTTCGGTGATTCGGGTCTTGATGTTGACGAAGTGGCTCATGGTTTAGGTGGGGTTGGGATATTTTGTCGAGAATCCGGTTCAGCTTGGTGGTGATTCGGTCAGCAGGGCGCGGAAACCGGCTTGCGCGAAGTGGGGGTCGCATGTGAGCGCGGCTGACAGGCCGTTGTCCGTCATCACGATAAGGAGAGGCAATCCGTGAGGCCCCATTCTTTGTCTGGGCGGGCCTGATAGAGCGGGAGGGCGCGGTGAAAGAGGCTCGTTCCGCCAGGCACCACGCGGAAATTCGCGGCGCGATAGCACTGCTCGATGAAGAACTGCCTTCGGACGGGCGGAAGCAGCCATCGCGTTGCCAATCTCGGTGAGCACCGCTTCGGTGACCCAGACTTCCTTTGCGGCCCGTGTCCGCGTGAACCAGGCACTTGCAGCCCCATGCCACTGGTCTCGGGGATTCATCAGCCCGATGACAAACGTTGAATCCAAGAACAAGCGGTCGATTATGGCTGTCCCTCCGTCCGCTTGGGCAGGCCATAAATGTAGTGGTCATGTTGGCTGGCCCAATCATCCTGGCCTGGAACCGAGCCGATCAGAGATTCGATGACTTTCCATGGAGCCGCATCTTGCTCACAGGGCAGTTCCAGTTCAACTTGGAGGCGGTAACGGGCTGCTGGCTTGAGGTCACACGGTCCTTCTGGAATGAGATGATGGCCGTCGAAGACGGCGGTCAATGTAGTCGGTGTCATGTTATGGGATGGCGGAATGGCTGAATGGCTGAATGGTTGATTTCGGGTTTGCGCTGAATCCTTTTGATTGGTGTTTTATCTTAATTCAAGCCAAAGAGATTTGAGATTCGGCAGGTTCCACGCTCCATTCTTTTGGCCAGGATTACCTTCGTTGCACCCTCTGACCACTGACCACTGTCCCGACCCGAGGTCGTTGACTTCCCTTCCAACCTGTCGCATGGTGACCCAATGGGCGAAGTCAAAGTCCGAATCAAGATCAGCAACGTCATCGATGAAGGATTGCACCGCCGCGGGCAGCTTCCCAAAGATCAAATCCGCCATGTCGAGGTCGAGGCGGTGGTGGACACGGGTGCCGTCCGTTCGGTGATGCCTCGCCCGCTGATGGACCAGCTTGGGCTGATGGAGCAGCACCGCACGCTCGCGCGCTACGCGGATGGCCGGACCGATAGTGTGGTCTTCAGCGAGCCGGCCACCATCGAGATTCTCGGGCGCGAGGTCAGCGAAAACTTTCTCATCCTGGGCGACGAGGTGCTCCTCGGACAAACGGCGCTCGAAGCCACCGATTTGCTCGTGGATTGCAACCGCCGGCAGGTGATTCCCAACCCCGACCACCCGAACGCGCCCGTGATCCGAATCCGTTAGCGTGGAAATGCCTGGGCGCAGGGCGCGGTTGCTACCCGAGTGGAATTCAATTGAACCACGGAGGCACAGAGGCACAGAGGTACGGAGTGGGAAAAGACATGGAGACCGGGCTTGTTTTCACCTGCCTTTTCTTCGCGACTTTGCGGCTCTGCGATTCGTTGGCTAACAATCGCTGTTTTCAGGCTAAGATTTAAGGTTGTCATTCTTGGAAAAAATCTCGACCGCTTCGCGGACCGTTCAAGGTTTAAGTTTCCAAGGGCTAAGGAATAAGGGTCTCAGTGCTAAGGGATTCATCGGCCAGCCTTGGGAGAAACACCCGCAAACAGCCCACAACGAAACCCGTAGTTGAAGTTGAAGCGAAGGTCGGGGTGAAGCCTGCGGCGATACAAGGCGGAGAAGTTGCCGGGATCATAGCCGTTCCACGACCCACCCCGCAACACCCGGTGTTTCCGCTGCCGCCGCTTTAACCGGGCATCCGGCGGCCATTTGGCGTAGGCACGCCGCAGACCCTCGGAATTTCCTTCCCGGCTAAATTGATACCAAGCAAAGACGGCCTGGGTGAGACGCTTCAGCGGAGCGCGCTCAAAAAGATGGTAACGCCGCGCCTCGAAGCGGCGCTTCGTCGCTCCCAGGATGCGGGGGCGCAGGTCAGGGAGGAACCGAAAACCGCAGAATGGCACGCCTTCTCGCGTGGCCAGCAAACGGCTCTTGGGTTCCGCCAGTTTGAGGCGAACTGCGGCGAGTTGAGCAACAATCCCCTCGCGAAGTTCCCACAGACGGGCCTTGTCGTTGCCGAAGACCAGGAAATCATCGGTGTACCGCAAATAGTCGCCGTGGCGTTCCTCTTCGGTCATCCAATGGTCCAGGCCGTCTAGGTAAAAGTTGCCCCACAATTGGCTGGTCAGATTTCCGATGAGGACTCCTCGTGGCCGCGCTGAGGCCTCCACCGGATCGTCGCCGGGGGATATGGGAGCGGGGACATCGACCCCGGTTCGGAAACTCACCAGAATCCTTTGGATCAGATCGACCGCTCCCTCGCAGCGAACTTCTTCCTTGAGTTTGTTGAACAATATCACGGGATCAAGATTTGGGAAAAATTTACGCACATCGCACTTGAGCACGAACCGGTGGCGGTTGGTTAATTGACGGCAGCATTCGGGCGCAGCTCGTGTGCCTTTGCCAATCTGGCAGGAGAAACTGCGGGCGATGAAGCACCGATCCAACACGGGCGCCAAATAGTTGCAAAGCGCGTGATGCACGACACGGTCCCGGAATGGCGCGGCGGCAATGACGCGGCGTTTCGGTTCGTGAATTTCAAAAAAATGGTAGGCACCCGGCAAATACGTTCCGCTCAACACAGCGTCCCGTAGAGCGAGCAGTTTCACTTCCGGCCGCATCCACCACTCTTCCACGTCCGTCCGACGGCTCTTGCCGCGCCGGCCCTTGGCCGCGGCTATGAAGAGATTCGGCAGCGAGGCGATGGCCTCCAACGTGCAGCGATTCCGGGTTTGCCGTGCGTTCATCCGAGAGTCTGGTTCCTCTTCCCTGATACCCTGAGAGTTCCTCGTTTCTCGTCAATTACTTCCCCTCGATCCCTCCGGCATTCTTGCGCGCCTGTTGTTGCCGCCAGCCGTTGGCCATCCGGCCTGCCTCGTTCAAACGGCTTGTGATATGCAGCAACTGCTGCTGGCTGATCCACCGGCGATCCTGAGCCAGCCGCCACAGCGCCGTCGACTGTTCCAGGCACAGAATCACAGTGCTCAGACTCTCCTGTTTGACTCGAGCCTCGCCGCTGTAGATTGCCTTCACGGTGTCCTGGAGGGCGTCCAAGGCCAGGTTGTCCAGCCCCTGCCCGAACGTGAACCGCTGGCTTTTGGGAATTTCCGCAGTGCGGTCCATCTTCCAACCCACCACTTCACTCAGCAAGGTGAAGAGTGGAGGACGATCCGGTAGTTTTCCAGTCGCAGGTTTCATAAAATGTCTCGACCGCTACGCGAGCGGCCTTCATCGGCCAGATCACGGAGTTGGGCGCGGAGTTCCTCGCGGCCGCGCTGGACGAAACCGCGGACCTGGCCTTCGGTGCATTGCATGGCGGCGGCGGTTTGATTGAGAGTAAACTCATGCACGAGGTGGAGGGTCACAGCGGCTCGTTGCCGCAACGGAAGTGCTTCGAGCGTGGCTGTGATGCGGTCGCGGGCCTCGCGGCGCTCGGCAACGGTGCGCGGCCCCGGCCCAGGCGCGCGCAGCAGGCCCTCGAGTCGGAGGGTGGATTCGGCCATGCCATCGAGCATCTCGTCGAGGGAACACAAGCGGCCACCGCCGCGCTTCAGGGCGCGGGAGGCGTCGAGTTGATCGTGGAGAGCTTGGCCATGATGCGGTGGAGCTAGCGACGACGGTCGCTCTCACGCTTGGGTAAGCCCGTGGCGGTATGGGCGCGGAGAATGGTCTCTTGAGCAAGGTCATCGGTGCCGAGACCGGCGGCGGCGCATTCGTCGTGGAAGCGCATGGCGATGGCGCGCAGGTAGGGCATCTCGGTCAGCAGCAGGTCGTCTATGGCGCTCAGGGTATCATGGCCATTTCGTTTGCTGGAACCATTAAGAATTCCAGGGGTCGTGAACGTTCCCCCTATCTGCGGCCCACCGGTCCAATATATCGGCGCGCGATCACCACGTTGTCGAAGGAGACCACGTTCACGGGATTTTTTGTCCACCGATCCGTCACGTAGCTTTCGAGCGTGAGAGCGTTGGCTTTCAGACCGGCGTGCTTGCGCCAACTAATGCCCCGCCAATGTCCTTGAAGCTCGCCGTCGATCCAGAAGGCTTGTTCCCCATCGGGGATGCCGGGCGTGTTGTGCTTGAGCATGAACTCGACACAAATCCAACGGTCTTTGAGAATGATGGGCGCGGCGGGGACGCCGTAGGAATTACCCCAATATTTGCCATCCTTCGACACTTCCATTTCGTGCCAATAGCTGTAGAAGTTCCAGCGGCCTGGCGCTGGAAATCCACCCCAATTTCCCCACGGTTCGATGGCCGTGGAAAAACGATCTACACCATCCGGCTTCAGCCCGGCGCCCCCGAACCCGCTCCACTTGTCGGCACCGCTCAAGCCCTTGTTGGCGCGCAGGGTCACGAAGTGATGCACATCATCGCATTGGGGATCGAACCGGGTATAGAACCGGATAAAAACCCTGTCCGCCGGTTCGAACCATTTGGTGAGACCGCCGCCGGTGTCCTTGTCCAGATGCGCTTCGACGCGAAGGCATCGCTTACCGAGGGTGTCGACGTTACCAGGTGAGGTCAATTGGAGCACATTTCCGCCCTTGTTACCGGTTTGGTCCCATCCTGCGGCAAGGGTTCTCGATTCGAAATCATCCGAGAAAATAACGTCTTGGTGCGACTTCAATCCAGCGTCGATGGGGAATCGGGCAGCCAAGCCTTCGCCAGAGGGAAGATGTTTCTTCTCCGCCAGATTGGAGCCGCCGTCCGGATCGCTTCCCAGCGCCTCTATAGCCAGTGTGAGCAAGGCCATGAACCCGAAGGAAACCAGCAAGTTCCGCCTCAAGGAAGGGAAGCACTCGAGGGGCTGCCGGTCAAAGCAAATGGGGAGAAAAACCAGCGGTCGCGCGCCTTTCACATTTTTCCGGATTTTCTCGAAGTCGAAATCCCATTCCTGATCTCCCTTCTGCAATCGGTAATCCGAGTTGGCCTCAATCAAGCCGACCGGCATCGAAATGACACTCTCCAACGTCCAATTCTGGGTGCCAGGAGGAGAGGCATGTCGGGCAGGCAAGGCGACCACGCGGCATGAGATAGGAACCGAAACGGCGGCATGCGCCGCACGAGAAATCACAAATTCAATGCCATGGATCACGCCATCTGCTCCAATGCATTCGCAAGTTGTCGGTGGCTTCGGAAACCGGCGAGCGGGCTTCAGTGAAGAGCGGGCTTCAGTGAAGAGCGGGCTTCAGTGAAGCCCGCCCACGGTGGCTTTTCAGCGACAACTTTTGAATGCACGACGTCTGCTCCATATTGAAAGTTGAACGTTGAACGTTGAGCGTTGGGTCCCTCCTGAAGAACGGTTCCGGCTCGGTATCACGCCGCGGAATCGACTTCCCCAACCTCACCCACAAATCAGAGATCCGCCCCGCCGCCCCCATCACCACCCGCGTGCCGCTGAATCGGGATCGCGGCGGTCTGCCGCGCCTTCGATCCATCCCGTTTTTGGGTCCACGCGAATGACCTGCGCGGCGCCTTGGGAACGGACTGCTTTGGTTTTATGCCCCATCGTTTCGAGGATCCTGAGGGTATCGGGTGAGAGCCCGTTCAATTCGTAAACAATTTGATCTGGCAACCATTGGTGGTGGAACCTCGGCGCATCCACCGCTTCCTGGGCGTTCATGCCGAAGTCGAGGGTGTTCACGATCGTTTCGAGAACTGTGTTGATGATGGTGCGTCCCCCCGGGCTTCCAGTGATGAGCAGTAGTTTGCCTTCCCTTGTGACCATGGTTGGAGACATGCTCGAGAGCATTCGTTTGCCGGGTGCCGCCATATTGGGAGGAGTGCCGATGAGTCCGGTGACGTCGGTTCGGCCAGGCTCCGCGTTAAAGTCGCCCATCTCGTTGTTCAGAAGGAAACCCGCCCCGGGAACCACGATTCGTGATCCATACGAGTCCTCCAGAGTGAACGTCAACGATGCCGCGTTGCCTTCCCGGTCCAGCACCGACAGATGGGTCGTTTGAGGGCTCTCGTTCCGCCACGAAAATGTGTTGGTCGAGGAGACGGACGCTTTATTCTGGGAGATGGAATTCCTGAGCGAGTTCGCGTAACTTTTGGAGAGCAATTTCTCGACGGGCATCTCCGGGTTGGAATCGGGATCTCCAAGGAACTGGGCGCGGTCGGAGAATGCTCTGCGCATCGCCTCGGTCATCCGATGGATGGTCCGCGCACTGCCAAAATCCTGGGGGCCCAGCTCCCAGCCTTCGAGGATGTTCAGGATTTCAACGATGGCGATGCCTCCCGAGCTCGGGGGCGGCATCGACACGATCTCAAAACCGCGATAGGAGCCCGTGACGGGAACTCGGATTTTCGCCTCGTAAGCGCGCAGGTCTTCGAGTGTCAGCACACCGCCTCCGCGTTGCATCTCTCTTGCAATGAGAGCGGCTGTTTCGCCGTCGTAGAAACCTTTTGGACCCTCTTTTGCAATTCGATTGAGGCTGCGCGCCAGGTCCTTCTGACGGAGTATCTCCCCCGCTTCGTAAGGGTTGCCGGACTTGCTGAATTGGGCGAGCGAAGCGGGATAGGCTTTCATCCTCGGCAATTCTCGACGGAGGGAATCGGCCAGGGCAGGGGAGATCGCAAAGCCTTCTTTCGCGAGTCGGACCGCGGGGATGACAAGCCGTTTCCATGGCAGCCGGCCGTGTCGGCTCCACGCCAGGTGCAGGCCGGCGACGGTGCCGGGGACCCCCACCGCGAGGTGGCTTGCGTGGTGCCGGTTCGGATCATATTTGCCGTCGACAAGAAACAGGGTCGGCAACGCTTTCGCGGGGGCTTTTTCTCGAAAGTCGTAAGCCACTGCGCTTCCTTTGCCGGAACGGTGCAGGAGGAACCCGCCCCCGCCGATATTGCCTGCGGCAGGATAGGTTACCGCGAGCGCGAACGCGCTCGCCACGGCTGCATCGACGGCGTTCCCACCATCCTTGAGCACCGCGAGTCCGACCTCCGCCGCGAGGCGCTCCTGGGCGACAACCATTCCTTGGCGTGCGCGCTCGGGGGCGGTTGCGCCCATTATGCTCAGGGCGCCCGACAATAAGAAAAGGATGATTAACACTACAGCGACACTTTTGGAAATTGACCACGGATTGCACGGATTGCACGGATAAGATGAGGGTGGATTCCCTCCCATCCCTGTCATCCGTGTCATCCGTGGTTGAATTCTCGGATGAAGTGTCGCTGTAGTGTTATGCCCGAAAACCGAAATTCATGTACAGAAGGAAACGAAGAGAACGAAGGAGCAACGGGTTGCAGCTTCCACACCGGAACATTGTTTGGCACCTGTGATGGCTCCGGAAACCCTTCTTGCTTCGTTTCCTTTGTTCCCTTCTGTAGATCCGACTTCGGTTTTTGGGTTAAGAGGCGCATTGGAAAGCGAGTGGGGTCAGGTTGCGACAGGCATCGGGGTCCCGCCCATGGATAGCAGTTGCTGAAACTGTGCGGGCTCCAAAGGAAACACTGACAAGCGAGACTGGCGTAACCACTGCATTTGTGAAAGAAGAGGATCCGCTTTGATGATCTCGAGGGAGACCGGGCGATCCAGGGCAAATGCGGGCGTGAGATCCACGGCCACCCAATCGCCTTCCCTGGCGGTTGGGTCGGGGTAGGCTTCCCTTTCGACGCGGGCGACACCCACCACTCGTTTCTCGCTGACGCTGTGGTAGAAACACACGAGGTCTCCGACCCGCATGGCGCGCAGATTATTTCGCGCTTGATAATTGCGGACACCTGTCCAGGCGGTTTTTCCTTCTGTGAGAAAACGCGTCCACGAATAGGCTTCCGGCTCCTGTTTAACCATCCAATAATGGGTCGGCATGGGCTGGAGTGTAGCGTGTGGATTTCTCCTGGGAAAGCCTCTCTTTATGGGATTTCATTCATCGGAGGAACCGGGGTCAGATCTTCTTTCCCACTGCCGTTTTGGCTTCTCGGGGAGCGCTGTATCTACCTTGACGTAATACGTGTCCTCACCCAGCAGCTCATTGACATCATCCTGGAGCTGCTTCGAGGGCAACACGCAGAAGCGATCGTTGGCTTCAAGGAACAAGGTCTGGCCAGTGGGCCTTATGAAACAGAGGTACAAGGGGCATTGTCCTTTGTGTTGGCTGGTCAGGGCATGGAGGGTTCGCAGCGTCGCCTCGGTGATATGGGACGTGTGGAGGCGCAGATGGACCTGGCGCGTGAAAAGCCTTGGGGCGTCCTCCAGGGGAAGGATCTCCTGGGGGAACAATTTCGGTTTGTCTTCGCCGTTGGAAACCTCACCCATGACGAGTATGGCGCGGTTCAGGACAAGCAACTCACGGCATTTGTCGTAAACCTCATTCACGCAGAGGACACTGACCGAGCCCGTCAGATCCTCCAACGTCAGCATGGCATAGGGTTTTCCGGTTTTTTTCGACAACCCCTGTTGAATCGATGTGATCATGCCGCCCAGACGG
This sequence comes from Akkermansia muciniphila, assembly GCA_945865375.1. GTDB lineage: Bacteria > Verrucomicrobiota > Verrucomicrobiia > Limisphaerales > F1-80-MAGS106 > F1-80-MAGS106. Next base: position 13,912 of record CAMBEJ010000097.1, on the reverse strand, counting down.
GTCATGGAGCGGTTGGGCGCTGAAAGCAGGGCTGCCGCAGTGGTCAATGAATATTTATTGAGCAACCAGGCGAGGGGTGTGAGCGGATGTCCCGTGACATAAAAACCAAGCAGCTCTTTCTCGTGTGATAACATGTCGCTCTGGGGCCATTCGGGGAGCTTGAAACTGGACTCCTTTGGGGAGGGTGCCGGTTCCTCCATCATCCCAAACAAAGAGGCTTGACCGCGCGCCCGGTCCTGGGCGTCGTTTGCCGCGCGGGTCAGCGTCCTTTCGACGGAGTTGAACAACGTTGCGCGGGTTTCACCGAATCCATCGAACGCCCCTGATTTGACGAGCGATTCGAGGGTCTTTTTGCTCACCGAACGTCCGTCCACGCGCCCGCAAAAATCCTCCAGTGATTTGAATCGGCCTCCTGATTCGCGCGCTTTGATCAGGCTCTCGACGGCGGCCTCTCCGACGCCCTTGATGGCGACAAGCCCAAAGCGGATGGCTTTGCCATCCGGGGAGGGCGCAAACATGACCTGGCTCTCGTTTACGTCCGGGGGCAACACCTCGACGCGGAACGTTCTGGCTTCCTCGATTAAGATCGAGACTTTCGCCGTATCGCCCATGTCGTTAGTCAGCATCGCGGACAAAAACTCGACTGGATAATTGGCTTTCAGATAGGCCGTTTGATAGGCCACGATGGCGTAGGCTGCGGCGTGGGATTTGTTGAAGCCATAGCCCGCGAATTTTTCGAGCAAGTCAAAGACCGAGTTCGCCTTGCCTTCCGAGATGCGATTCACGCGCGCGCATCCTTTGACGAAAATATCGCGTTGTTTGGCCATTTCTTCGGCCTTCTTTTTTCCCATTGCGCGGCGGAGCAGGTCCGCCGACCCCAGCGTGAATCCTGCCAGGATTTGGGCGGCCTGCATGACCTGTTCCTGATAGATTAGAACTCCGTAAGTCTCCTTGGAGATGGATTCGAGGAGCGGGTGCTCACACTCGATCGTCACCTCCCCGTGCCGACGCTTTATGAAGTCCGGGATCAGGTCCATGGGTCCGGGTCGATACAGTGCCACCAGCGCCGTGATGTGCTCCACCGAGCTGATCTGGAACTTCCGACAAAGATCGCGCATCCCTCCGGATTCCAATTGGAACACCCCGACCGTGTTGCCTTTGTTGAGCAGGTCATAGGTTTTGACGTCATCGAGCGGGAGATGGTCGATGGGCAGTTCCAGGCCGCGCATGGATTTGACGAGCTCGCATGTGGTGCGGATGACGGTGAGGGTTTTCAGGCCCAGGAAATCCATTTTCAGGAGTCCCAGGTCGCCCACAGGACCCATCGCATACTGGGTGACGATGGCGCCGTCATCGTCCTGCTTTAGAGGGAGGAGGTTCACCAGCGGCTCCCCGCCTATCACAACTCCTGCGGCATGGACAGAGGCATTCCGGGTCAGGTCCTCGAGCACAAACGCGGTATCGAGCAGTTCCCTCGTGACTTCCTCCGTCTCGTAGGCCGCCTTGAATTCGGGCGATTGCTTCAAGGCCTTCGCGAGATTCATTTTCAGATCGTTTGGGATCATCTTCGCGAGACGATCGCATTCGCCAAAGCTCAACCCCATGACCCGCCCGACATCGCGAACCACGGATTTCGCGCCCATGGTGCCGAAGGTGATGATCTGCGCCACGGACTCGCGCCCATACTTGCTGCGGACATACTCGATGACATCGGCGCGTCGGTCGTCCGCGAAATCGATGTCGATGTCTGGGGGGTTCACACGCTCCGGGTTCAAGAAACGTTCGAACAGGAGGCCGTAACGGATCGGGTCCACGTTCGAGATTTCAAGAAGATACGCGACAATCGAACCTGCGGCGGATCCGCGCGCGACACACGAAACTCCAATTTTCCGGCCATATTGGACAAAATCGCCCACGATCAGAAAATAGGAGATGAACCCTGTCTCCTCGATGGTTTTGAGTTCCGTTTGGAGACGGCCGATCACATCCGAAACGGCTGCGGCGACCGCCGGGATTTGGAGATCCTGAAATGCATCGCGATCGGGAACCTCGGACGTGACATCAGGGCTTGGCTTCAGAGGCTTGAACGTGGGCAGCCGACGGGCGTCTTCCACCGCCTCCACGACAAAGTTATGGCCCACGGATCGGGCGTGGAGTCCGTAACGTTTTGAGAGACCTACGGTGAGCAGTTCTCGGAGATAACCTTCCCGGGTGTAACACTCCGGGGGATTGAACACAGGGTAGTGCAGCTTGTTGAACTGGATTTCGAGGTTGCATTTTTCCGCGACCTCCAGCGTATTCTGGATGGCCTCGGGTATTTCCTGAAAACGGGCCCTCATCTCCTCTGCGGACCTCAAGAAAAACTGTTCTGGCGTGTAGCGCATCCTCTTGGAGTCGGAGAGCAAGGCTTGAGTGCCCAGGCAGATGAGGCAATCGTGGGCGTGTGAATGCTCCTTCAGAACGTAGTGGACATCATTGGTTGCGACGAGCTTGAGGCCGAACTCCCTGGCCCACGGAATCAGGTGCTGATTCACTTTCGCCTGCTCGGGGATGCCGTGGTTTTGGAGCTCCAGGTAGTAGTTGTCCGCCCCGAAGGTTTGTTTGAACCAGTCCAGAGCTTCCCGCGCTTGCGGGAGTTGGTCCTTGATGATGAGTTCGGGGACCTCGCTCGCCATGCAACCGGACAGAGCTATCAAACCTTCCTTGTGCGCCGCGAGGATTTCCTTGTCGATTCTTGGCTTGTAATAGAATCCCTCAAGATGCGCGGCGGTCACCAGTTTGATGAGGTTCTTGTAGCCTATCTCATCCTTCACGAGCAGCACCAGGTGCTGGTAGACGTCCCTTCCGCTCGAATGGCTTTTTTTTTCGGTGCGGCTGCCCGGAGCCACATACACTTCGCATCCGATGATGGGTTTGATCCCCTTTTCTCTGGCGGCCTGATAGAAATCGATCGCGCCATAAAGAACGCCATGGTCTGTGATGGACAGGGCGGGGAAGCGAAGCTCATGGGCCTTCTCCATCAGCCGGTCCAGCCTGCAAGCGCCATCAAGCAGGGAGAATTCCGTGTGAAGATGAAGATGGACAAACTCCGCGTGCGACATGGCGCGCACTGTCTTGCCGAGCGCAGCGAATGTCCAGACTGGATTCGTCCTATCGTTTTTTCGCCGCCACGTAACCCCAGACGATGCCGATGGCCAGGCCGACCCCGTGGACCACGTTAGCCACGTTGGCGATCCATCCTAGGATACAGGCGAAAAACCAGACCCCCATGAAAACCACGGTGGGTGTGGGCACATGATAGCCTGAAAACGGATCACATTTGCCACGTATCCAGATGTAGCCTAACAGCCCATAAACCACGCCTGACATGCCCCCGAAGTTGGGGCCGTGTGTCATGAATTGAGCCAGGTTTGAGATTCCGGCGATGGTGAGGATCATGATGGCGAGAGCTCCTGTGCTCTCCTGTCGTTCGATGGCGGTGCCAAGGTCTTTCAACCAAAGCATGTTGAACAACAAATGGATGAATCCGTAGTGGATGAAAATCGGTGTGAACACGCGCCACACCTGGCCTTGCCCTATCTCCCTCATGGACAAGAGTCGCTCGAGCCACGTCGAGTGGAGGCTCATCGGCGACGAGACAAAGAGGCTGCTGATGAGGTTCGGGCGGTCGCCAAAGTTCGAGATTAAACTGACGGTCACCGACACCGCGATAAACAAGAGGGTCAAGGGTCCCAAGGCCAGAGTGGCTTGTCGAGACAAGGCCTGGCGTCCGTCGATCATGCGGCGCCGCGCCGCCCCATCCGCTTGTTGGGCCAGGGCTCGGCGCTCCTCAGCCGACTTGGCTCCCTGTCTATAACGCGGATTTTCGGAGTCCACGCTAAACTGGATCAGAAGCTCTCGCGCCCTCTCGAGATGCTCGTCCGAGTGGATCCACAGGGACCATGTCGGCGAATCCTCCTCCTCCACCTGGTTTTCGATTCCGAGCACGTAGAGGTAGTCGCTGAACAACCTCGCGCTCGTCTCGCTCTCAATCGTGCCAATCAATCTCATGAACTCGGTTTTAGTATCCGGTTTGATCCGATTGTGCACCAACGAAATGATCTCAGCCGTTTTTTTTCCCTGAGGCCTCTCCACGTCCGCTCCAGAGCCTTCGATTTGGAGGGGTACAGCCGAGGCTTGCTTTCACCATGACATGGGTTCAATGTTGTTCCTGTCGAGCTTGGTGCAGGTGCCCAAGCATGTCCTTGGCTCCATCCCGTACGAACGGGAATTGAGATCCCGGGTGTTGCGTGCGCCCGAGGTTTATGAAGCATGAAAGCGAGGCGGATGCGTGATGATCCACTCGGCGGATGTTCCGTCGCGTGGGATCTTCTCTCCGCCGTTAACAAGCCATCCGGGTTGTCACGGTATTTTTGACCAATCAGGCATGGTAATGAAGCGCGGGATTCTAAAAAACTCCCGTTTTAAAAATTAAATGAGTAACTCGTTAGCGTCCGAACTGGATTTGGATTTTCAATTCCTCCCGTCCTGGGCTCAGCAGCCCGTCAATCCAAACCGTTTTGCAAACTATCAGGGGTCTGAGGGAGACCGTCCGCAGCGCCGAGGTGGTGGCGGGGGATTTGGTCAAGGAGGCGGGGGCGGAGGCGGGCGCGGCGGTTCGGGACCGCGCCGGGATCGATCAGAAGGGAACCAAGGGGGACGCCCGCCGGCTGGTGTTCGAGAAGCCCGAGGCTTTGTGAGTGAGGATCGCGGAGGCTATGCGGAGCGGCGTGAGCAGTCCCAGAGGCTTCCGGAGTTCAGTGTCAATTTGATGCCCGACGAGAAGGGGGTTGAAATGATCGCGCGTCAGATCAAACTCACGGGCCGATCCTACCCGCTATTCAATATCGCGCAGCTCGTCTTGAAAAAACCTGACCGGTTTCATCTGAAGATTTTCCCGATCAGGAAGAGCGACGGCAAGCCCGCGCAGTCCCTCTGGGTTTGCAGCTTGGATGATTCTATTTGGTTGAGCGAGGCAGACGCAATACAACGGGTTTTTGACAAATACTTCGACACTTTTTACAAACCGGAACAAATTCCGATTGACGCTCCCAAAGGGGTTTACACTTTTGTGGCGCAGTGCGGCATGAGCGGGGTTATTCTGGGTCCTCCCAACTACCACGATTACCAGACAAAGCTGAGGCAGTTGCATGCGGAACGGTTCTCCAGGCTTCCTTTCGAGGCATTCAAGGCCCGCGTGAAAATTGTGCGGGACGAGGCGGTGGTGAAAAAGTGGATCGAGGAACAGAGCTTCCGAACGGAATTCACCTGTTTGAACCTCCCGGAGCCCCTCAAGCTTCCGAGTCGTGAGGAGGTTGAAAAGCATTTCAGGGAAGTCCACGCCTCGAACATCATCAAGCAGGTGGACTCGTTGACCGTGAGCGATTTGGAAACACGAAATCGGCTGCCTCAAGCGCTGCAGGCCCTGGTGAGAATGGCATGGGAAGATCAGAAAAGATTTCCGCTCAAGTTAGTGACGATCCTGAGCCAGCAGCTCGCCGGGCATGGGTTGCAGTTCTTTAAGGTCAATAAAACCGTCACCCACGTTTCGGTGTCGCGTCCCCGGTTCCTCGACATGGAGGCCACTCCGGTGTCTGATGGAGTGAAGAAAATCGTCGATTTCATCAACTCCCGGAACAACTCAACCCGCAAGATGCTCCTGGAGTTCATCACCCCTAACCCCTCCCCGAACGTGCCTCCACCGGCCGATGCAGGCGACATGTCGGCGGGCGATCCCGCCGCAATCACTGCGGCGACCCCACGCGATCCGACTCAACCCACGGCCGAACAATCCGCGATGATCGCGGACTTGCATTGGCTCGTCCACCAGGGGAACGTGATCGAATTCGCGGATGGCCGCTTGGAGACGGCCAAAAAACCACTGCTCAAGCCTGTCAGGCCGCCCGAGAAAAAACCCGCTCCCGCCGCTTCCGCCCCTCAAGGAACCGCCCCTCTACCGGCGGCTCCCGTCCGGGAGACAGTCGCGGACTCGCAGGGCGAATCGGAGGTGACCCGTGCGGAGTTCATGACTCCCGAGGAATCCACCTCTGTTGTTGCCCAGGTCCCGGCATCCCAAACTTCCCCTTCTACCGAACCTGGTTTGGCCGAGGGTTCCCCTCCGGCAGCGCCCTCTTTTCCGTGAGACGCGATGTCGGTGGATCGTATTGCGCGATCGATTCATGAAACAAAAGGCCTACGCCGAAGCAGGCGTTGACATCGATCTGGGCAATCGCGTGAAGTCCGGGTTGCCCCGGCTCCTTGCCTCTACTCGGCGCCCCGGTGTTATGGGGAAAGTGGGTGGTTTTGGGGGTCTCTTCGCCCTCGATACGAAGAAGTATCAAAGTCCGGTTCTTGTCTCCAGCGTGGATGGTGTGGGAACCAAGCTGAAGATTGCCTTCGCGATGGGGCGCCACGACACCATAGGCCAGGATCTCGTGAACCACTGTGTGAACGATATTGCGGTGCTGGGTGCTGAGGCTTTATTTTTCCTCGACTATTTGGGCACCGGGAAGCTTGAGCCTCATGTTTTCGAGGAGATCCTTCGCGGATTTGCCCAGGCTTGCGCGGAAAATCGATGTGCCCTCATTGGAGGTGAGACCGCCCAGATGCCCGGATTTTACCAGGCGGGCGAATATGACGTCAGTGGCACGATCGTCGGGGTTGTTGATAGGGAAAAATTGCTGAGCGGAAAGGGCATTCGAGTTGGGGACGTCGTTCTGGGGTTGGCTTCAAATGGACTGCACACGAATGGCTACTCACTCGCCAGGAAGGTGCTTTTGGATCAGATGAAACTGAAGCTGGGAGGCCGGTCTGCTGAGCTTGGTTCCACACTCGGCGAGGAGTTGCTCAGGGTGCACCGGAGCTACGGGAGGCTCGTTCAGAAGTTGTTGCGACTTTACAATTACTCCGAGAAATCACACGGTGCGCCCGCCATCAAAGGGCTTGCCCACATCACCGGCGGCGGATTTGTCGATAACCTCCCCAGAATTCTGCCCCGGCATTGCGATGTTGTCATTAACAAGGGTTCGTGGGAGGTTCCGCCCGTTTTTTCGATGATCCAACACGGGGGGCGAATCGACGAGTCCGAGATGTACCAAGTCTTTAATATGGGGATTGGCATGGTGATTATCACCACGCCCGAATCCGCATCAAAGGTCACGAGGTCGGCCGCCAGCTCGGGTCTGCCGGTGTGGGTGGTCGGCGAGGTGGTGCGAGGTGGCGGCCGAGTGCGACTGAGTTGATCTGATTACTTTTTCGACGCGACAGCCGCATCGTCCCATTTCTTTAGGAACTTCGCTTGGTCTTTTTTGAAGTCTTTCAAACAGGACTCACAGCACAGCCGCACCTCTCGGCCTTCATGCACGAACACATGGGGCTCTCCCATGTCTCCGCCAAACTTCTCGTCGGACACGAGGCAAGCTTGCAATGGATAGGCTTTCACCTTCTTTGAGGCTTCATCGAATTTCTTTACAAATTTAGCCGTTTGCTTTTTGAAATCCTTTTCACAGGACTTGCAACACAGCTTGATCTCACGACCTTGAAAGGCGAATACAAAGGGCTCACCCATGTCCCCGCCGAGCTTCTCGTCCGAAACGATGCAGGTGCTGAGGGGAAAGGGTTTGAGGGCCGCCGTTTTTGGCTTCGGCCCGGCAACCAATGAGGTAAACGCGCAAGAAAATGCGGTGACGGCGATCAGGATGAACTGAGGTGATTTCATGGGGGGTTACTTTTTGAGTTGTTGTTTAGCTTTCTCCTTCTCGATGTCTTCGGGCTTTATGATTTCGACCTTGGCACCCTTCTTGAGGTCTTCAGCGGAGGGGACTTTGATGATGTCGCTGGTGACGCTGGGAAGTCCACCGGGAATAGGGGGAGTGGGTGGCACCGGGTTTATCGACACCAGTTCCACATCGAACAGAAGAGTCGAGTTAGGCATGATCTTGTCTCCCTGGCCCTGCGCCCCGTAGGCCAGGTTCCCAGGAATGAACAACTGCCATTTGGCTCCCGGATTCATCAGGGTCAAGGCTTCGGTCCAGCCTTTGATCACTCCGGAAACTGGAAACTTTGCGGGCTGTCCGCGCTTGTAAGAACTGTCAAACTCGGTGCCATTAAGGAGGGTTCCCTTATAATGCACACTCACGGTGTCATTGGTCTTCGGGCTCGCGCCAGAACCTGGTGTCATGATTGTATATTGAAGGCCGCTCGCGGTGGTCTTGACGTTTGGCTTTCCCTTGTTCGCAACCAGGAACGCCTGCCCCTCCTTCTCGTTCTGTTCCCCCGCAATTTTCCGCTTTTCATCGTAACGAGCCCGCCATTCCTTTTGAGTGGCGCGGTAGATCTCGTTCATTTCATTGTCGTTAAAGAGGATTTTGTCGTCGCCGGCCAAGGCGTCCTTGATGCCTCGCATGAACGCCTCGTAATCGGGGGTGAGCTCCTTTTTCCTAAAATCGCGCCCGAGGTTCGCGCCGTGGATATAACTATACTTTTCCGCTTGAGTCTGCGGTTGGCCTTCAGTCTTTGCCTTGATGCCGCCTGCCGGTTGAGCAAGAGTCGTCACACAAGCCAGTCCCATCCCTAAGATCCATGTTCTTTTCTTCATAACCAACTTTCAAAACTTAATCTTCCCGGCCCTCGGCTATTGTTTTGAGAACCGACGGCTTTTGGACAGTCGCAGATTCTTTCGCGGCTTGCAAGTGGATCAGCAACAGTCCGCGCATTTCCCGCGCATCCCGAATTTGTGGGGAAGGTGGCAGAGCCGTCCCGGCTCTGCCCGGAACAGCGGCTGGAAGCCGCTGCCACTTTAGGAGCGAAGATGGCAGAGCCGTCCCGGCTCTGCCTGGAACAGCGGCTGGAAGCCGCTGCCACTTTAGGAGCGTCACATTGGGAGGGTCTCAGGTTCTGCTTCGCAACCGAGAACCTCCGGATGCACCGGTGCATTTCGGTGCTTCGGGCTCATCGTCGAAAGATTGCCCCCCTTTCGCGAGGCCTTCCGGCGATTGGGTCTCACTCAGCCTCCCTTCGAGGCCTTGTGGGTGCTCGGTTTGGAGCCTTTTCGATCAATCGGGTTGGTCAGCCTCACGTAGTCTTCGATTCCAGCCGCGATAGCCTCCGCGAGCTTTCGGCGGTAGCTGGTGCTTGCGATCAGCTTGGCCTCTCGCGGGTTAGATAGAAAGCCTCCTTCGATGAGGATCGAGGGCATGTGAGCCATCTTCAGCACGGCAAACCGCGCACGCCGCAGGCCCCGGTCCTCTTGGCCCGACCGATTCGCCAGAGCGCGCTGCACATGATAGCCCAAAGCCGCGTTTTGCGTGTCTAACTTATTGCCAGGAGCAAAGTTTCTTTCCGCAGGGTCGTTCGTGCCGTTGGTTGAACTTTCTCCAGCCGGTGTCATGCAGTAGACTTCAATCCCATGCACGCCGGGCCCTCCCTCCCCAGCCGAGTTGAAATGAAGGCTCACAAACAGATCGCCCCCCTTTTGCCGGGCGATTTCAGACCGGTCTTCGAGCACGAGCGTGATGTCTTCGCTCCGCGTCATGGCGACTGTGTATCCCTTGGTTTCCAATAAGGGTTTGAGGATCTTCGCCAAGGCCAGCGTGTGTGTCTTTTCTTCCTGGATCCCCGCAGGTTTGCCACGGTCCTTCCCACCGTGGCCAGGGTCGAGAACGATGGTTTTTACACGATGATCGCGGCGCTGTGGGAAAAGGATGGGGTGCATCAGCGTTTGCAAGTCGCACTCCGAGATATAAACTGCAGACTGATGCATCGCGATCGGGGCTGACAACCAGATCTGCACCCCGTTCAACATGGCTTTCTGCGAGTTTACAGTCAGGAGGAGTTTGAACTTTTCGCTTGTCAGCAAGAGGGCCTCGCTCGATCGCGTCCATTTGCATGTGGCGGCGTTGGCGTTGGCCCACTCCTCAGCCCCGACGTAGTTCCTCCCAAACAGGGGGGTGCGTTCGAATCCTTTCCCAGGGGTGGCCGCTATAGAAGAAGTGGGTTGCCCCAGGATCGCTCCAAGCACCAGCATGATGAGGGCGGTGGACAAAGAGTCGGGGCGGCAGCGTTTCCACTCATCCTTTTGGCTTCTGGAAGAGGCTCCCACCACTCGTGGAACCGTCCGGTCGAACAGGGTCCAATTCAAGCGGAAAGAAAGGGAATCAGCAGTTCTCATGGGGGCATTTTCGGGCTGTTCGGCGGGAGTCGATGTCAGGACTCGTCAGGAGTCTCTCCCTGCCGTGGTGGTGGAAATTTAATGGACATCGTGGGGTCAGGATTTTGAACGGGATTTCTCAGCTTTCAACCTTTCGATCAGACCCAATCTCTTTCCGTTCCTGCGGGCTTTGCACGCAAGCCATCCATGAAAAAGAAGAATTGCCACCGCTACCCAATGCTCCAACCGGACAGAACGGAACCACAGCCACCAGCCGCCCTGGTGTTGAGGAGGAGTCGCGCCAGGTTGATCGAGCAGGAGGATCAAAACGGCGCCTGCCGATGGGAATGTCCACAGCAACGCAAGAACCGACGCGAGGTGGTGGCGGGGAAAAAGCTTTCCGTCCTGAGACGACTCCGTGTTCTGCTCTGCGTCGGGGCAATGCACGAGCTCATTGAGCCCACATCGAGCTTGGAAGGCAACTCTGGATACACGGCGGGGAAAGCCGGCGTGCGCGGGTCACATTTTTCAGGATCTTCTGGTAATCGTAATCCATTTTACGATGACGAGTTGGAAACGAGAGCGCGAAAAGTCTGAAGGGCGCCCAAAACTGGTCAGGAAAACAGATTGGACAGGGATCGTTCCGAAAACTAGGGTTGAGGAGGTCACCGGGTTCTCACGTATGGGTTTGGTGCGTATTTTGGTGGATGGCTATAGCCTCCTGCATTCCTGGCCCGAGGTGGCGCCGGGTTGGGCGCGGCATTCCGAAGCGGCGCGCGAGGAGTTGATGCGTGTGCTGACGCTTTTTCAGGATGTGGATGGGACGCCGGTCACAGTCGTTTTCGACGGCCGAGGTGCCAAAAAAGGAACACCACACGCGGATTCGACTCGGGAAATGGAGGTTCTCTTTTCTGGCGCAGGCCGCACTGCAGACGACTTGATTGAGCGTGCGGCGTGCCGGTTCAGGCCCTATGGTGAGGTGTTGGTGGTGACCAACGATCGCGCGGAACGCCAGACGGTGGCCAGCTTCGGGGGAAGTGTCGCGAGCTGTATGAACTTTATTGGCATGGTCAACGCAGTTCTTGGGGGGTTCGACGAAAACCTTCGGCGCCACAATCGATCTGAGCAGACACGGTTTCGCGGCGCTCGTCAAAGAAGGCACTCTTTATGAAAACTCTCGTAGCGTGGTGGGGTTGTGCTGTGCTGTGCTGTTCCGGCCATGCCGCAGGGATGTTTAATCCACGGTTCCTAGTGGCCGTCGACGCTTCGTTCTCGACGTCGAAAGAGTTCGATCCCATCCGGAACATCGTCACCGACATGGTCGTGAGTGGTTTCGGAGGACAGATTCGTCCCGGAGAACGGTTCGAGATCTGGTCCTTCAGCGAGCGTGTTCGGAAACTTGTCATCTTTGATTGGAAAGAGGATTCCACACGCGAGGCGGTTCGCCCTGTTGAGCTCGCTTTGTCACGTCAAAGGAATCGGGGCCAGACGAACTTCCGCCTGCTGAGCGAGGCGGTCTCCGAGGTTGCGCGGACCAGTCCTGTTTTTACTTTTGTCCTGCTCACTGATGGAGAGGATAACCTTGTCGGCACTCCTTTCGATGCCCGAGTGAACCGGGCTTTTGCGGAGAAATCTAGAAGTCTGAAACGTGAACGGGAACCGTTCGTGGTGGTGATGCTCGCGGAAAATGGGGCGTGGACCCGGTGTGCGATCAGTGCAGGAGGCTTGCAGATTGAGCTTCCCTCCCCGTCCCCGCTGGAGCAGGTCAAGGAAGCCTCTGAGATCCTCCAGAAGCCGTTGGAGGTCGCCCGCACCGCCGCCTCCCTCGCGAATGGGGTGCCGAAGCCGGACGAATTGCCCCCCGTGATTCGTTCCGTAGCCCTTGCCTCGAAGGACGCCGGACCACTTCCTTTGCCGGACTTCGATCAAACGCCAAAAACGCTCCTTAAACCCTCAGAAAGTGCCTCTGAAAAACCTTCGGCGACCGCGCTTGCGGGCATCCCCATCGCGCCGGTCACCCGGCCCCTTGAGAAGCCAGGTTCCTCCTCAGATCTGCAAGGGGTTAGCAACGTGGGTCCCAGCTCGGACGCCGCTGTCGCAGCTTCTCCCCAACGCCTGCCGCCGGCGTCACTCGAGAAAATAGAATCTCCCTTGGATCCTCCTCCGTCCTTGGGTTCCAAAGGGGACGCCGCAGCCAAGGAGGATCCTGGATCCCCACGCGAGACCACCCCTTCGAATCCCTCCGTCGAAGAGCATTTCGTGAAAGATGGCGAAGGGACTGCCGCAGTGGCGGAGGCCTTTTTGGCGCCACATCAGAACTCACCAAGCGCCCACCGATTTTGGTTTATCGGAATCGGATTTTATTTTGCTTTTTGCTTTTTGTTGCTCCTTTGGTGGGTTCGGGCACGATCCCAACCTGTTGCTCAATCGAGCCTCATCTCGCAATATATGGACAAGGAAAACACCACGCCTGAACGCCCTGAAAAACGATGAGCATCGCGACAAAAACAGGGGATCATGGGACAACGGGGTTGATGTACAACCGGCGCGTTTCGAAGGCGGATGCTCGCGTTGAGGCTTACGGATCGGTGGACGAATTGAATGCTTCCCTCGGGCTTGCCAAGGCGACTTCAACGGGCTCACTTGGGTTTGAAAAAATCACTCAAATACAACGAGATCTTGTCATTCTGATGGGGGAATTGGCGACTCTTCCGGTGGATCTGGAGCGCTATATGAAGGGCGGTTTTTCAGTCGTTTCTCCTGTGTTGACAGCCAAGCTGGACGAGTGGGTGCGGGAAGTGGAGGCGAGAAATCCGTCGTTCAAAGGGTGGGCAACTCCCGGTGCCACCTTGCACGCCGCAAGCTTGGACCTGGCGCGCACGTCATGCCGACGAGCGGAGCGAAGGGTATGCACGATGTCGCTGCCCCCCTCCGAGCCGACAAACCCGGAGATCATCGTCTATCTGAATCGCCTCTCCGATCTTCTCTGGTTGATGGCCCGAGAGGCGGAGGGGGTCGGGGGGTAGGGGGTAGTGATCAGTGGTCAGTGGTCAGTGATCAGGGGGGTAGGGGCTTGCGTCGGTTTGCGGAATGGAATGCTGTCATCCAACCGCGTGGGGCACCCGCGGCTCATTCCGTAGGGTGTCTTCTTTCGAAGATGCGCCGGTGAGCATGCCTCATGCGACTTTTGTTTTGATCCGCTGTTTTTTGATGAGCGCTCGATTCATCTTTGCGATAATCCCATGAGTGTGTTCCGAGGCCACATCCACGAACGAATGTCGCTCCCGAATGTCGATGGTGCCCACTGTTTTTGAAGGCAATCCGGTTTCGCCGAGGATCGCTCCCAACACGTCGTTCGTACTCACGTCCATTTCAGTTCCGATGTTCAGGTAGATCCGGGTGAACCCATCCGGGGTGCGACGGCTTGGTTTGAGCGCATCGGCTGGCTTGGTGGAAATGCTCGGGGGGGACGTCGATCGAACAGGGTCCTGGTGGACGGCGGTCTCTTGCGGGCTTGGTTCAGCCGCCTTGATCGTCACCGTTGCTTTCGGGGCTTGGGCGGACGGAGGCTTTGGTGCCGAAGCTTTCCAGGGAGGGGTGGAACGGGTTGGAAAAGTCGGGCTCGATGATTTGTGCTGTGGCCGTTGGGTGGCTTGGAAGGCTGTTCTTGGGGGGCGATTTCCTCTGGGCTCCGACGAGGCGGGGACCAAGGCGCGACGCACCGGA
>CAMBEJ010000096.1 GCA_945865375.1 Akkermansia muciniphila | reverse complement strand
GCATCGAAACGACGCTCCAGAGGCGGTCTTTTCCTGACAGCACTTCCTCCCCAGAACATCGGCCTTTGGCCACGAGCACATCCAGGGCGGCGGCACTTTCCAATAAACCTCCAGCTTTTCGTGGTCGAATCGGCGGTTCATGGGATTACGATTACGAGTAGGAAACGCGAGCGCGAAAAATCTGAGATGCGCACTCGATCATGTCTGATGCGGGCTCAAAAAAAGATCGTCCTACCCGCTAGGATCCCGTCAGGCTTTTGATCTTTCGTTCCAGATCCCGGCGATTGATGAGGGCCACGAGCTCGATGGTTCCTGAGTTGAGCCGGAAGAGAAGCCGATGGTCCGCTCCAACCCTCTGCCGAAAGATCTCGCGACAGGCCCGAATGCGCTTCACTCCGCTGAAGGCCCCAGCCTCCCCTGAAGCCAGCCTGCCTATAAGAGTCATGCAGTGGCGAACGGCGTTGGGTGGCAAAGAGCTCACTGAATCGATGAACTTACGCGGGAACTCGGGGATCCTCACAGGTTGGGTTCCGAACGCCTCATCGGCGTCGAGCAATCGTTCCTCAGCCTGTTCCGATTCTTCCTTCGCCGGCTCAGTTTGAGTCGAGTTCTTTGTCCTCAACGCTTCGATATCGTCCAAGGCAGCCTTCAAATCCCGGCGCAACTGGTTCCGTTCGCTGTGGCGCTCGTTGAGTTCGCCTCTCAGGGAAGCAACGCGACTGCGGAGGTCGTGCAACAGACCTTCGTCCACCGGCGGATGCGCTGCCTGGAGTGGCGAAGGGGGCATCGCCTGTTTTCGTAAGTTTTCCCGTTCTTTCTTCTCCAGTTCGCTGTGGAGCTCAACGAGCCGCGATTTCAACTGACCCACCTCCTGGCTCTTGCTTTCCAAGCGGTCGTGCGACTCCTTTAATGCTTTCGAATCGCGGTGCGTGTCAGACGACTCCTGAAATCGTTGATCGATAAGCGACTGCACCGGATCGTCAGGGGGCAGGTTCAACTTGTCGCGCGCCTCCAAAAGCGTGTCGAACAATGTCACTGCCTCAAAATAGGGCGCGGTGGAAATAACGCCTCGCCCAACCAGAATACCGAGAGCCGGATACTCGCCTTGCAGCAGGGCATAGGCGAGTTCGATCGCCGATTCTCCATCCGTGGGCTTGACGCCGTCCAACGCCGCCTCCTCCATCAGCTTCAGGGTGGTATCGCCTGCGTCGCCAGCTAACAGCAAGCGCGCCTCGAGACGCAGTTCATCTGGTTTGAGCGTGGAGCCTTCGCGCAGTTTAACGAGCCGAAGCAGCAGATCCTTTCGACGAGCGAGGGAGGTGTTGTCAACAGCGTCTCCCCAGTGCCCTTCCAATGCCGCCGGCACACCCGTTTTCTCGAACAGTTCAACAACCGCTTCAAGCTCTCCGGAACGGTGCAGCAGATTGATCAGAAGCGGCTTTAGTGAGTCCTCAACCTTCACTGGATCGAGCTGGGCGAGCTCGTGAGAACGCATGTTCAAAAGCTCGTCTTTTGTCAGAAAACGCTCCCTTTGCCCGCGCAGTTCCTCGACCGTCAAGCCCGGAACCGACGACGACTCCTGAAGCCTGTGTCGGTCCTTTTCCACACAACACTTCTTGTATTTCTTCCCGCTGCCACAAGGACAGGGGTCGTTTCTGCCGACGCGCACCACAGCACGGCGCACGGTGAAACCCGAACTCATCACCGGTCCAGCGTGCTCCGGCACCAATCCTAACGGCGAATTTCTGACCGGGTCAACGAGTCTCGCGACAAAGTCCTTGAGTAGTGGATCGGACTTCGCAACGGGTGAGGATTTCAACACCGCAGAGAGCCCCTCGTCTTGTATCAAATCGGCCAGCGCGAGAAGCGGCAGCCGGGCGAAAGGATTGTCTCCAACGCGACGGCTCAAAACTCGTGCCTGCGCGATGAGATCCGGTGGAACCGGCGCGTTTCCCTTCTCCTTCCACCAGATGCCGGCCAAGAGAAGAGTCGTTGCCTGCCGTTCGTAGGTCACATGTCCGAAAACGACCGCTTCAATCAGCGCTCTAGCCACATCTCCGGAAGCGTGCATCGCCGCAGCAACGACCTGTCCTGGATCATCCAACAAAGAGGCTCCGCTGGTAAGAAGATGAGCGTCCACACGGCGGCCAGCACCCAGAGCGGCGAGCAAAATTCGACCGAATCCAGGGTTGTCCCTTTTAGTAACAGCCCGGGCCAGAAGCAAGTCTAACGCCTGGTCGTCCGCCGGCAGCTCTGCGGCCAACTCCAGGAGAGCGCCTCGGAAATACCGGCACTCGCGTGCGCGTTTGAGAAGTGCTTCGTCCATCACCCACTCATTGTGAACGAGCGGATCGCTGATTCCAAGCCCAGACCGATGAGTACGCAGCAGTTCTCTTTAGTGAGGCCTACACGCGCCGAACACCCGTTGAGAATGAACTCAGGCTCGCATGCCTTTGCAGATTGCCGCCACGGCACGGGGTGTGCGATAAAGCGACGTGCGTTCTCACTCGATTCGAAAGAATTCTGGATGTTCATGAAGTGGCTCTATTGGGTCTATCGAACCTTGTTCAGAGTCAGAGCCTGGCTCACCGCACGCGTCTCGCCCATGGGCTGGGGCGTGTTGTGGACGCTAGCCATTCTTCCCATGATGCGGTTGCAACCCGAATTTTCACTGAGTTACCAGGTGTTCTTACTTCTCCTCTGCTGCATGCTCATCGCTGTGGCTTGGGGATTGAGATTTCGTGCGCTCTTTGATGTGCAACGCTCTCTGCCACCGTTCGCCAGCGTCGGACAGTCTTTCAGTTACACCGTTTCGATTACAAACCGCACAACCTCACATCAAAGAGGTCTATCAATCCGGGAGGTGCCCGTGGTAACGCCAAAGGATTTCGCGGCCTTCAAAGCGTCGGCCACCACGAGCCGACGGAATCAATCGTTCCGGATGTATTCCAGCTACCAAACCGGCGCACCCGTCCGTGGCGGATCCCAAGAATTGCCACCGATCGCGCCTGGAAAGTCAGTGACTGTCGAATTGGCATTGACGCCCACCCGACGTGGGCTGTCTCGTTTCGATGGCATTGAGATCACCAGCCTGGATCCATTAGGTTTATTCCGGGGCCTCATGATTGTGGGGATGCCCCAAGACTTGCTGATACTGCCCAAGCGCCATCCCATCCCCCAGCTCGAATTGCCCGGAAGCGCCCGCTATCAGGCCGGTGGCGTGGCTCAATCCTCCTCCGTCGGCGAATCAGAAGAGTTCGTGGCCTTGAGAGATTATCGACGCGGAGACTCGACCCGCCACATCCACTGGAAGAGCTTGGCGAAGACCGGGAGACTCATTATTAAAGAACAGGAGAACGAGTTTTTTGTGCGGCACGCCTTGCTGTTGGACACCTTCCCCGTGGGAGGGGAGGGCTTGCGCTTTGAAGAGGCCGTTTCGGTCGCCGCTTCTTTCGCATGCACCGTGGACACGCAGGAAACGTTGCTCGATCTCATGTTCGTGGGTGCGAAAGCCTTCTGTTTCACAATGGGCCGCGGCGTGGGCTACCCGGAGCAGGCACTTGAAATCCTGGCAACCGTGAACCCGTGCCGTGACAAGCCGTTCGAAACCCTGTCTCAGGCGGTTTTTCATCAAACGACAACTCTAAGCGGTTGCATCGCGGTGTTCGTCGAATGGGATCCACCTCGCCAACGTTGCGTGGAATATCTGGTTCGGTGCGGGGTGCCAACGCTGGTCCTGGTGGTGGTCGAGCCCGATGATCCTGCGCCCCAACCCACGGAACTTTGCATCGAGGCGGGTGTTCCATTTCATGTCATCCGGGCTGGGAACGCCGCCAATGATCTCCTTGCAATGGGGGGCCAAGCCTGATGTCGAACCCGTCCATAGTCCGTCTCCGGCCGCCCAAATTCCTCCTCGGCGCAACGCTCCTTTTCTGGGGTCTGATGACGGGCCAATGGATGGTGGCGGTGCCCTTCGCATGCATGATCGAGGCCGCGTCGCGCTCAACCCGCAGGTTCAGCTTCGACCCTCAAGATCTGCGCCGCGCCGGTCAATTGGCAACGCTGCTGTTGCTGGCCTCGGTGATCACCGCTTTCAACACGAACGAAGGCGTCGAGGGCATGCGCGTCTTGATGCAACCCGGTGTTTTTGCGAACCAGAGCGAGGCACTCTTGCGAATGACTCAAACGATCCTTGGATTTTTCCAATCACTCCCGATCGTCTTCTATCCGGTCGCGTGGATCGCCACGTGGGACGCCTCCAACAACCAAGACTGGCGTCATCTGATCTGGTTTCGATCCGTGCGGCCTCTTGCTTCGACCCACCGCGCATCAGCGGTGTCAGCGTCGGCTACACCCTTGGGGTTCAACCCCCTCTACGCTTATTTTTTGGTCTCGATCGTGGCATCAGGCGCCACACTGGCTCCAGGCCCATGGTTTTTGTGCGGGTTGATATTTCTGGGCGCATGGATGGTGTTCCCACAAAAAACAGCGCGCTACACCACCCGCGTATGGATCGCAAATGGTGCCATCGTCTGCCTGCTCACCACGTCCGCTGTATTCGGATACAAAGTCGCGGAAAAGAAGGCCAACGAGCTGTATCTTCGGTGGATCCGCGCATTGGCCCAGGAAGGCAGCGACTTTAAGGAAGCCCGCACCGCCATTGGTTCCATCGGGAAAATCAAGAGCTCGGGAAGGGTGTTGTTCCGTGTTCAGGGAGGAGCGCAGACCCCGCCACTGTTGCGTGAAGCCAGCTTCACCACGTTCCAAAACCAATCCTGGCATGCCATGCGCAGAATAGGATCCCCGGTGTCACCCGATCAGGATGGCTCAGGTTGGACGCTGAGGCCTGGTATACCAGCGACAAATGAAGTCGTGATCAGTAAGAAATTGAAGAGTCGGAAAGGGATTCTGCCACTGCCAACCGGGGTGACCGGGCTGCGCCACCTGCCGGTGGGCTCGTTGGCGACCAACCGGCTCGGCGTGGCGCAAGTCGATGAAGCCCCGGGCTTTGTTTCCTACGCCGCGACCTTCGGCGAAAAAGGCGGCATCGACTCGCCACCTGACCCCGACGATCTCGTGATCCCCGCAGTGGAACGTCCCGCCTTGGAGGAATTTATCGCGAGGCTTGACCTCACGAATCTTCCAGGCGGACAAAAGATCCGGAGAGTGGACAAATTCTTTCTCGATCACTTCCGTTACTCACTCTATTTGGAGCCACTCCGTCCGATTTCCGGGGCCGCACCCTCCACGCCTCTGGCGGATTTCCTGCGACGTTCACGCAGCGGGCATTGTGAATATTTTGCCACCGCTACCGTCCTGCTTTTGCGCCAAGCAGGGATACCCGCACGCTATGCGGTAGGCTATTCGATCCAGGAACGGACCGGAGATGAATACTGGATTCGGGATCGGCACACGCACGCCTGGTGCCTGGCCTTTCTGGATGGGCGCTGGCGTGATCTCGATACCACCCCGGCATCGTGGCTCCATGCCGAGAGCTCCCGCGCCGGATGGTGGGAACCTTTTCTGGATGCGTTCTCAAGCGCCTCCTATCACTTCTCAAAATGGCGATGGAGCCAGACGAATCTTCGACAATATCTCACCGGTTCTGTCTGGGTTTTATTCGCGCTCACGCTGGGCCTTTTTCTCCTGAAACGACGCTCGTCCACAGGTGCCAGTTCCTCGAAGCGCGCTTTGGGTGCCAGTTCCTCGCCTGGAACGGATTCGGAGTTTTACGAGATTGAAGCACGCCTGGCCTGGGTCGCCGGACATCGAATCGAAAGCACCCCTCTTGCCCAATGGATCCGGGATGCTACACGGGGAAGCGGCAGCGAGGACGGCCCCTTGCGGGAGGCGTTGGAGCTGCATTACCGCTACCGGTTTGACCCGCAGGGAATCTCCCCAGAAGAACGTTCAAAGTTGCGCGAGACGGCCCGGTGCTGGCTGGTGGCTCATCCAGAAAATGGGAGCTCTTAGCGCTTTCATCACGGCCAGTTGATCGTGGCTGTCGCGAACACACCGTGGGCGATATAATTGTTCGCCCCTCTCGAGTAGCCCTCGTTGTATCGGTAGAATGCGTACTGCAATTGAGTATGCAAATTCTTGGTCATCTTCCGACCCAACCCGACAATCAAGCGATGCCAGTCATAGGCCATTCCGAGCGGCAATCCATCGATGCCCTGGTGTTGGAGATAATCCGCCCTTGAAACACTGTAGGAGACCTTCAAGTCAGTTTTGAGGTCCAGCGCGTAACTGGCGCTGCCCATGGCGCTGGTGATGGTTCCCCTATAGGGCTCCACTGCCCGGTTCCCGTTGGACGCGGTTTCGATCGAAGAATCCGTGTAAGAAATCGTCGCGCTCAAGTAAAGCCGGTTGAGTGGATTAATCGTCAGATTCGCGCTATAGATACCGGCGTTCTGAGTTCCCGAAAGCAGAGTTCCTCCAGGCGAAATGTCATCCACCGGCAGATCGTCCGTCGCCGTTCTGTAATCCGCCGAAACTCGTTGGTAGGAAACAAACGAACGCGCCCAACTGTTCAAACGCAAAGACAGCTTGGCTTGTACATCGTCCCGCTCGATATCGCGTCCAAGAATGAAAGCGCTGTAGCCGTCGCCTGGAGTCCCATGCGGAAATTCGTCCAGGAAATGACCGTAACGAGTCTCCTTGAGACGATGTCGATAGTGGGTCGTCAAAGACGCAAATCGCCAGGGCGAAACCGTCACACCTCCTGTGTATTCCTTCATATCACCGGTGGCATCGGTGTCGCGAACAAAGTCATAAATGCCGCCGGTATCTTCCTCGAACTGCCCCATTGTTTCCTGCTCGAACCGGGCCTCCGCAAACACCAAAGACCTCGGCAGCCCAGTGTACCGAAAGACGAAATTCTCACCCACTGTGGATCGGTCCAGGTTGGAGTCCAGCCGCGCCGAGGCCATATCTTCCAGAACGACGTCTCCGATTCCTTTTTGCCGGGTCCACTCGCTCTGAACTCCTCCCGCAAGAGTCATGCCTTGCCACGGACCCAGTTGGGTGTTGAAGTTGAAAATATGGGATTGTTGCTCGAGCAGAATTTGCTGGCTGTAGGGCGCGGTGGGAATGTTAAAAGGCGTTTCTGGGGGCAATAGGACATCACGAGAAAAAAACGCTTCGCCATCCAGCCTTGAATACAAGTATCCTCCTGAAACCAAGAGCCAGTCGCGCACCTGCTTCTCGATCCGAATCGCATTGGCGGCCTGAAAATGGTCGTAACGATCCTTGAGCAGGCTCGTGGAGTCAGGCGTCGCTTGGCCGGGCGTGTAAAACTCGGGCTGGTAACGCTCGGAGCGGACATTGAAAAACTCGCCCTGGAAGTGATCTTCGATCAAATAACCCCCAACCTCATGACTCAAGTCCAAACGAATCAGGTGGGCGTCCTCGTTCAAGGTGCGGTAGCTCGGGGCCACGTTGCGAACCTCTGGGTTGCCTCCCACAAGGGACAACTGGGGGCCCCATTGCAGCGAGGGCCGCTCCCCATCGCGTGATCGGTACTCATACCCGAGCACCAGCTTGGGCCAGTGAGGCGAGGTCAGCCCAATCTCAAACCAAGCCTTCCCAATGTCCATGTAAAGGTCCCTATCAAGACTGGACTGGGCCGGTTGGAATAATTCGTAGTCACCGCCACGATCGTCGTAAAACCGTCTGTATTGCTCCACGCCTCCGCGCGCGAACCAGGAATCTTTTTTCTCGTAAGAGATCCCCACCCTATAGTCCTCAGATCCCGACAATGCACGCCCGTCGATGGTCCATAGGGTGTTCTCCTTCGGACGTTCGAGGATCTCAAAATACTCAAGCCCACCGGACCATCCGGGAGTTAATCCCGTGTGTTGGCGAAAGAGACGCTCGTTGCCCTCGACGGTGATGAACCTGACCGTGGGCGCCGCTGTCACCCGGACTTCAGGCTCCTTAGGGGCGGTGACCGAATCCCACGCCGCCCCTTGATCGATCCAGGCACGGATCAAGCCCACCTCCTCCGCTGTGAGCGGTTCGATTTTCCCCTCTGGAGGCATCTCCATGTCCGCAACCAAACGGGCCACGTAATGAACCAAAGAACTCTTGGTTCCATCGCCAGGAATGATATCCACCCCGTTGTCGCCACCCTTCAAAGCCCAATCCCGCGTATCCAACCGAAACCCGCTTTTGGGACGCTCAGGACCGTGACATCGAAAACACGAGCGCTCAAAAATTGGGCGAACATCCCTCGTGAAATCCACTTTCACAGCCGAGGCAGCCGGCAGCCTCGAAATGTCAACCTCAGCGGCGAACGCTGCGGGCAGAACCGCCGCGATCAAAACCATAAAGACGAGCAGAGATCTCTCGCCGCAGCAGCCTGCACCGGGACCCGCCACGCTTGTTTCCATAGGTGGTCGTTGCATCATGGGCCCTCTCAATACAACAGCCGCGGGTTAATGTTTGACCCGTGAACCGCCGTATGGCATCCGGCGCTCCAGCACGTGGCCTGCTTCACGAAATCGGAATGTCTGACTTTGCCGATGTAAAGTTCCCCGCCCGCGACACCGTTCCCCTGGACCTGGCCATGACATTTCAGACAAAGATTGACGTCTCGCTCCACCAATAATTTCGCGTTGATCGAACCGTGAGGCTGATGGCAGGTCACACAGCCTTCGCGCAAGGCCTCGTGCTCATAGACGAACGGTCGGGACTGGTCCTTATGACAGGTTGCGCACCCGTCATTCAGACGCGCCATCCCAAGCCCACGGCTGGGCTTGAAGATATCCATTCCATGCGGATCATGGCACTGCACACAGTTCAATTTACCCTCGACCACCGGGTGATGATGCGGAAGCTCAAAGGCCGCGTGAGTCTCCAGATGACAGTTGAAACAACCCCTGGCGTCCTTGCCCGGGTTCACGATAAACCGCCCCCTGCCTCCTCCTGCCGCGACGTGCCGACTACCGGGACCATGACAGGATTCGCATCCCGTATCGTGGATCCCGTTTTTCGCGGCATTGTGGAATCGCGAATGCGGGCTCGAAGAAAACGCTCGGGCGATGTTTGTATGGCATTCGGCACACGTTTTGTTCCCCACAAAGGCGGCTCCCTCAATGTCCGGAGGCACCCACACGGTGCGTTCGATGGACGTGCAGGAGGTCAGGAAAAGTCCTAGTGCCGACAAAGCCCCCACGCAGCAAATGATGCCTCGGCGAGTGCGCGCCGCACAGAAGACAAGAAAAGCCTGTTTGAATGGAGAAATCATGCAGGGAATTGAATGCTACTGAAGCCCAGAGCGCTACCCAAAATCAAGATATATCTCCAGCCCAGGGCTCATTCAAGAACCCTTCGGGGCGGGGACGGCTCGTCCCCGGTTCGAGTGCCGAGCGGAGAGGACCTACCCCGCTTCCTAGGGCCAGTAGCCGCTCAGCAGTGTTGGCATAGTGCCAAAACCGGGCGGAGGTTGCCAGGACCCTCATGCGAACTGCTGCCCAGGGCTGATTCAAGAAAACAGCGGATGCTCAGCCAGAGGGGCCGGAGCGCCGATTTCCAATCGGCTTGGCTGCGCGACCGACGGATCGTTGAACCAAAGCCGGCTGGAAGCCAGCGCTCCGTTTTCTTGAATCAGCCCTGACTGCTGCCACTCGGCGCATCTCAAAGCTTGACCGTCGCCAATCGCTGCTCCAAATCGAAATTCATGAGCGGCTCGATCACCGAGTCGAGTTCCCCGTCAATAAACGTCGGCAAATTGTAGAGCGTGAGTTCAATCCGATGGTCGGTCACCCGGTTCTGAGGGAAATTGTAGGTTCGGATCCGCTCATTGCGCTCCCCCGTCCCCACCTGCGCTTTGCGCTGCGCGGCGTATCGCGCATGCTCTTCCGCAACACGTGCCTCCAGCAACCGAGACCGCAAAACCATCATGGCTTGAGCTTTGTTTTTCTGCTGCGATCGTCCATCCGCGCACCGCACGATGAGCCCCGTCGGTTTGTGTAAAATTTGCACCGCAGAATCCGTGGTGTTCACCCCTTGCCCGCCAGGACCCGACGCCCGGCATACTGTGATTTCAAGTTCTTCCGTCTTGATTTGCACGTCCACTTCCTGCGCCTCTGGCAAAACCGCCACCGTTGCTGTGCTCGTATGAATCCTCCCCTGAGCCTCCGTAGCCGGCACCCGCTGCACTCGATGCACGCCGCTCTCATATTTCAGCCGCCGGTAGACGTCGTGGCCTGAAATGTTCATCACGACCTCCCGAAATCCCCCTAAATCGGATGGACTGCTGTCCAGGGTCTCAACCCTCCAACCTCGAGACTCCGCGTAACGCGAAAACATGCGATAAAGATCCGCCGCGAAGAGCGCCGATTCCGACCCTCCAGCTCCGGCACGGATCTCCACGATCGTGTTCCGGGAATCCACGGGGTCAGGCGGCACCAAACCCCGTCGCACCTCCAATTCGAGCTTTTTCACCTCCACCTCCAATCGAGCCAGCTCCTCCTTGACCATCAAGCCCATCTCTGAATCGGGCGATTCGGTCTCCAACAACTGACGGTTGTCCTGCAAATCCTTGGAAACCTTCAGATAGCCTCGTCCGCTCGTGACAATTTCCTTCAGCCGCGCATATTCCCGCGATAACTCCTGGAATTTTTGTGGCTGCTCAAAAACCCCCGGATCGCTCAATCCACTCTCGAGCTCGGCGAACTTCCTTTCGAACCGCTCGATGTAAAGTTGCAGATCGAATTGCATACGCTGGGAATCGAACAAATCAGCCCTGCGGCGTCCTGAACTCAGCCACAAAAAGCAACCGCCCGCAGACACGGAATGCCTGCGGGCGATGTCAGCGAAAACACTACTTGCGCTTCTTCTTGGCCGTCGCGGCCGCAGCCTGCGCCGCTTGAGCGGCTTGGGTCTTTACCAAGCGCTGTTGAAATTTATCAACACGGCCCGCCGTATCGACAAATTTTTGATGCCCCGTGTAAAAGGGATGGCACGCATTGCAAATGCCAATGACAACGGACGCGCGAGTCGAACGCGTCTTAATCACGTTGCCGCAAGCGCAACGCATCTCTGACTCTAAATAACGTGGATGAATTTCAGCCTTCATAGCAAAGGAACGCGGAGGCTATGCAGCCAGACAACGATTGACAAGGAATAAAATGCCTCATTTTCGAGAAACATGGAAGGAAACCGCGTGGCCAAGCTTCTCACCCCTCCTCCTCGGGCGTCGGAGCCTCTTCGGGTTGCAATACCCCGGATCCCATGTTCTGAATGGCACGATCCAACTCGGCTTTGAATAAATACCGGTTCATCGGCGTGATCGAAAACTCCTTGAACAGCCCTTTTTTCCGGTGGATCACCAGCCGACGTGGCGCGGGCTTGAGCGTGTTTCCCCAATTCTCGGAGAAGGTCGGCGGGCGCTTGCTCACCCTCAAGATGTTTCCGAAGGCAACCCGCCGCACACAAATCCCGAATAAAGTGACTTCCAAGTCCGTGGATGTGAGCCGGTACCGCAGCCGACTGGTGGTCCAGATCAAAAAAAGCGTCAGCAACACCAACCCAATCAGGAGCCACGCGTAAAAGGCGCTCGTCTTCATCCGAACCAGTGCATCTATTAAGTTCATCGTTTCTGCCCAAGCCAAAGCAAAACCACGGGAACGAGGACTCCCAAAACCAAGGAGAGCCAAACCGGCCATTTAACTTTGCTCAGATTGAATGCCAAAATAATACCAATCACCAATGTCACAAGCAAGCACGCTGACATCACCACCACTAACCACCGGTACAGAGTGGGGGAAAAAGCCATCGCCCTCTCGGACGGATAAATCTGGTCCACATGAACCGACGTCAACCGGCTCACCCAGTCCCCAGCTTCGCCCTCGGTTTTCGTCCGGTTCCTGTTGAGAGTCTGGTACCAGCCCGTCAACAAGTAAAACGTCATCAAAGGAGCAAAAAAACACCCCAGATACAGATGGATTCTGCGTAATGTCTTCATCAAACAACCACTCGCAATTCAAATTCGCCATGGCCTCACGCCCGTTCCACCCGTGCGTGACTTTGCTGCGATGCCCTACTTTTTCGGTGGATCGGGAATAAAAATCTTCTGCCCGACGCGTAGCGCATTGGGTTTGACATGTTTATTCTGCTCCAAATCCAAAATCTGCTTCAAAGTCACGGTGTTCTTTCCATCCTTCTTAAACACCTCATTGTACGCCTGAAGGATCTTGGATAGGGTCTCATCTTTTTTCACTTCATACTCATACCCTTCGCTCGAGGCAACTCGCGGCCTGGGCTCCTCACCTCCCGGGCCTTTGTCGGTTGAACCCGATCCAATGCCTTTGTCCCCCTTGGCTCCATTCTTTGGCTCGCCCCATTGTGGTGTGGCAGAGGGCATCGCCATAGGCATTTTCGCGAGCTTGCGTATCTCTTCCAGGATCAACTTTCGATCCGCCTCCCTCCTCTCGTCCAGCTCCTTAATCGCCTGTTTCACCGACTCCGATAGCTTTTGAACCTCGTCCCGTGTGGCCAGCTTGCTCAAACCGTGATCCGCCTCCATCCGACTCCGGGAAACTTCGTCCAACAGCGCTGCGAGACGCTTCTGTTGGGCAGCCTGGGCGATCCAAAGATCCTCAACTTTCGCCGACACCGAATCCACCCGCTCCCTTTGCTCCTGCCTCTCTGCAATAATCGCCGCCTGCGACGCGACATCCGCGGCAACCCCTCTCTCAAAACCGTGAAAACTCCCGCTCAGAACCACCACGACGCGGGCCAAGAACCAACTAGAATAAATCTTCATATGCTTTCAACAAACCGGAAGCCTATCCCTCATGAAAAAACCGTGCAAGCACTCGCCCTAGAAAGTCAGCAGTTATTCAACAGGTCATCAGGTCGGACGCGCGGCACCTCACAAGCTCTGATGCGCAACCCCACCTAACCGCTCAAGTTATCACATTGGCAATTGCTGAAACGCCACAGCTCAACCGATCCAAATCCTCACTCGCATTCTTCCTCGAATCCCTCTATGTTCACAGAAGTGTTCCGGTTTTGGACAGTCACAATCCTAGTGTTGGTCGCCATCGACCTCATCGTAGGCCGTTGGTGGTGGTCGTCCAGCAAGGAACGTCGTTACGATCCCCTTATCTTGCAGGCCTCGCTGCGCTATCAAATTGACCCGGCCTTGGTCAAAGCGGTCATCTGGAAGGAGAGCGGCTTTGAGCCGAAAGCCCGCGGCCGCGCAGGGGAAATTGGCTTGATGCAAATTCGCAGCCTTGCCGCCCACGAGTGGGCCGCAGCCGAGAAGGTTCCCGGGTTTAGGGATGAAAACCTCGCGGATCCATCTATCAATACTCTCGCCGGATCCTGGTATCTCAGCAAACTGCTGAAGCGCTATCGTCAGACTGACAACCCAATCCCCTACGCGCTCGCCGATTACAACGCGGGACGATCCCATGTGTTACGTTGGAAAACTGGTGTCGCAACCACGAACAACACGCAGTTCCGCAAACAGGTTTCATTCCCCTCAACCCAGCTTTACATCCAGCAAGTCCTTGAGCGGCATCAGCACTACAGAGCAAAGACGTTCGCTAAAAATTAGAAAGAACGATCTTTTTGCAACTCGTCGCTCGGTATCTGTTTTCGGAAACATAGATGAAAACGACAGCCTCTTCGGATAAATGAATCCTCCTCGCCATCCGCTCGCAAACCTGGCATTTTGAAGGTCGTGGGCATCACACCGCAACAGTTCAGTCAGATCCAAAATCGACTCGCGCAACCCAAACGCGCTCCTGGTCCGGCGTTCGATTCTTCGCCTCCGGCCCAGACTCAATCCGTCATCAATCAGATCGTCCTCGGCATCGATCCCTCCCTCCGAGGGACAGGCTACGGCGTCATCCAAGCAGGCAAACCCCGCTCAACCAGCCTCGCTTTTGGAACGATCAAATGCCCGTCGGCCTGGGAACGCTCCCGTTGCCTGGTCAGAATTGCCCAGACTTTGCGCGATGTCCTGCGCGAACACCACCCCACCATGTGCGCCATCGAAGGCCTGTTTTTCGCTCAAAACCTCCAAACTGCCTTGATCATGGGCGAAGCGCGTGGAGCGATCCTGGCCACTGTCGCCGAAGCCGGACTCCAGATTTTCGAAGTCGCTCCACGTAAAATGAAGCTGGCCATCGTCGGTTACGGTGCCGCCCAAAAACATGCCGTCGCTAAAATGGTGCAACGCATGCTCCACCTCGCCGACGTCCCCGACCCCGACGCCGCCGATGCCCTCGCCCTTGCCCTCACTTTTATCCAGGAACAAAATCGATTCTCCCTCTCCGGACCTCGCAAGGTATGATCACTTTCCTCAAAGGCACTCTCGTCACCTCTCTGCCCACCCTCGTCGTCATCGACGTGGGCGGGGTCGGATACGAGGTGCTCATCCCTCTTTCATCCTACGACCGCCTCCCGAAGCCCGGTTTACCCGTGCGGATTCTCACGCACTTGTCCATCCGTGAGGACGCCCATTTGCTGTATGGATTCCTGACCGAGGAAGAGCGCGATCTGTTTCGAATGCTGATCCACACAGTCAGCGGTATCGGCCCAAAAATCGCCCTGAACGTGCTCAGTGGCATGAGCGTGAAAGCCTTTCGAGGCGCGGTGGCTGAGGGTAATGTGAAGGCGCTCTCGAGCATCTCGGGTGTGGGCAAAAAGACCGCCGAACGGATCGTGGTCGAACTGAAGGACAAAGTTGGGGCGTCAGGAGCCTGGGAGGCGAGCAGCGCACAGCGGGCCGTGTCGGATCCCGAAAGACGGCTCATGGATGCGGTGCTTGCACTACTGGCGCTCGGCCTCAAACACCCCGAAGCCCAGGAGGCCGTCAAGGCATCCCAAGCCCTCCTGGGCCAGCAAGCCACTGTGGAGGAACTTGTCCGAGCCTCGCTCAAAAAGGGAAATGCCTGAAGTGGCCGACCCTCACCGACAGTCGAAAAAATCCTCAACCCCCGTCGTGCCCCATTCCCCCCGGTGGCATCAGCGCGCTGTGGCGTCGATGTTGTTTGTGCTCGAACGGATGCTCATCCAAAGCCTCCGATTCGAGTGGGAGGATCGCAGCGACTTGTCCCAGCGCCCCGCCACTTGTCCGATCATCTATTGCATCTGGCACAACCGCCTGGCCCTGTCTATGTACCTGCACCGAACGCATGTTCGCAGGAAATTCCCAAATCCAAATCTGGCCGCTCTCGTCAGCGCCAGCAAAGACGGCGCACTCCTCGCCGCCATTCTGGAAAGGTTCGGCGTGCAACCCGTCCGCGGCTCCAGCAGCCGCCGCGGTCATCAAGCACTGCTCGAACTCCTTTCCTGGAGCCAGAAAGGGTACGATCTCGCCATCACGCCAGATGGCCCTCGCGGCCCCCGCTACACCATCCATGAAGGCATTCTGAGCCTCGCCCAAATCACCGGTCATCCAATCATCCCCGTCGTGTATTCTTGTTCCCGCAAAATCACGCTTCGAAGCTGGGACCGATTCCTCATCCCGCTTCCCTTCTCACGCTGCAAGATCCATCTCGGAAAGCCCCTGCTCGTCCCCAAAAATGCCTCGGAGCATGATCGGGCCACTCTCCGCGAATCCCTGCGCCAAGCCATGCTGTCGATAACCTTTGAGTGAGGGGTCGTCCTCATCTTTTGACCGCGCGATAATAACGCCTCGCGTTCCCTGAACCCTGCGAGTCCACGACTCTCACGGCGACACCTCGAACAGCGCTCGTAAAAATCAGGGTCCACACTTCAAGATCCTCCGACGCTTCCACCGACACGCCAAACACGTCCTCGCCTGTCAAATCGAACTCGATCCGCCCCGTGACAGCGCGTGACACGGTTCCCAACCGCAATGGCGCCACCACCCCTGTGACTCGCAACGTCCAATCCCGCGTTCGCCTCAATAACCCCTTGGGATCATCCCGAACCAACGAGGTGTTGTCCGAAACCACCATTCGAACCCGGTGCTCCCCGTTCCCCACATCCTCCGCGCGCAAGGTCAACCGTGTGGGGACGCCTGAGGAAATCGGTTTGCCATCCAGAATCCACGCCACTTGCAACGAATGCGTCGACGGCTTCAGCAAAGAGGTTTCAAAGGTTGAAGAGCCCCCGCCTAACAACGAGATCAAACCCGCCTGCGGTGCAAGGCCATCAATCGGCTCAATCAATCGATAAATCCTGAGGATATGGGCCTCCGCGCAGACTTCGCAAAACGGCGTGCCCAGGCTGTTCATCCGACAGCTCAGCTTGGGCCGATACCAACCCACTCTGTGAAAATGGGCACCTTCAAACAATCCCACCACATCCTTGAATTCCTTTGTCTCATCGGTGGGGATGGGGGTGCTGTCCAAAATCCAGCTCTTCCACTTGATGAAGCTCGGCCGCGTTTCCCGTGTTGTATTCGGCTCCTCGATGTCCGGGAACCCCGGAAAAGGAGAATCATACTCGTCCCCAAGTCCCGCAAAAGAATGCCCCACCTCATGCACCAGAATCTCGGCGGCAGAGCTGTCGGTCGACGCAATGGCTGGAGATCCCCCTGATCCGCCATAGGTGTTGTCATTAACGATCATGAGTGCCAGATCATAATCGGGCAGATATCGCCTCAATAAGGTCATCACCTTGCCCACACCCGAGCTGTAATTGTCATTTAAATCGTTCGGAGGAATGGTCAGCAATCGGTCGATGCCAAAACTTTCGAAAGTGCTGTTGAAATAGGTGTCCTTGAAGGTTTGAGTCGATGGGTGATCCGAGCCTGATTCCACCGAAGCCACCTCGATGAGAAACACGTTGCAGTAATTCTGATACCCATTCCAAGGAGCTGTGTTGAGGAGATAATCCGTCGCCTTTTTGGCGTCCTCCTCAAAGCGCGTCAATTCCGAGTCTCGATAACCCTCGGAAAGCACGACGATGTTGATACGATTTGAGTTCGAGCCATTGTTGACAATTTGCTTGAACACAGGCTGGTTCAGAGTCGTCGGCGCAACCCTCCGCGGCGTCTCTTGCTCCATGGAATCGAGCGAGAAATCACCGACGAATTCATCGCCCGAAACGCGCGCTCCTTCCACCCTTCCGGACTGCCTCCGCAAAATGACTCTCGAGGCACCTCTTTGACATGGGACACGAACCGTAAACTCGCGTTGCACATCGCGGACGGGCCGACGCACCAGCATGCCGGGTCTGGAGAGATCCACGTGCTCCAGCGACATCTCCGAGACGTCATCGACCACTCCAGACTCCATCACGCCGCCGTTCGCATCCTGCAGTTCAAATCGAAAGCCGTGAGGCAACTCAGCCCTCGGCTCCTTGATGCGGCCCGGAGTTCGCACCGCTTCAACCAGTCTGAAACCAGACCCGTCGTCGTCGCGGCGCAGCCGAAGAAAGAGAATCCCGGGATCGGCTGGCGCGGCAGCAGGGGTGGGCAAACACTCTCCGCCAAATATAAATAGGAACCACGCTGGAATCGCTCTGGCAAATAGATTCAACGGCATGAATTGTCGCAACACGGTCTGATCATATTGGGTTCAGGGCATTTCGCAAATCACGTTTCCCCTGCCTCATGCCTCAGCCCAGGGCTGATTCAACAACCCTTCGGGGCGGGGACGGCTCGTCCCCGGTTCGAGTGCCTAGCCGAGAAGACCTGGGGACGAGCCGTCCCCACCCCGCTTCCTAGGGCCAGTATCGGCTCCGCAGTTTTGTCCTCTTTCCACTTTTTATGAACTTCACCCTGAGACCGCTCGCTCGCAGCCGGCTTTGGTTCGAAGATCCGTCGGTCGCGCTCCCGAGCCGATGAGCAGAGGCGGGCACTGCAACCGCTGCCCCATTTTGAAAAAAAAGACCAGTTCATTTCCCCCCGAGAATGTTCACTTCGCAGGCTCTTTCAACCATCCACACCAGTGCCAGCAGCGCAATCACGCTCGAACCTCCACTCAATGTCAGCCGTTGATAACACCAGGTTTTCCGAAGCGAAAAGGCGAGAGGCAAAAACACCCCGACGATGGCCATCTGGCCGGCCTCAACACCCGCGTTAAAGGTCACCAAGGCTGTGGCAATCGATGCTCGGGTAAGGTCCATCTCCTGCAACACGCTGGCGAATCCAAACCCGTGAACCAGCCCGAAGCCGAAGGCGACCCACCACCCGCGCTCCCGGAAGAGGGGTCGTAAATTGTTCAAAGCGGCGATCACAACCGACGCCGCGATGGTGGTCTCGACCCATCGGGACGGCAGTCGTGCCCAACCCATCACGGCGAGCCCCAGAGTCAGAGAGTGCGCAATCGTGAACGCCGTCACCACTTTCACCACCTGCAACAACGCCGGACGGAATCGTGCTACCCCGTCCCATCCTCCATCCACACGCCTCGCGACCACCGATGGCAATAACAAGGCCAGCAAGAACAGAACATGATCGTAACCGGTCCAGATGTGCCAGACGCCATCCTTAAAAAAGGACCACGCCTGCTGCCACGAGCCCATCGACGACAGATCGAAGTCGTGGCAGGCGCTTTTCGGAGAGAGCACCACCGTTGTGGACTGCCCCCGGTGTTCCAGCGTCACGAAACCGCGATGCAACGGATCCAGATCCACAAACGACCGGTAACAAATCTTGAGGCGATCGGGCGGTTTCGAAAAGTCCACCGCGATCTTCAAAGCTGCGTAAGTCGAGTCGGACAAACGGCTCACCGCGACATCTTCCACCCGCAGTTCATAGGGCTTCCCATCAGCCTCGATCTCAAGGTGCGTGATGGCATACGCTTTGACCACCCGTTCTCGGGCCTTCAGTTCACCCCAGGTGATTGCGCCATCGTTGTTCTCGTCCAAATCCACCGCGTAATCAAGATCCGTCAAAGGCAGGTCCCATTGCCCACGCCCGGCGGTTCCCTCCACGGCCAGTTTCACAAATCCATCGCTCGACCGATGCGCCATGCATCGCGGCGCAAAAACCAGAAGGAACAACATCACCCACCACAGATCCGTCGAACCTCCGGGCGCGCCGCGCCGCGCCGCGCAAAATAGAAACCGGGTGAACAGTGCCGCGCTCATGGCGCGAATTGATAGCTGACGAAGGCCAGCTTGCGGCTGTCGGGCGACCACGAAGGCACATTGATCGTACCCTGGCCACCGAAGAGCTTGGCGAGCACGTCGATCCTCTGGTCCACGAGCGACATCAGGCGGAGCATCACGTCCTTGTTTTCCGGATGCCCCTTGACGTCGGGTTCGTAAGAGAGAAAGACCAGCCATTTCCCGTCCGGCGAGGGATGCGCAAACCAGTTGTTCCACTCATCCGTCGTGACCTGCTCCTGTTCGCTCCCGTCCGCTTTCATGCGCCAGATCTGCATCCGCCCCGCGCGTTCGGAGTTGAAGTAGATGTGCTTCCCGTCGTGAGAATAATCCGGCCCGTCATCCAGGCCTTTCGCCGTCGTCAAACGCGTTTCAGGTCCGCCGCTCACGGGCACTGTGTAGATATCGTAATCGCCGTTCCGTTGCGCGCAGTAAGCGAGCGTCTCGCCGTCCGGCGACCATCCGTGCCAGTACGCCGGCGCAGCCTCCACAATCAATTTCGGCACACCCCCTCCGATGGGCAACGTGTAAATCCTCGACTTGCGATCCGCCTGCGACTGGTCGCTGATAACGAGTTGGGTGCCATCGGGAGAAATGCCATGGTCGTTGTTGTTGCGACTCGCGGCCCCCGTATCGATCAGAGAAGGCTCACCCCCGGCTTGCGGGATGCGGTAGATGCGCCCCTTGCTGTTGAAATAGAGCTGCGCGCCGTCGCGGGACCAGTTCGGCGCCTCGATGAGATTGGTCGTCCACCAAGTGACCCTGCGGTCCTTTGAACCAATGGCGACGGTCTCCAGCGTGCTGATGAGCTGCTGCTTGGCACCAGGAACTTGACCTGGCAACGGGCTTAGTTCCACACTGGAAAATACCGCGGTCTCGAGCACCTTGTCATTGTGCGCACAGACCCCGATCCCCACGTAAAAAGGCTCGCGCAACACCAGCCTGAATGAGCCGCCAGCAGGATGCATTGCTTCGCCTTCGCGCGCCACGGACATGGAAACATATTGACCCCGCTTCTCGAGCCGAAGCCGGTGCGGGCCTTTAATGTTCGACTGTATCTCGCGGGTCGGCGCACCGTCCCTTTCCCGGTACTGAAGCGAGGTGAGGCCATCGCCGTGCAAGGCGGCGTCGGCGTAAGCGGAGTCCGCTCCGAGGCTCTGCCGGACCATCAAGAACGCCTTGCGATGGGGATCGACACCCTTGCCAACGAACTCGACAGTCGCGGAAAGGGAGAGGTCGCCGGACACCTTTTTCCAGACAAAATGGAGGGCATCGTTTGTGAACCACATGTTCGCGCCGCCCCCCGTCACGGTGTAACGGCCCTGGCCCGCTTCGAACTCAGAGGACCCGGCCCGCTGAGGACCGCCGATATCCAAATGATCTTCGAAGAGGCCAATGGAAGTGGCCGCTTGAGCCGCGGAACCGAAGCTGATCAACAAGGTCAGAACCAGGCTCGCGGCGAAGGAACGCTCAGGCAGGATGAGACGCAGGGGGGCAACAGAATAGCAGGCAGTTGAAGTAATCATGATAGAAAAGTGCGCTGATCTTAGCCCGTGAAAAAGCGAGTGACCACAATTTTTCCAGGTCCTTGGAAAAGGCGAGAAGGATCGGTCAGGGGTATTTATCCTTTTGACTTCGAGCGGCATGAGGCGTAAGGATTTTCTAGCCTGCAACCCACTCCATGCTATGAGATTTGCATCTAACAAACAGTCCGCGATTGTGGATCCCGTGAGGACTTGAGTGCTCGTCGATGAACATCCCGACAGCATCAACGATGCCGCTTGCGCCGTGCAGATGACCAAGCCCGATGCCAAGACAGCCAATATCATCGACTTTCCCGCTTCTTATCATAACGGAGCGTGCGGATTTTCATTTGCCGACGGCCATTCGGAAATCCGGAAGTGGGTGGGAACGAAAATCAAAGCGCCAGTCCAGAATGCGCCAATGAGCCTGAATGTTCCCGCAGGCGATTCGCTCAAGGACGTCATCTAGTGGTCGGAACGCACCACCGTTTCCGTGAAAGAAGGGACTTATCCTTGACCCGGCTTAACTTCGGAGGCTGAGTGTTCCTGGAGGCGCAACCGTTGCGAAGCAACGCGCGTGCTCAACCTCAGATGTATGCACTCAGCAACGTTCCTGCATGACCTCGCGGTGGTGATGATCGTGGCCGGTCTGGTCACGGTGATCTTTCACCGTTTCAAACAGCCTGTCGTGCTTGGCTACATTCTCGCTGGGGTCATCATCGGACCGCACACGCCACCCTTCCCGCTGGTCCATGATCAAGCTACCATCAACACGCTCTCCGAGTTGGGAGTGATTCTCCTCATGTTCTCCTTGGGACTGGAGTTCAGCTTGCGGAAGCTCAAGGAGGTCGGCGCCACGGCCTCAATTGCGGCCTTGCTGGAAATTCTGCTCATGGTTTGGGTTGGATACGAAATCGGCCTCCTGTTCGGTTGGAGCGCCATGGACAGTATCTTCCTTGGGGCCATTCTCTCCGTCTCGTCCACGACCATCATCGTAAAGGCCCTCAACGAACTCGGCAAATCCCGGGAACGGTTCGCCCAGTTGATTTTCGGAATCCTCATCATTGAGGACATCCTGGCCATCGCCATGATCGCCTTGTTGTCTGGAATTGCGATGACCGGTTCCCTGCGCGTGGGCGAAATCGGGATGACCCTCGGCAAGCTCGCCATCTTTCTTGCCGCGTCGTTGGTGGTGGGTTTGCTGGCTGTGCCGCGCCTGCTCGGATATGTGGCTCGATTCAAGAGCAACGAAATGCTCCTGGTCACCTTACTGGGGCTTTGCTTTGGATTTTCTTTGCTGGCCGCAAAACTGGGTTATAGCGTCGCCTTGGGGGCGTTCCTCATTGGGGCCGTTATTGCGGAATCGCGGGACATTCATCGCATCGAAACACTCATCGAACCCGTTCGTGACATGTTCAGCGCGATTTTCTTCGTCGCCATCGGGCTTTTGATTGATCCGAAGATGCTGGTCATCTATTGGCTGCCCATCCTGGTCATCGCCTTGGCGGTGGTGGTGGGAAAGGTCGTCACGTGTTCCTTTGGAGCATTCGTGGGCGGAAACGACAGCCGCACTTCGTTGCGGGTCGGCATGGGACTCGCGCAAATCGGCGAATTCTCGTTCATCATCGCCTCGCTCGGCTTGACACTCAATGTGACCAGCAAATTCCTTTATCCGATTGCGGTCGCCGTCTCCGCCATCACCACCCTGCTCACACCCTATCTGATCAAGAGCGCGGACGGAATGGTCAATTGGTTCGACCGCATGGCACCGAAGCCGCTCGTGAACGGCCTGGAAATTTACACAAGCTGGGTTGGACAACTCGGGAGGCACCGCACCAGTCTGGCGACAACGCTGGTGCGCCGCTGGATCTGGCAGATGGCTCTGAACGCCGCGTTGATGGCGGCCGTGTTCATCGCGGCCGTGTTTGTGGGCCAGCGTCCACCCGATTGGCTAAAACGCCTGGGACTCGGCGGAGAGGCTCTTAAGTCGCTGCTCTGGCTGGTGGCAATGGTCATTTCTCTCCCGCTGTTCATCGCTACATCGCGAAAGCTTCAAGCCCTCGGACTGTTGACGGCCCAATCGCGGGTGACGAAAGCGGCGGCAGGCGAACGCACTGCCGCCTTTCGAGTGATTGTGGAACAAGTCATCTCCATCGGAGGAACGATTGCATTGGGGCTCTACGTGCTGGTGCTCAGCTCCACACTACTGCCAACCCTGGATGTGTTGCTCGTTCTCATCGTTCTCGTAATGCTCATTGGGTGGACTCTCCGGCGTTCCTTCATCAGGGTTTACTCCAAGGCGCAGTTCGCACTGCAAGAAACGCTGACCCATCCGCCTCCGCACCGTTCTGACCATGCTCCCGCCGCGCTCCCGGCCCTGTTGCGCGAAGCGGAACTTGAAACCATCACGATCACTCCCAATTCCGCCGCAGTTGGCAAACGGATCCGCGAGCTTGCGGTCCGCACGCGAACAGGAGCGACCGTCGTGGGGATTGAACGGGAGGCCGTGAGGCTCATCAACCCAGCGGCGGACGAAGAAATCCAGTCCGGCGACCACGTGCTCATGCTCGGCAGCCAGGCACAATTGGATGCGGCGCGATCGTACCTTTCCAATTAACCTAACTTCCTATAGAGTTAACTAAAAACCCCAATGAAATGAGGAGTTTCTCAAATGTTCCGGGCTACAATTCGGGCCAATCTGGAGGTTGAGAGAATAGTTTTAGCAAGTCCAACTTGGTCAATTGTTCATTCAAATTGGGCGCGATCTCCGTTAGTAGGCCGTGGGGTCACATCTCACAATTCAACAAGTGAGCCACCGCTTTCATTTGAGATTGCTCGGTGCGGTCGCTTTGCAACCGCTGTTCGTAGCGTTTGGTGTTCGTCGCCACTACGCTGTAGTTCGGCAACCCTACCGCTGCCCCCAGTTCCTTCAGCTTCAGGCCACACAGACGGCGTCCCAAATACAGCACCAAGTCCCGACCGCGATCTCCGTGCCGATCACGGAATTCATCCCA
>CAMBEJ010000095.1 GCA_945865375.1 Akkermansia muciniphila | reverse complement strand
ACCCGACAGTTCCTTTCGGCATCCCGCTTGTGGTTCGGCTTCGCAGCCTCATCCCGGACACCGCGTTTCGGTCGTGAACCGTCTAATTCGACCGGTGGGACTTTCACCCACGAGGTAACCAACTTCACTGGCGCACCCACGGATGACACGGATGACACGGATAAAGTAACCATCTCAGCTCCCTTTCCTCATCGGTGTTATTCGTGTCATCCGTGGTGTCACTTCAGCGTGGTTAAGCGGCGGGATACCCGCGTCAGGGGAGGCGACCTCGGATAACGTGAGTTGCACCCCGGCCGGCCTCCGGGGTGTGGCAAGAGACAACATCCAAAGGCTGGACGTGAACCGTGCATATTGGGCGCGGTGTCCTCACCGAATCGCCCACGCTCACCATCGTCGGAAAGCCGCAGCGGCTCCGTGTAACCTTTGATGGCTGAAAGGGGGTTGCGCAGGTCTGACATTGGGGCTGGGGTCCAGGGGCGGCACTCGCAGACTCGTTTGCCCCTGGCTAAGTTCCTTCAACCCTCTCGGGTCATCCCCACTCCAAAACCTTTGCATTCCACTCAAAACGGCGAAGAACCAGGGAATCGGTTCTTCGCCTCAATCCTCATCGTAATCTAGGCCGCCTCCGGAGCCCTTCGGGTCTCTCTCCTCAGGTGGAGCGGCGGAACGTCCGCTCCGGCCTGTCCTCTCGGCGCGCCCGAGTTCATCTCCTCCGGACTCTCAAGTTTCATGGCTTTGCTTGCGCACGCTTGCGAGCAGCGCAGGCTGCCGCTGGAGCTGCTGTGTCAGCGCCTCGATGGCACGAATGGTCGGAGGGCTGATGTGATGTTCCATGCCTTCGACGTCGTGATAGATGACCTCGTCGTCAAGTCCAAGAAGCTTGAGGAAATCCGTGAGCAACTGATGCCGCCTCGTGATGTTTCGCGCGAGCGCCTCGCCCGCTGTCGTGAGAATGAGGCCGCGGTATTTTTCGTAGTTCAACAGCCCTTCGGCATCGAGCCGCTGGACCATGTTCGTCACGCTGGCCTGCGAGATTTTCAGGCGCTGCGCGATGTCCACCACGCGGGCGTAGCCCTTCGTATTAATCAGCTCGAGGATGCGCTCGAGATAATCCTCCACCGCCTGTGAGGCGACGATCGTGGGTGTGGTTTTGACAGCCTTCATTTTCATGTGAGCCTAGGAGACGGCGGAAAACCCGTCAAGGGGCGCCTCTTCGAATCAGCGATTCTCATTTTGAAAAATGTGTGGCAGGGACTCCGACCTGCCGGTGCGCGGGGTGGGGACGGCTCGTCCCCAGGTCCTCTTCGCTCGGCACTCGAACCGGGGACGAGCCGTCCCCGCCCCGGAGTGTTCTTGAATCAGCCCTGCTCAGAAGCTGTTTGGCAGGGCGATGATTCGGCT
This sequence comes from Akkermansia muciniphila, assembly GCA_945865375.1. Classification (GTDB taxonomy): domain Bacteria; phylum Verrucomicrobiota; class Verrucomicrobiia; order Limisphaerales; family F1-80-MAGS106; genus F1-80-MAGS106. Next base: position 22,305 of record CAMBEJ010000095.1, on the reverse strand, counting down.
CAAGAAGCTCTCGTCTCCGAGTCGCTTCCGGATAGGCGGGAAGCACCTTCTGATAACCCTTAATTTTGTGATGGCTGAACATTGAGTTGCTGAATTAGTTGACGATTCGACAAGGTTTCCGACAAAGGAAGGCCAGAGATGTCCCCTTAATGTCCAAACTCCAAGGCAGACCCGATGGTCTCCTTGGAGTTTGGCGGTTATAATTGGCATAGGAGGCGTTGTCAGGTTGAAGCGCGGCGGGTCCCATGGAGCAGGCCTTGAGCACTGGCCTCGTAGTCCGTGGCGGCAGTTGGTATTTTGGTGCGAAGATCTGGCATTCGGCTTTCATCAGTAGCTGCCATCAAGACCGTGGCTACTTCGATTCCAGTTTATGCTACAGATGCTGATTGATAGTTGATACGCGTCATTAAATCGCCAGAATGAACCAACCACGCCAATCCACACCTTATGAACCGCCGTCAATTCCTCAAAGCCGCTGGAGCCACAGCCCTCGCATCCGCCGCCACATCGTGCGCCACTGTCACGAACGCCCCATCCGACGATCTGATCATCGACACCCATCAGCACCTGTGGGATCTCAGCCAGATCCAACCGCCGTGGCTCCAAAGCGCCCCACCGGTTCTGCGGAGCAGCCACACGAATGCCGACTACGCCCTCGCCACCAAGGGTCTTAACGTGCGCACGGTTTACATGGAAGTCGATGTCGCTCCCCAAGACCACGTCCGCGAGGCGGACATGATCGTGGCACAATGTCGGGCGCGCAAAACGCCCATGATCGCGGCCACCATCGGCGGTCGGCCGGATGCGCCGGATTTCGCGAGCTACGTGCGACGGTACGCGAAAATGGAACCGGTGAAAGGGCTCCGCCAAGTGCTCCACGGAGAGTCCACCCCGCCGGGACATTGCTTACGCCCGGAATTCGTGCGCGGCGTGCGCACCTTAGGCGAGCATGGGCTGAACTTCGAACTCACGATGCGGCCCACTGAATTGCACGACGGTGCCAAGCTCACCGCACTCTGCCCAAACACGCGCTTCGTCCTCGACCATTGCGGCAACGGTGATCCCAAGGCATTCCGTCCGAAGCTCGCTCCGGAATTGAAACGAAACGGCACCGCCGACGAATGGAAACGGGGCCTCGACGCCTGCGCGCGGCGCCCAAACGTCGTGTGCAAAATCAGCGGCATCGTGGCATCGGTTCCGCCCGGCCAATGGCACGCGGAAGACCTCGCCCCGGTGGTCAATCATTGTCTCGACGCTTTCGGTCCAGACCGTGTGTTCTTCGGGGGAGACTGGCCGGTGTGCCTGCTCGGAAGCCCGTTGATCGACTGGGTGAATGCGCTCCGCCAAATCGTTTCGTCACGCCCTGCAAGCCAGCAGCGGAAGCTTTGGTCGGAGAACGCCATCAGGTTCTACCGGTTGAAGGTGTGATGCTCCGAGCCTCCGAACTGATTTACGCCCAACCCATGCCTGAAACAATCGGCCTCAGCCTGCTAGCCGACCATGCCGCGCGAGTGGGCGCAGTCGCCCCGGGATCCGCAGCGGAAAAGGCAGGGTTCAAACAAGGAGATGACATCCTCGAACTGGACCGCCAGGCTCTGGTCTCAATCGCCGACTTGAGCTGGGTGCTGCATCAGACGCCGGAACAGGCTGCCCTCAAGGCGACGGTGCGCGGATCCAGCGGCTCCAAACGCAACTTGGGCCTCACTCTCGAGAAAGGATGGCGGCAAAAAACGGATATTTCACGACGCGTCGCCACCTGGGGCATGCGAGGCATGGCCTTCGGCGGTCTCGTTCTCGAAGATCTCAACGATGCGCAGAGGCGCGAACGATCCCTGTCCACCGACCAGATGGCCCTGCGAGTCACGATGGTCGGGCAGTACGGGAAACACGCGGCGGCGAGGAACGCTGGATTTCAAAAGGAAGACCTCATTGTGGAGATGGACGGCCTGTCAAAGCGCGTGAGTGAGAGCGAGTGGCTCGGGCACCTCGTTCAGAACCACAAGCCAGGGGAGCAAGTTCCCGCGTCCATCCTGCGTGGAACCACGAGAGTTCCCCTTTCCATGCCCATCCAGTAAAAGCAAGGAGCTATCGCAAGAGCTCCAACCGAAACAAACCCTAGCGCCCACCCACCGCGGCAGCCCGAAAGAATAGTCCCGGGACAGCCGACGAGCTCAAGCCGTTGAAAAGTGTGCCGCGAACTATGCCGCTGTTTGTCGCCACAGGAAGCCATTGCGTGAAGTCGGTGCTCCCTTCTATCACATACAGCTGGTTGGGAACTCCATGCAGTTGCAGATGGAAAGCGCCTTCAGCGGTCCGAATGGCGTTCAGTTTTGGCAAGCTCGAGTTCGGAAGGAGGAAATTCCGGCTGATGTAATCCGCAAGCGCCGCCCCGGAAGCTTTGCCATCTCTGTTCGCGGAGAGGAAATGGATGCCGCCGTAGATGCGGCTCATCCCGCATTCGTCCGCCGCTGCGGCGAGGCTGCTGTAGGAACGAGAGATGACCGGAAGTGTGTCATTGCCGACCGTGAAAGGGATGTCATCAGCGCCAAAGAAGAGGCCAATGACCACGGACGCAGCTTTGCTGAAAGTGCTGTGCCCGGATGTGTATTCAGGGAAAGGAGGAGCGCTGAGGAACGAGTTCCAGTCTGGATCAGGCTCCGTCCCAGGATTCTCGTCGGTGTCGGCAGCGCGGATGGCCGTAATAAGCCTCCAGAAATCGTAGAGGCATTTCGCATCCCAACAAAGGATGCCAGCATCGGCCATGACAATGTTCAGCAGGGCGAAGAGGCGCGCGTTTTGAGCGAGCGTGCTGCCGCGGCTTTCCGCGATGATTGCGGCGATCTGGTTCCAATGCCCCGGCGGTGTGGCTGTGTAGCTGAAGTCAGACCAAAACCTGGCGATCAGTGACGGTTCCGCGGTGCGGGTCCGGCTGTCAATCGCTCCGAGTTCCTTAACTTGATTGAAGTCTGCGGCGTAGCGGCGGCTCGTGAGCGGCGGAGGGCCGGAAGGTCGGAACTGCCTGCCCTCGATCATGGCGAAGGGCACGACCAAAGGCCATTGCGGTGAATCGGGCGGGCGAAAAAATGGGGGTGTACGGCGCCAGTGACCCGGTTCGAGACTTGGGATGTAGGGCACCGACGTGCTGGCCCCATCGCTGCCGCGCTATTCCAGAATCTTGTCTGCCACCAGTTTTCCGAGAAGGAGCGCGTCATCGAGATGTTTTCCGGGCGGAGACGCCGCGAGGAATTCGCTGAAAGCTTGCTCGTACCGAGCGATTCCGGTGGGAAAGCTCTTCACCATGACCTCATGAGCAGCAGCCGCGGCGGCGGCTTCCCGAGACGTCCCAGGAGGCGCGATCAAATCGACGAAGTAAGGCTGGTGGGTGCGTTCAATCGAATTGACCGCATCGTAGATCGCCGTGTGGAGGATCGCCAACCCGCGGCTCGCCAGCGTGGGTGAAGCGGCTTCTGCCCGGATAGCATCGAGGAAGAGCGCATTCCACTGAGTCACGACATCCGCGCGTGCCGAACAAACCATGATCACCACCAGAGAGCAAACACATTTCCAAAGCACCTGGTATCTCAAATGGAGGGTTGTTTTGGCATGCATCGGTTCCACGACACTTCAAATTCACGATTCAGATAAGCGCCAAAGAATCACTCGAACGGATGCGAATCTGAAATCGGAAACACGCAAAGTCGTTCTCATGAATTATCATTGGTTCTTCGCTGTTTTGAGTGGAATGCAAAGGTTCCGGAGTGGGGATGACCCGAGAGGGTTGAAGGAACTTAGCCAGGGGCAAACGAGTCTGCGAGTGCCGCCCCTGGATCCCAGCCCCAATGTCAGCCGCCCCCTCCTTCGCCAAGGCTTCCGCCTTCGCTGAAGTTACGGTGGACGGGACGGAGGGCAGGCCGGAGGGCCGATGGATTGGGTCTTAGAAACCAACCCGAGGAATACCGTGAGTTGTGGAATGGAAACCGTGTGATTGTTGATGCACCTGACCTTTGGTGAACCCTGCTCCAACACCCTTTCAGGGCGTGAATCCAATTCCAAAACCGACCAGGTGCCGCGCTCGCGGACTCGCTTGCGCCTGGCACACATCTCCTACCCTTCCAGGGTAAAAGGCGCTTTCCAAGCCTCAAGAAAGCGGGTCATTCCACTCAAAACAGCAGACCATCGAGTTCCTCTCAATCCCTGGAAACACAGGTCCTCGCCGAGCCAGTCTGCGTACTCCACGAACAGTTCGCGCACCGCGCTGATGTCCTGCGGACCAGCGGCCGCGACGATGGCTGTGTGCATGCCGCAATTCTGCCCAGTTCGGGTGCCTGCTGTCGAGTCACTCTGGGCGACGTCCAAAGGCCACAACTCCGCAGAGGACGAGGCAACACGCGATCGCCGCCAAGCTCAGATACAAGGTTCCCGCTGGCGGTTCAAAACGAAAATCGATTGTGTGTTCGCCCGCAGGGACCTGCACGCCGCGGACGATGAAGTTGCATTTCAAAACTTTCGCCGGACGGTCGTCCACAAACACTTTCCAATGGGGATCATAACGGTCGTTCAACAAGAGAATCGAGGGCGCGTCGGCGATGGCCTTCATCCTTACTTTCCTGGGCAGATACTCAGTGAACGTGACTTCGCTCTTGGCGGGAGTTGCGCTGGCAGGAGCGATCGGAGGTGCCGGCACACTGTCGGCCACCACCACTGTTTGGTGAGGATCGAAGCCGGGATCGGTCAGGCGGCGGAGTTGGGCTTCCGGCTCGGGGATGACTTCCCAACGGGTGTAAAGTTTGGCGCGAGGCAGGGCGCCCGAAAATTCAATGACAGCGAAGGTCCCTGTAGGATTGAGGTCGGCGGTGGCCCTCGCATCGCCCGGAGCCTGCACCAGGTTGAAGGGGGTGTGCACTTTGAAACGGCGTTTTTCGGGGTCGAGCTGGTTGTTCAAGACATCCAGAAAAGACCCCGTGACACCGAGTAGATATCGGGTGTTCGTGAGTTCCCAGTATCGGGCCATCAGGCTTAGATTGGCGGGACGGAACGCGAAGAGAAACTGGCTCTTGTCCGAGGCCATCCGGGGCTCCTGAGAAACATCGAGGGATTGGATGTTATAAAACTGGAACCGATGCTGGAGCCATTCGAGGAAATAGAACTGCTGGAACGATTGCAGCACGTAGGCCGATTGTTTGTCGGGTGGCAAAAAGGGGAGCATGCCATGAACGCGGCCTTCGTGCGGAGCCTTTCGCAACAGGTCCAGGACGGGGTTGCTCGAATACCGCTCCTGATAGTTGAAGTAAACCAGCCAAGGCAGATTTGCCCGGCCGAGATCCGCGGCCAGCAACACCACAATGAGCACCGAGGCAAAGAGGGTCCTTTTACCGCGAAAATGGCCGCTGAAAATCAGCGCCATGACGATCAAGGAAAGAGCGAAGAAGAGGACCGACATGAGGACGTCATGGATGCTGAACGCGGCGATGCCGTCGATAAGCGTATCCGGAAAGCCGTCTGGAAAGCACGCTTTGAGATGCCTTCGCAACTCCCTCCCCGAAGCCGAGTAGATCAACAATCCGAACACGCTCGCACCCAGCAGGACGAGCATCGTGCGGGCCCACTTTCGATCGAACCCAGCCAACCCTGCCCACCAGGTTTTCAATGAGCGGACCCAGGACGTGGGCGTTGTCTTGGCTGCGCCCGGCTCCAGGTAGAGCCTCCAAATGCCCTGCAACCCGTAGCCGAAGAGCAGAATCAGGCTGAGCTGAAACGGGTGCATGAACTTGATGGGATTGCGCACTGTCGAGAAGTAAGGGAGGGCGTAGAGGAGTTGGTAAAAGGGGGCGTGCCTGCCGAAGGCAAGCAATATGGAGATCAGAGCGGCGGCCCCCCAAAACAAAACGTAGCGACGTTCTTCGCGAAGGATGGCGCGATCATTTTTTCGAATTGCCTGGAGCAAGCCCCAGGCGGCGACCAGGACGACGAATATCCCGGCATATTCGCCCGAGCCTGACAACCGGTCTTTATCATTGCCTTCTGATTGTCCGACGCGCCCCCAATAGTGGGCGCCTCCGTAAGCCTCATCGGATTTGCCATACATGCCCGGCATGCCATACCCGAACACTCCCGGCAAGACCACTCGAAGCAGCTCAATTTTTGGCAGGCTCCACCGCGTGGCCCCAGACCATTGTTGTTCTTTGGTCTGGGTATCTTGCTCCGTGCCCTGGATGCCTTGGATCTGGCTGCCGATCAACGTTTGGAGAGCGTGAGCCGCCAGAAGGACGGCCGCCACGGCGATGACAGCCACCCGCGCGAGCCCGATGAATACACGCCTTATTGGCGCGTCCTTGGCCAAATCCGGTTCCACGTTTTTATTGGAAAAGGCGTGAAAAAGAGCGAATGCGGCTACATACAGGCTAAAAAAAGCTCCCAGATCGGCTCCGTCCATGACGCCCATGCCCACCGCAAATCCCGCAAGGATGAGGTGGATCGTGGGGAATTTTGGATTTTTTGCGGCGATCGCCGCGATCGCAAGGAGGGTCGTTCCACGGAGCAGAGCCCACGCCAGCAGACCCCATGCTGAGGACGAGAACGCCGACATGTTCAGCGCGCAAGCGACACCACCCGCCAACTGCACCATCGGCGCAAATCCGAGTGTCCTGAAAAGCACCATGGCGGAGAACCCGAGAAACGCGAGAGCCAGAGGCACTCCGAATTTGGCGTAACCCACGGGCCCAAGAGCATAGAGCAAGCCGTAGGAGAGGCTTGGCAGGGCGCTCCCCTCCCCTTTTCCAACCCAGTTCAACGACTGCCAGAAGCCGGAGAGGATCCCTGGCATTTTGCAGGAAACGGAGCTGGTCAATCCCAACGGTGCATCGTTGGAAAAAATGACCCATGGCTCCGAGAAGGATTGATAAAAAATCACAGCCAGAATAGCGGGCAGGATCCAGAAAATGCTCCAGGCCCAGCCCGGGCTGGGTGCTTTCGAGCCCGACTTCTGGCCTGAGCTGCCGCTGGATGGGGACGGAACAGTCATGCTGATGATTCTCTTCTGGCTATCCGAACCTTCAAGGGGCGGTTCGTTTCAGATAGCCGCGCGGGTTGAATGTCAAAAGGAATTTGTGCTTGGACTCGTCAATCGCAAACTCCCGGTTCTCCGACAGAAACGAGTCCATGGCCTCGGTAGGGCCTGGGCCGTGCTCTGGAAAGACCGGGTGCCCGTTCACGTTGGTGTCCTCGACGATCAAATAGCTCTCTTGGCTCACGAACCGCTTGTAGAGTCGAAGCTCCTCGAGCACGTGCGCTTTTGAATGATCCGAGTCCAGCACCACCATGCAGGTTGAAACGCTCCTTCGCGCAACCTCGAATTGCGCAAGGATGCTAGGGGATGTCGAGGAACCAGAAAGATACGTGACACGGGGATGGGGCGGCCGGGGTTTGTCATCAATGTCCACGGTCATGACTCGGCCCCGGTTGAGGAGGTCGCACATGGATGCCATGAACAAAGCGCTCCCGCCCTCAGCGGTGCCTGTCTCGATGATCAAATCTGGCTTCACATCAAACAGGATCTCCTGATACAGCCAAAGATCGAGCGGGCATTTGCCAGCCCGTATGCCAAACCATTTTGTGTCCCCCCAGGTTTTCCCTTGCGGCCCCATGTCATAGTACAATCGGTGGAAGTCATTGACCGTCTTCTCGCGCGCTTCCGCGGGCGTGAGCGCGCTTCTGAGTTGAGCGCGATACTTCCAGATGAGGCTCGTTACTTTCTGAAGCATTCTCATCGGCTCGCCTCCATCGACGGAACCCGGGTCAGCACCGTGAAGCCGCTGCAACAAGCCTGGTGTTGGATGAGCCATCGGGGCAGTTGTTCCGTAAAATCCGAGCGCTCGGCGAACTTCACCTTGAAATAATCCTCAAGCGCCGCCACCACACCCCGGGCGTTGTTCCACCCCAAACCGACGCTGCCATCGCGTCTGAAGTAAACCCGGCGCTGGTTGGTGTCATGAAACGCGACTTTTGCTCCGGGGCTCAGGTAGGGAAACCAGTGGCGGATTTCCGAGACAGTGTGCTCATAAATGTGGCTCGTGTCGATAAACAGAAAGTCGATCCTGTCCGGCAATCCCCGTTCTCTCGCCCAGCTAGGGAATGTTTTGGCAAACTCGATGTCGTCTCCTTTAGCGAACAACCACCCAGGCAGATCGCAGACCCCGGAGCAGTCGTCGATATCCACGCTGACCAGCCGCGAAGAGCACAGGCGTGCCACTTTCGCCAGGACGCCGGTGCTCTCGCCCGTCCGCACTCCAAGCTCCACAATCAACCTGGGGCTGACACTCATCGCGGCCCCGAAGAGGGCCAGCAGATGATCGCTGATGTCCGTGCGCACCCGGCAGTGATCCAGGATGGAGCGCACCTCCGCGGAGATCGCCGTCTGTTGTCCGGCTTTTTTGAAGAGGTCCACCAAGCCATGCTGAAGGCGCACAAAAGGGTCGGCGAGTTTGCCAAGGGGAGACCCTTTGGGAACCTCGATGACTGCGGATTGAGAATGTGAATCCATGAAACCGCGCAAACCCTAGGCAAAGCGGAAGAGTGGCTCAAGCCCCATTATGCAAAGAGCCGGTGGAAGTGGGGGTGTTTCAATAAAACGGAGCGCTGGTTTCCAACCGCCTCGGGTTCAACGATCCGCCGACCGCCTACCCAAGCCGATCGGAAATCGGCGCTCCGACCCCTCTGGCTGGACGGCTTTTGTTTTCTTGAAACAGCCCTGCGGTGGAAGTGGGGGTCACACATTTTTCCGGAGTAGGAAACGCGAGCACGGAAACCCTGAGTTGCACCCAACCCGGCTTAACTCTTACGCCATCGTTGACAATGGCAGGGGTTTGGATACGGTGGTGAGCTCTTGATTTAAATCAGACCGTCGAAATATGCCGAATACCAAGTCAGCCGAAATTCGCGTTCGGAGCAGCGCCCGGAAGCACGTTCGCAACCAGGCCGTGAAGTCCCGCCTCAAATCGTTGGAGAAGTCCTACAACCAATTGGTCAAGGCCGGGAAGAAGTCCGAAGCGGATGCCTCGCTCAGGACTCTCATATCTGCCTTCGATAAGGCCGCAAAGACCCGGATCGTTCACAAATCGACGGCTGATCGTAAAAAATCCCGGCTCACAAAACGGCTTGCGAAAGTCGCTCCTCCCGCTGCGGCCCCGGCCCCATCTCCGGCGGCGACCTAGAAGCGAGAAGCTGCCAACTTAACTTGTTTGGCACCGGAGGGCCACGAGCCGGGCACCATGCGGTTCTGCGGAACAATCAGCCAGCCCCCAGAGCCTGACCCGTGTGCCTCTGTCAGCCCTTATAGACGATCATCACGCCGTAATCGGTGAGGATTTTCTGAGAACCGATATCGACGTGCGAGTAGGCTAACGTATTGATGGAAACGATGTTGGCCTCACCAATCTTGCCCAGGAAAGCCGACACAATATCGTCAAAGCGGTCGTGCCCCACCTCCATGCATTCCGTACGCCGGATGCATTTGATCCGCACCGTCTTGTCCCCGGAAGACTTGGCTGCCGCCTCCAAGGGGATGTGGGGCTTCTGAATCAGGCTCTCTGCGGGGGTCTCCCGGACGGGAACCGAAAACTGTTTGTGCGGCTTTGTGTCCGTGGGCGCGGCGGCGGCGGGAACCGACTCCGCCGCTGGCAGTGCTGGAACGGCGAAAGCCTGGTTGCACGCGGGGCACTCAATCTGCGAACCTGTCGCCGACGAGTCCACCTCAAGCATTTGATTGCAATGAGGACAGTTGAATGTCATGTCCATACGGGCCTCCAGATTCGTTGTTGATGAGCGATTGCGAACGCTATTGGTAGCTTTTCTCCAACTTCTTCACACGGTCAAATAATGGGGAGCCCGGCTGAACCCGGGCTTGCACCGACTGAAACACTCGCTGCGCCTCACCCCGATCACTCATGGCGACCAACACGACAAAATCCAGTTCGATCTGAGCGAGACGCGGGTCCTGGACAAATGCGCGATATTGTTTCAGCCAATTTCTGAGGCCATTGGCACCTTGCTTTTGGGCGGCCTGCAAGGAAGCCTCCATGGTTTGGGGCAGGCCCGGCAAAACCGTCGGCCCTTTGTCCTGCTGAACGCCTTCTGCCTGCTCTTGTTTGGCCTTCACAGATTGCCAATATTTGTTGAACCTGGACGCCCCATACAGCAGCAATCCAACGAGAACCAGGGCGACAAAATTGCTCATGGCTCCTCCACACGTTCAACGCGCGCGCCGAGCGACCTCAGTTTGTCGTCGATCGACTCATAGCCGCGGTCGATGTGGTAAATGCGATTCACCTGGGTTGTCCCATCCGCCACTAATCCAGCGATGACCAACGCCGCCGACGCCCGCAAATCGCTCGCCATCACAGGGGCCCCACTCAGAGGCGCCCCCCCCTTTACTATGGCGCTCGGACCTTCAATGGCAATCTCCGCGCCCATCCGTCCCAACTCGCTGACGTGCATGAATCGCGATTCAAAAATACGCTCCGTAATGATACTAATCCCGGGCGTCAACGTCATTAGCACCATCATTTGCGCCTGCACATCCGTTGGAAAACCGGCGTAAGGAAGGGTCGTGACGTCCACCGGCTTCAGCTTTCGCCCTCGTGTTACCTTCAAGAGGGCACCACTTCTCTCGATGCGCACACCTGCCTCGCGGAGTTTGTCGATCACCGCCGTGAGATGGTCCGTCCTCGCGCCGTGCAATGTGACGTCGCCGCCCGTCGCCGCCGCCGCTATCATGAATGTCGCGGCCTCAATGCGGTCGGGGATCACCTCGTGCTCCGCTCCGTGCAGTTCTTTCACGCCATGCACCGTGATGGTCGGGCTTCCCGCCCCCTGGATCCGAGCCCCCATGGAGGTGAGGAAGTTCGCCAAGTCAACGACTTCCGGCTCGCAAGCCGCGCTTTGGATTATCGTCACTCCTTCAGCAAGAACCGAAGCCATCAAAACATTCGCCGTCCCCAACACCGTCGGCCCCGATCGGCCCCCTAAAAACACTTCGGCACCGGTCAGGCGCGGCGCGCTCACGCAAACATAGCCCCCCTGGATGCGAGTCTTTGCACCCAGAGCCCGCACCCCTTTCAGATGCAAATCGATGGGCCTGGCACCAATCACGCATCCCCCAGGCAAGGATACCTTCGCCTTGCGTAAACGCCCCAATAAAGGCCCCAATATACAGATGGAACCACGCATTTTTCGGACCATCTCGTAGTCCCCAACTCCGTTCACCCGCTCCGCTTTCACGGTCAGGGTTTCCTTGTCGAAGGCCACCTCCGCACCCAGCGACCGAAGAATCTCCCCCATGAACTTCACATCGCTCAAATTGGGCACCCGCCGGATGACGCAAGGCTCGGGGGTCAGAAGCGTGGCCGCCATGATCGGCAACACAGAGTTTTTCGCGCCGCTGATCGTGACATCACCCCTTAGGGGAACACCACCTCGAATTTTAAAACTGTCCATGCTCTCGGATCGGAGGTCTCTGGTCTAAATCGGAACAGAGTGTCTCACGAAGCCGCAGGGCGCGCAATCAAGATCCTCAGCCGTCCGCTATCGTCTCGGATCGGCTCTTCCACGACCCAGCCTGCGTCTCGAAACAACCCCGCTATCTTCTCGAACTGACCGTCCCCAAACTCCGCCATTAACACTCCGGTCTCCCTCATCCACACCGATGCCTCAACCGCCAGCCGCCGGTAAAAATCCAACCCGTCCTCTCCCCCATCCAACGCCAGGACCGGATCGTAATCCCGCACCTCGGGTTGCAATCCCAGGATCTCTCCCCACGGAATATAGGGCGGGTTTGTCAGGATCAGATCAAACCGTTCCATCGCCGATGGCACCACGGAACGTAATGCGGCGAATCCGTCTCCTTGGAAAAAGCGCACGGCGCCCTCGCAACCGTGCCGCCGGGCATTCCGTCGAGCAACCTCGATCGCATCCAGAGAAATATCGATCGCCGTGATCTCGACCTCCCGCCTTTCCGTGAACCGTGAGGCAGAACTCGGCGTTGGCACCCAGCAGTCGGGGCTCCGGGAGCTCGTGGGCTTTGGCGGCTCTGTGAGCCCGCATCGCCCCTCCCACATGGGAGGTTCACGGCCTCGAATCTCGTCCGCTGTGTGAACGTGTTCCCTTCCTCCGATCTCCAGTGCCAGAGTGACCGCAAGACACCCGCTTCCTGTCCCAAAATCGAGCGCCAACAAGGGGCTCCCAGAATGCCTCACCTCCCCTACCGGCCTCTGCGATGGCTCAGGTTGTTGTCGGAGATGGCGCACCCCAAGATCCGCGAGTAATTCGGTCTCAGGCCTGGGGATGAGGACAAACCGGTTCACTTCAAACGAGCGCCCAAAAAACTCCGCTGTTCCCAGTATATGCTGCAGGGGTTCGCGCGCGGCACGTCGCCTCAGGGACGACTCAAAGTGCCGCTGTTGCATCTCATCCAGGTCCCTATTCAGGTTCAGATACGACTGCATCCGCCGCGTTTCGAGGCACGACGCTATCAGCCACTCGACGTCGGCGCGCGCATTCTCGACCCCGGCTTCGGTTAGAACCCGCATCCCCATCCCCATGCACTCCGCCACGTTCATCTGGTTTGATCGAATCTTCACGAATCCCAACCCAAAGGAGTTGGGATGTTAACCACGGAATCGAACTGAAAGAAAACCGAAATTGAAATCCAACTCGCGCGCCGTCTTCCAAAATGCCGTGTTTGGGCCCTCTTTCGACCCCTTTCCGTGATTCATTCCCCGACCCGACACGCGTTCTCGCGCAGAGAACAAACTGCTTTGAGTTCAGGAATCCGCGTTCACTTGAGCCTCTCCATGGTTTCGATTCTTTCAGCGGCCTCCAACGCCGAATTCTGGTTAAATTGACCGATCCCACACAAAACCACTCTTTTTCCTTGTCTTTTGACAGCTCCAGCGTGAGAACATTTCTCACCATCATCTATGCGATTTTTCATGTTCAATCGACTGGCCATCTTCTCCCGCGCAGCTCTCCTGGCGATGCTTGCTTCGCATGCTCCCCGCGCAGCCGATGCGCCGGCCGCCCCTCCGGCCACCAACGCCGCCCCAGCAGCTCCCATTTTCCTCGACAAAAATCTCGAGGGTGCTGTTCGTAAGTTTGTTTTCGAGAAGCGCGACAACGATAAACCCCTCGTCGAAGCAGACCTCGTCAATCTCTCGACGATCCAAGCCACGGGTCTCAGCATCACAAATCTTTCTGGGCTCGAAAAATGTGTGAACCTTGCGTCCCTCGACGTGGCAAACAACAAACTTGCCAGCTTGGCTGCTCTAAAGGGCATGTCCAAGCTCCAATACCTGAACGTCGCGAACAACCAGGTTGCCGATCTCTCCTCGATTTCAGACGTCCGCGCCTTGCAATATCTGGAACTGACACGCAACAAGGTCAAAGACATCAAAGCTCTGGCCGGCCTCACCAACATGGCCTCGCTTTATCTTGCCGGCAACCAGATCGCCGATGTCTCCATCGTTTCCAAACTCACCAAGCTGGCTTCGCTTTATCTCGAAAACAACAAGATCAAATCCATCCCTCCCATGAAGGAACTCAGAGGTCTCATGAGTCTTTCCCTCAGCGGCAACACGATCTCCGACCTCGGACCGCTCAATGGAATCACCCCCTACCACCTCTTTCTCGAAAACAATCGGATCAAGGATCTTTCACCCCTCGTTCTGATGGCGAAAGCCGATGCAGAGGGACCTCAACGGTTCGCCATGTTTTTGAATCTTTATCTCAAAGGAAATCCGCTCTCCTCAAAAGCCAAAGGTGAGCAACTCAAAACCCTGAAAGACATCGGGGTCCGCCTCAACCAATAGTCCAGCCCTTGAACCTGTAATCGGTAGGGTTGAGGTGCTCCGCACCTGGGCATCCCTTTGGCCAAAGCACACTCGCAAGGACATTCTAAACGACGCTGAGGACCGCCCGGACTGCCCATCAAGCCCAGACCTCAGTAAAATCGGTTGAAATCATGATCTGGACGCGCAACCCCAATTCCTCCATTTTTCCTAATCGTAATCGTAATCCCCGGGTGTTGCCCTTGAAACGGAGTGGGGATTACGATTAGATTCTTGATTTTCAAATCTCGATGAATTGTCTCTCAGAATTTCAACCATCGATTTCCCCGACGCCACGGATGGATTGAACAGCAGCAAACAGAGAGAACAGAGAACAAAAAGGAAGGGGCATCTCCCATCTCCGTTTCCTCTGTTTCCTTCTGTTCGAAATTCCAAATCTTTTTGGCTAGGATTACGATTACGATTACGATTACGATTACGATTACGATTACGATTACGATTAGGAGCAGGGAATTGGAGTTGCTCGAGCATCAGGCCAAACAGGGTCGTTTTGCTGAGTTCAGAGCCCAGACCCTCCCGGTGGGATACTCGTAATCCTTTAAGGACTCAGGCCTCATCGTGATGCCATAGCCCGGTGCCGAAGGAGCCATGTAACGCGCGTTTCGGATCACCACAGGATTCAAAAAGTGCTCATGCAAATGGTCGACGTATTCGATCACCCGGTTCTCAAGATCTCCGCTCACACAAACATAGTCGAACATCGCGAGGTGTTGCACATACTCGCACAGCCCGACACCACCCGCGTGCGGACAGACCGGAACGCCAAATTTCGCCGCCATCAGCAGTACTGCCAGCACCTCGTTCACACCTCCTAGTCGGCAACTGTCGATCTGACAGAAACGGATTGCCCCAGCCTGCAGCAACTGTTTGAACATGATTCGGTTCTGACAATGCTCCCCCGTCGCCACTCCGATCGGGTCCAGGGCTCTGGCGATGGTTGCATGGCCCAGGACGTCATCCGGGCTTGTCGGTTCCTCAATCCACCAAGGGTCGAACCGCGCCAAAGCTTTCATATGCGTGATGGCTTGTCCCACATCCCAAACCTGGTTCGCATCCATCATCAGTTTGCGTTCCCATCCGATGACCTCACGAATGATGCCGCATCGCCGGATGTCATCATCCAGGTCGCGACCCACCTTGATTTTAAGATGATTCCACCCTCCCGCAACAGCCTCGCGGCACAATCGCCTCAACTTCTCGTCCGGGTACCCAAGCCACCCCGCGGAGGTTGTATAAGCCGGGTAACCTCGCTCGCGCATCTCCGCCGCGCGGACGTCCTTCCCTGATGATCTTGATCGCAGCAAGTCCAGGGCTTCTCCGGGGTTGATCGCGTCGGTGATGTAACGGAAATCGACACACCTCACCACTTCCTCCGGCGTCATATCGCACAGAAGGCGCCACAGCGGTTTACCCTCCCGCTTGGCATGGAGATCCCAGATCGCGTTCACGACCGCCGCAGTGGCCAGATGCACCACGCCCTTGTCCGGTCCCAGCCACCGCAACTGGCTGTCTCCCGTGATGTGTCGCCAAAACGCGCCGGGGTTTTCCACGAAAGACTCAAGGGTGCGGCCCACCACCAACGGCTTCAGCGCGTTGACCGCCGCAACACAGATCTCGTTTCCGCGGCCGATGGTGAAGGTCAGCCCGTGCCCCTCGTCTCCGGCCTCGGTTCGCAGCACCACATAAGGCGCGGAATAATCCGGGTCCGGATTCATGGCGTCGGAGCCGTCCAGTGATTTCGAAGTGGGGAATCGGATGTCCCGGACGCTTAACTCAACAATCGTCGCTTTCATAAAGTTCGTTGTCGTCCGAAACGGTTCAGGTCGGCGACCAAGAAAGGGTGCACGTCGAAATGGTAAAGCCAGGCCTCCCCGCAGTCGAGCCAAGACACCACGTCAAAACCTGTCGCGGTGTGCGAATCAGACGCTCTGAATAAAATGTCATGCCGGCATGTGCCTGAGCCACGAATGCACGCGGCAAGGGCAGGGATGGTGCGCTGCGCCGTCCGCGCCGAGTTCAGCGGCGCAATCCGGGCCCCCGTGTGTTCGAGCAAGCCACGCTATTCGGTAGAAGTGGCAGTGCTGCCCGCTTTGCGCCGTCGGGGACGGCGCAGCGCACCATCCCTACTCCTGCGCCGTCAGCCTTCGGTAGGCTTCCATGTACTTTGCCTGGGTTTTTGCAACGATATCGCCAGGCAATGCGGGGGCGGGCGGCGTTTTGTCCCAACTCAAACCAGACAAATAATCGCGCACAAACTGCTTGTCGAAGCTCGGTTGCGCTTGCCCAGGCCGATACGCATCAGCGGGCCAGAATCGGGAGGAATCGGGCGTGAGCACTTCGTCGATGAGCAGGAGTTGGCCGTTCCACAAGCCGAACTCAAACTTCGTGTCGGCGATGAGGATCCCGCGTTGACGGGCGAAATCGCGAGCAAAACCGTAAAGCTTCAGGCTCGCTTCACGCACACGGTTCGCGAGATCGGCACCGATGGCCGCGACCGCCCTGTCGAAGGAGATGTTTTCATCATGCCCTGTCTCGGCTTTGGTGGCGGGCGTGAAGATCGGGGTTGGCAACTCCGAGCATTCGACCAATCCTTCGGGCAGGGAGATGCCGCAAACGGTCCCGGATTTCTTGTATTCCTGCCAACCCGAGCCCGCGAGGTAACCGCGCACGACGCATTCGACCGGCAGTGGGGTGGCCTTTCTGACGATCATGCTGCGTCTGGCGAGTTCCCTTTCGAAGGGGGCCAGCACGGGAGGCAACGGATCGCCCGGGCGTGCCAGGCGATGGTTGGGCATCAAAGCCTCCGTTTTATCGAACCAAAAGTGAGAGGTTTGGGTCAACACCTCACCTTTGCGCGGGATGCCATTGGGCATGACACAATCGAACGCCGAGATCCGGTCTGAAGCCACGAAAAGCAGGCGGTCACCGAGATCGAAAATCTCGCGCACTTTTCCTGATTTTATTTTGATGATTCCAGGCAGATCGATCCGCAATAAGGGTGCCTCAGACATGGCCTCAGAATGCGGCTTGAAGCCACCGGTGGGAAGTGGAAAAATGAACCAGGAAACGAAACGGCGGGTGATTTTGCACAATTCTCACGGGTTTGTCTGTCCATCGAGCTTCCATTGAGGTTCTATTGACTCATCGCTACGAACCGAAAATGGACTGAAGACAAACCCGATGTTCTGCAAAACCTTGAATTCAGCGTTGTGCAGATCTGGCGCCGCCCATCGGGAAATGTCGGACGATTCGGCGTTGTGCGCTTAACGTTTGCTGACCCGTTCCTCCCATGAAACTCCACTCAACACGTCGGCTCGTGGCGTTTCTCGCCGGCACGGACAGAGGGCGGGAATCGCGTTAGCTGCGAGCACTTCGAACTGCCAGAACGCTGACATGTTTCGCTTCATTCATGCTGCGGACCCCCACCTGGACAGTCCCCTCCTCGGTTTGGAATCTCACCAGGGCGCGCCTGTCGAGGTCCTCCGTGGTGCCACTCGCCGCGCCTTTGTGAACTTGGTCCAACTGGCCATCGACGAGCACATCGACTTTGTGGTGATTGCCGGGGACATTTACGATGGAGACTGGAAGGACTACAGCACCGCCCTCTTTTTCCGTCGCCAGATGGTTCGATTGCGCGACAATGGCATCCCGGTTTATTTGATCGTCGGCAACCATGATGCGGCTTCGGTGATTTCCAAAAAGCTGAGCCTGCCAGAGAATGTTCATGTCTTTTCCACCCGAACGACCGAGTCCAAGGAAGTTGGGAAGCACCCTGTGGTGATCCATGGCCGCGGATTTCCAAACCGGGCCGTGCCCGAGAACCTGGCGAAAGAGTATCCGGTTGCTGTCACCGGAAAGTTCAACTTAGGCCTGTTGCACACCAGTCTCACGGGAAGACCGGGTCACGACACCTACGCACCGTGTTCGACTGCGGATCTGCGTGAGAAAGGTTACGGCTACTGGGCTCTTGGCCATATACACCAGCCCGAGGTGATCAGCGAAGATCCCTGGATTGTGTTCGCGGGCAACTGCCAGGGACGCCACGCTCGCGAGGCGGGACCTCGCGGCTGCCGGTTGGTCACCGTCAATGATTCACTCCTGGTTGAAAACGCTGAGTGGCACACGTTGGACGTTGTTCGATGGGCCGTGCTGGACGTTGATTTCAGCGGCATCGAGAACGAATCCGACGCCCTGCTTCGAGTCAGCGAGGCGTTGAAGAAGGCCGTGACCGCGGCGGAGGGTCGTCTGGTCGCCGCCCGAATTGTCGTCGTCGGCACGACATCCTTACACGGTTCACTTCACCGGGATGGCCAGCGTTGGCGCGCGGAATTGCTGGCGAGCGCACAGGATCAGGGTGCCGAGGCTGTTTGGATTGAGCGAATCAAAATTGCCACGGCCCCGGTCTATGACGCAGCCCAGTTGGGCGGTCGCGATGCCTTGACGAAGATCGTCCTGGAGAACTTGAATGAGGCTCACGACAAACAAACAACGCTGCCGTCCGAAATTGAGGAAATGCTCGGGGTGCTGCCGGCAGAGGTCCGAAGGGAGGCTGAGGCCGAATGGGGCGAGGACCAGCGAAGGGACGTCTTGAGCGATGTTCGGGCCATCATCCTGGATGCCCTGGGGACGAAGGGAGGGCAGGCCAGATGAGATTCCAACGACTCCAGATCTCAGCCTTCGGACCGTTCACAAATTTGGATCTCCGGCTTCCAGATCACCCTGGCGATCTCCACCTCGTTTACGGGGCAAACGAGGCGGGCAAGAGCTCGTTGCTCCGAGCAGTCCGGGATCTGCTCTTCGGCATTCATGGCCAGTCCGCCGACAACTTCCTCCATGGCTACGCCGATCTCAGGATCAAGGGCGAGATCGGCAACCGGGCCGGGCAACAATTGGTTTTTCAACGGCGCAAGGGGAACAAGAACACCTTGCTGGACGCGGATGACCATCAGTTGGCGGACAACGCCCTGGCCCCGTTTCTTGGCAGTGTGGATGGGTCCTACTTTTCCGCCATGTTCGGCTTGGGAAGCCGGGAGCTCCACGAGGGAGCGCAGCAGCTTCTCCGCGGCGAGGGCGAGATCGGCAATGCGCTTTTTTCAGCCAGCATGGGAGGAACCCCAATTCAAAAAGTCGTTGAGGCGCTTCAACAGGAGGCTGAACGGCTCTTCAAAGGCCGTGCGACATCCAATGTGTCCATCCGCCCGGCAGCCAATCGCTACAAGGAGCTGCTCAAGCAAAGCCGCGATGCCGTGGTCAGCCCCGAGATATGGGACAAGATTGAAAAAGAGCTGGCTGAAGCGGAGACAGCAAAGAAGCGCCTCGAAGAGGAGATCTCCAAACTCGACAGGGAGGTTCAATGGATCTCGCGATGTGAGGACGCGGTGCCCACAGTCGGCCGCCTGGGTGAGGAGACCCAAAAACTCGCGCAGCTTCCGCACTTGCCCGATCTGGCCAGCGATTTTCTAACCCGCGCTCAAGCGGCCCGCAAAGGAGTGGGTGAAGCGCAGGCCGAAGTGCAGCGGCTGACCGCTCAAATCGGCAAACTCCGAACGCAATTGCAGGGATGTCAGATCGCCTCTGGCGTGCTGGCCGAGGCGGACACCCTGGATGAGTTGCACCAGGACCTGGGAGGGTATCGAGATCGCAAGAAGTCCCTCGCCGATTTGCAGACCACGCTGGCTGGGCTCGAGCCGCTCATGCGTGCCGGGATGCAGAGCCTGCAACTCACCGGCGACTTTGAATCGCTCGAAAATCACCGCCTGAGCAGCCCTGTCTGGCTTGCCTGCGAGGAGGCTTCCAATGCCTTCAAGGTAGCTTTGGCCGAACAAGCCGCGAATTCCGGCAAGGCCGAAGAACTCGGGAATCAGATCCGCGCCAGAGAATCCCAGTTGCAGGCTCTTCCGGAAACGGACTTGACTGATATCCGCGAGGCTTTGGCCGTGGCTGCGGAAGCCACCGATGCGGACCGGACTTTTGCAACGAGCGAATCCGATGTGCAACGTTTGACCCGGGAAACAGCGGACCAGCACCACCAAGTTGCCGACGCCCCGAAGGATTTCGATGCCACCGCCCGTCTTCCCATCCCGGCCATTGCCACCATTCGCCGCTATCACGGTCTCATGGAAGGCATCCAGCGAGACATCGCGAATGAGAAGGGAAAAATCCTCGATAGCAACAAGAGAGCCGGTGCCATTCAAGCCGAGCTCGGACGACTTCAACGGCAAGGAGAATTGCCCTCGGATGAAGCCCTCCGCACAGCCAGGAGCCACCGAGATCATGGATGGAATTTGGTGCTGACTGAGTGGAAAGGAGGGGGTGCCCAAGAGGAGTTGATTGCGGGTTTACCACTCGCGGAGGCGTTCCCTCGGGCGATCGCGAAGGCGGATGACATCGCGGATCGGTTGCGGGTTCATGCCGAGGCTGTCGCCCAAGCCGAAGAGAAGCGATTTCAATTGTGTGAAAGCGAGAGCCAGGCTCGTGAGGCGATGGAGAAAATCCTGGAACTCGAAAATACCTGGAACAAATGCTTCACATCCTGGCAAACCGAATGGTCCGCCTGCGGTGTCACGCCTCGTTCGCCTCTTGAAATGGAGGAATGGCGAGGCCATTGGAGCGAGTTCCGAGAACGACTCGGGAGGCTCAAGACTGCCGGGGAATCTTTTGAAAAGAGAGGCCTCCAGATCCAGCATGCCAAGACACGGCTTGCCTCGGTTCTCGGCCAGTCTGATGAGAAAGAGTTTTCATCGTTGTTCTCTGCGGCCAAGAAACTTGTCCAGGCGGGAGAACAATCCGCTGGCCGGCGCATCGAAATGGCAAATCAGCTCGGAGGGTTGAAGAGTGAACTCGCCAGGCTTGACCAGAGCCGCGCCCGGCTTGCCGACGATGTCAAGGCCTCGACTGAAACCTGGAGATCACACTGTGCGGCCGTGGGTTTGCCCGAAGGATCTTCTCCCGCTGCCGGCCTGACGCTCTTGCGGGAGCGGAAGGAACTGCTCGCCAAATTCGATGCGTGGCGCGAGCACTCCAACAAATCTCAATTTACGGGCGAGGCGATTGGCCATTACGAGCGAACCGTCAGCAAGATGGCCAACGCCCTGGCCCTGATGGGTGACACGACCGAAGCGCTCGAGTCCGCTCTGTGGAAAGCCCTCACTGACAGCCGCAAATCACAAGCCCGGCACGACCAACTGGCCGAGCAGATCGAACAGGTCGGCGGCGAGTTGGAGGATTCCTTGGCGCTCGCCATCCAGTCGGATCAGACCCTCAAGGATTTGATTCAACTGGCGGGCCTGACGGCGGTGGGGGAGCTCGAACCGCTGCTGGCCCACCTGGAACAGCGCGACGCCGTGCAGACTCAAATCAACAACCTTCGCAACACTCTCGGCGGGCTCGCCCGAGGCCAGGGCGTGGATGAATTTGTTTCCAAAGTTCGCGCGGAGAACCCCGACGTCCTTGCCGAGAGGAAATCCACCACCGCACGGGAGAAAGTCGATAAGGAATCAGCCCTCCCTGGCCTCCGCGAAACGTTGTTCCGGCTTGCAGCTCAGAGGAAGGATCTCGAAAAAGCAGGAGACGCTGCCGCTGACTTTCGACAACAGGCAGAGTCTTGTGCGGCCACATTGAAACAGGACGCGGCCCGTTTTCTGCGCCTTCGACTTGCGACGCACCTGTTGCAAGGCCAGATCGAGCGGTTCCGAAAGGAGAATCAAGGACCGCTCCTTCAAAAATCGGGCGCCGTGTTCCAATCGATCACCCGGGGCGCGTTCAGCGGCTTGGGCGCGGAGTTCAATGCCGACGACATCCCCGTCCTCGTCGGCCTCCGGCCAGACCAGTCCAAGGTCCCCGTGGAAGGTTTGAGCGACGGATCTCGTGATCAGTTATTTCTAGCGCTCCGGCTGGCGGCGCTCGATCGGCATCTCGAGGAGCATGAGCCTATGCCCCTGATTCTGGATGACCTGCTGATAACCTTCGACGACGACCGCGCAAAAGCCATCCTTCCGCACCTCAGTGCTCTGGCCAATCGCACTCAAATCTTTCTCTTCACCCACCACGAGCACCTCGTTGAGCTTTGCCGACAGACCCTGGGCGAAGGGCAGTTTCATCTCCACCGGTTGGGCAGCGCCTCCTGACACGTGACATGCGCGCCGGAATGGATCTCCGCAGCCCTCGAATGGAGGCAGCACTTTAGGAGCGTCTGAACTCAGTAAAGCGACCCTGTTTAGCCTGATACTCGAGCAACTCCAATTCCCTGCTCCTAATCGTAATCGTAATCGTAATCGTAATCGTAATCCTAGCCAAAAAGATTTGGAATTTCGAACAGAAGGAAACAGAGGAAACGGAGATGGGAGATGGGAGATGCCCCTTCCTTTTTGTTCTCTGTTCTCTCTGTTTGCTCCTGTTCAATCCATCC
>CAMBEJ010000094.1 GCA_945865375.1 Akkermansia muciniphila | reverse complement strand
ACGACCCTCAACTCCGCACTCAGTATCGGTGCCAGCCAGACCTGGACCGTTGCCAGCGGAGGCACCTTGGTGGTGGCTGGAAATGTGGCTGATAATGGAAATGCGCTGACCATCGCTTCTGCCGGAAGCACCACGATCTCCGGGGTGATCGGCGGCGGGGCGGGCACGCTCACCAAAACGGGGGCTGGGACTTTGACATTGACTGGAGCCAACTCCTACACGGGGGCGACCACGATCAGCGTGGGCATCGTGAACATTCAGAACGCGACGGCGCTGGGGACCACCGCCGGGGATGTGTCGGTGGCCTCGGGAGCGGAGCTGCAGATCCAAGGGGCGATCACCGTCGGAACGGGAGAGGATCTAACTTCGATCGCGGGTGTCGGCACGGGCACATCGGGGGCTCTTCGGAATATCAGTGAAGCGAACACGTGGAACGGGTCGATCACTTTGGGCGGGGCCACCACGATTGGGTCGGATGCCGGGACGCTCACCCTTGCGGGGAGCATCGTTAATGGCGCGAATACTCTGACGGTTACCGGCGCGGGGAACACGACGATCTCCGGGGTGATCTCCGGGTCGGGTGGGTTGACCAAAACGGGGGCTGGGACTTTAACTCTGACAGGGGCCAACACCTACACCGGGGTAACCACGATCAACCAAGGGTCGCTCTTATTGGGAGCGGACAATGTCATTGGCGGAGGGGGCAGCGGCGTGGCGATGGGTGGCGGCACTTTGAACACCCAGGGGAGGGATAACAGCGGGATAGGGGCGATGTCGCTAGCGAACACTTCGTATCTGGACATGGCTGGGGGAAACATTTTTGGCACGGACAACAGTGTGATCAATTTTGCGGACAGCAGCGCGGCGAGCTGGAACGGGGCATCGACATTGTATATTTTGAACTGGACAGGGATCGACACGGTGGGGCATGGGACTGAGAACGTGGATCAGGTGTATTTTGGAACCTCGGCGGCCGGGTTGACCTCGGCACAGATAGGTCAGATCGTTTTTGTGAACCCCTATCTGAACTCAGTCGGATCTCCGTATGTCGGCAACGTGCAAGCGATCATTCTGGCGTCGGGCGAGGTGGTGCCAAGTCCGGTGCCTGAGACGCGCACGGTGGTCTTTGTGGCGCTTTTGGGGTGCGTGGGCTTGGTGCGCGAGCGACGGCGCTTGCGGGCGATTTGGAGCGGGCTCTTCCGATGAGCCTGCGCGTTGAGGTTAAAGCGCCAGTTTCCCCACCTTCCACCTGCGGAGGAGGAATGTTCAGAACTCAGTAAAATCGCTTGGAATCGTGCTCTGAATGAGCCACCCCAATTCCTCCATTTTTCGTAATCGTAATCGTAATCCTCGGGTGTTGCCCTTGGAATAGAGGGGTGGATTAGGATCAGGAGCAGGGAATTGGAGTGGCTTGAGCATCAGGCTAAACAGGGTCGTTTTACTGAGTTCAGATGGTTCGCCCCCCGGGACAAGGCAGGACCTATCGACGCGAGTGGCGCTGATTGGTCCTGGGTAGAAGCCGGGGTGAGGATGCTCGAATTCGATATCGCTTTGTTGGTCCGACAACCTGTGAAGAGAGGGCTTGAGACATGGTTTATCGGTGGGGCAAGCCGGAAACGCTGTGCCATGAAACGCACATTCACACACAGGAAAGTTTTCCGTAACGTCCGCCCCCATCCCATCCGGCTAGGGCGCGTCGTTCCTTGAACATGTGAAGTCATTTTGAAAGGACGCTCGGTTGGATCGATGGCGATTTTGCTTGGTCCGGTTTTCTGAGCGGGGCATCCTGGGCAGGGGATGCCATGATGAGGCTTGGATTGGGGTCAGCCCTGGGGTGACATGGCGGGCTGTAATTCCGATTTGCATTCGAGACGCGGATTCGTAACCTGTCTGGCCATCCGGGAAAAAGTTCGAGTCTCCCGGAGTGGTTGTGGTTTGAACTTTGGTGCGGTTTTAAGATTGGAATGCGGCAATTTAACAATATCGCGGTCAACGCGTTCATGGAGTTGGTGAGGCAGCCGGTTTTTCTACTGCTGCTGACCTGTTCCATGAGTTTCAGCGTCTTTCTTGCGATCGTTCCCTATTTTGGTTTCGGCGAGGATCAAGCGATGGTGAAGACCAGCGCCTTGGCCGTCATGCTTTTGTCGGGTCTGTTTGGGGCGGTGTTGAGCGCTTCTTCATCGGTCGCCAGCGAGATTCGTTCGGGGACCGCGTTGGCGGTGCTTTCGAAACCCGTCGGGCGCGCTCGATTCCTGCTGGCGAAGTATGTGGGGCTGGCGGGGGCGTTGACGGTGTTGAGCTACGCCAATTTGGTAGGGGTTTTGCTGGCGAGCCGCATGGCCTACGACGCTTACGGATCGGCGGACACTCAATCGGGTTGGATTTTTTTTGGATCCCTGGCTGTGGCTTACGCGGCTGCGGGGTTGAGCAACTATTTCCTGAACCGTCCCTTCGTGGCGGATGCGGTGTGGTCGGTCCTGCTTTGCTCGACGATTGCCTTCGTGATCATCGCCTTTTTAATCCACAAGGAAGCCAGCAATTTTACGCCGGAATCGAAGGTGGACTGGAAGCTGGCACCCGCTGGGGTGTTGATTTTGTTTGCGCTCCTGATACTCGCGAGCATCGCCATTGCGTGCTCCACCCGCCTCGACATGATCCCTACCCTAGCGATTTGCTCGGCTTTTTTTCTCTTGGGCCTGATGTCGGATTACCTTTTTGGACGGCCGGCTGAGCGGGGTGCGGTGTGGGCTTCGGTTTGTTACACGGTGCTCCCTAACTGGCAGTTGTTGTGGCTTGCGGACGCGCTTGAGAATAAGAAGTCGATTCCATGGAGTTATATTGGGAAAGCTTTTGGATATGTGGTTTGTTATTTGGCGGCGTCTCTTTCGGTCGCATTGATTTTGTTTGAGGACCGGGAGCTGAATTAATTGGAATCAGGTTTTTTAGCGAACAATGGACCAAAACCTACAACGAGTTGGATTCATCAACTGGCTGCTGCTGTTGGTGGGAGCTGTCGTGACCGGGGCCACGAGCCTCTCTGCGGGCACGCAGACGGGCAGGGCCGGAGCCGTCTTTCTGGCGCTGGGGTTCCTTGTGGCCCTTGTCAGCTACTTTCAAATGCGGCTTCGGACCCGGGAGCAGTTGGAAAGGCTCGAGTTCGACGAGTTGATGAAGTCCAAGGGAGGCTCGACGTTGTTTGGCGAGGGCGCGGGGGAGACATTCCCGGCCCAGCACTCGCGTGAACAATTTGACCGCTGGATGGTTCCGATATTTACGGTTTTTCTATTCCTGTTGCAGGCCGGTTCCGGGTTTGTGCTCTGGACAAAAATCACGACCGACGCGCCTCCCATTGGAAAGTCTTCTTTCGCGATGGCTATTTTTGGGATGCTGGCGTTGGGGCTTTTTTTATTCGGCCGTTACTCGGCGAACCTGGCGCGCTTTGGGGGAACCCTGTTGCTGCGTCCGGGCGCAGGCTATCTTTTGTTGGGAGCCGCCATTTCCTTGAGCGGAGCGCTCGTTGAGGCGGCGGTCTGGTTTCGGGCGCCGGTTGTCGATCTTTATGGAGCCAGGGTCCTCAGTGTGATTCTCGGACTGGCGGCTGTGGAGACGGCCATCGGTCTTCTCCTGGAGCTGTATCGACCCCGAGTGCGGGGGCAGCAAGCGCGACTGCTGTACGAGAGTCGTTTAGTCGGGCTCTTGGGCCAGCCCGCAGGTTTGTTCAAAACGGCCGCCCAGGCGCTGGACTACCAATTTGGTTTCAAAGTTTCCGAGACCTGGTTCTACCTGTTTCTGGAAAAAGCTCTAGCTTGGATCGTTCTGTTGCAGCTCGGCGTGCTTGGCCTGTCCACGACCGTGGTGGTTGTGGAGCCACACGAACAGGCGCTCTTAGAGCGGTTCGGGAAACGCGTCAGCGGCAGGAACCTGCTGGAGCCGGGCCTTCATTTTAAATTCCCATGGCCCATCGATCAAGTGCATCGCTGGCCGACCGCTAGCATCCGTCACTTCAATGTCGGTTTTGTTCCTGATCCTCTCATGGAAAAGGAAAAAACGCTGAGCTGGACGAGGAGTCACAACAAGGAAGAGGTGCCGTTTCTGGTGGCCAGCCGTTCGCAGATCGATCAGGCGGGGCAATTGGGCGCGGACCAAGCCGTACCGGTGAACTTGTTGACTGCCAGCATTCCAGTCCAGTACATCGTGACCAATTACTATGCTTGGGCTTACAACCATTCGAACCCAAGCAACTTGCTCGAGCGCATCGCCACACGGGAGATCGTCAACTATTTCCTGAGCGTTGACATGGATGAAATCATGTCCGTGGGACGGATCACGGCCGCGAAAGAGCTCCAGGCACGCATTCAGAAAAAAGCCTCGGAAAGCGAGAATCTGGGTGTTGAAATTCTTCTTGTGGGACTTCAGGACATCCATCCTCCGGTCGGTAACAAGCAAGTTCAGGTTGCGGCGGCGTTCGAGGCGGTGATCGGGGCGATCCAGGAGAAGGAGGCCAAGATCCTGGCGGCTGAGGGCTACCGGCTTGCGACGGTTCCAAAAGCGCATGCCGAGGCGGCGAGGTTGCTCAGCGAAGCAGCCGGCTACCGGGTTCAAAAAATAGCGGCTGCCACGGCGCAGGCCGCGCGGTTCACCAACCAGTTGGCGGCCTACGAGGCTTCCCCTTCGGTTTTCATGCAGCGGACCTACCTTGAAAGCCTCGCCCGCGCTGTGGTGGCCCCCCGCAAGTATCTGCTGATGGCCACCAATACCGAGGACATTATCATGATGAACCTTGAAGACAAATTGAGGCCTGATCTGCTCGACGTGCCGGTGGCTTTACCCCCTTCAAAAAAGTGATGCACCCGGAGCACTTTAGTTGATTTTAATTTTGAAATGTTTGCTGACTT
The DNA here is from genome assembly GCA_945865375.1 of Akkermansia muciniphila. Classification (GTDB taxonomy): domain Bacteria; phylum Verrucomicrobiota; class Verrucomicrobiia; order Limisphaerales; family F1-80-MAGS106; genus F1-80-MAGS106. The sequence continues at coordinate 19,397 of CAMBEJ010000094.1, read as the reverse complement.
GTTGAACTGGCTATGAAACGAAATCCGATTACGCTGATCACAGGGGGGATCTTGATCTTCATTTTCACCCTCATGCTTTTTGCCTTCCAAGTGAGAGTGACACAGGTGGCGGTCGTCACGACCTTTGGGAAATACTCACGGAGCATTGCCGAACCCGGGCTTTACTTTAGGATGCCGTATCCGATCAACAACGTTTACAGGTTCGACAAGCGGCTTTCCAATTTCGAGAAGAAATTTGAGCAAACCACCACGAAAGACGCCCGGAATGTTCAGATCACCGTCTATGTGGGATGGAAGATCGTCGATCCGCAGATGTTTTTGGCCAGGTTCGACCGCGGCGACGTGACGCGCGCGGAACAGAGCCTGGAGAATCTGGTTCGCGACGCGAAGAACGGCGTGATTGGCCAGCACCCCTTCGGAGACCTCATCTCCCCAGATCCCACGGCTGTGAAGCTCACTCAAATCGAAAAGGAGATGCTCGACATCATCCGACCGCACGCGAAGTCCAATTATGGCATCGAGGTCAACATGCTCGGCATCAAACAACTTGGGCTGCCCGAGAGCATCACCGGCAAGGTGTTCGAGAGGATGCGCGAGGAGCGGCAGAGGTTGGTGAAAAAGTTTTCCGGTGAAGGCGACGCTCAGGCCATTCAAATCCGAGCGGAAGCGGACCGCGAACGGCAGGAGATCCTGGCCAATGCAGAGGCCAAGGCCACGGTGATCAAGGGGCAGGCGGACGCGAAGGCGGCGGAATCCTATGCCGTGTTTCAACAGAACCCCTCGCTTGCGATCTACCTTTTGCAACTGAAAGCGTTGGAGGCGTCATTGAAGGATCGCACGACTTTGATCCTGGATGACCAGACACCGCCCTTTAACATGCTCAATCGCGCCACGTCCGCCGGTGTTAACGCCAACCTGAAAAACTAAACGGTTCCCATGGCTCAGACCCCCCATTCCCCGCCGCCGGATCGCAAACTCAACCTGGCTGAGCCTTCCGGACAGCTTGGCGCGGTCGCCCGCCTCCCGACGACGCCCGAACCCGTCGAGGACGTCGGCGCGCAGGCACTTTCTGAGGCATTGAGCAGCAGCTTCAAGCTCGTGAAAGTGTTGATGGTTGGGCTGGTGGTCGTGTTTTTCGGTTCCGGCATTTTTACGGTGAACCCAAACGAGGTCGCGGTGGTCCTGCGATTTGGCGTGCCACGAGGGACGGGTGCCGATCAACTGCTGATGCCCGGATTGCATTGGTCGTTTCCCTATCCGGTTGACGAGATTGTCCGAGTGCCCGTTGGACAAAGCCACCAGGTTGTTTCCACGTCAGGTTGGTATGCGATCTCGCCGGATGAGCTAGCCCAGGGGATGGAACCGCAAGCGTTGCCCTACCTCAGGCCTGGCGTGGATGGTTACACACTCACGTCGGACGGCAACACCCTGCATGTGCGTGCCACTGTGAAATACCGGATCACGAATCCGCTCCAATACGCGTTCCAGTTTTCCACATTCACCAACTTGTTCGAAAACGTGGTGAACAACGCCCTTTATCACGCTTCCGCCCGTTTTACTGCCGAAGACGCGATCTACAAGAACAAGACCTCTTTTAAAGAAGCCGTTCTGAGCCGCGTGCAAGAGGGCGTGGAGCGTTACCAGCTCGGAGTCACCCTGGAGCCGAGCGAAGTCGAGACCTCGGCACCCCTTGAAGTCCGCAAAGCCTTTGACGCCGTGCTCGCGGCCGAGCAGGAGCGTAGCAAACAGATCAACGAGGCTCAAGGCACCCGGGACGAGATCACGCGAAAGGCGATCGGAGAGGCGCAAGCTTTGATCTCGGAGGGAACCACCGCCAGCAACAGGTTGGTTCAAGCAGTGTCTTCGGAGGCGGCTTATTTTGTCCAGCAATTGCCCAACTACAAGAAAAACCCCGGTCTGTTCACTGAGGTGGCGCGCACCGAAACACTGCAACGAGTGTTCACGAATTCCCAAGAGAAGTTGTTCATGTCCCGGCGTGCCGACGGCTCTCGCCGCCAGCTCCGGCTTCAGCTCAGCCGCGAGCCCCAGAAACCGGCTCCTTCCGCGCAGTCTCCCTAAAGCGAACCCGACCCTCGATCCTCCGTCCAACGCGTTATGCAAGCGGCGTCAAAACAAGACCAGCACAGCCACAAAGGGCACGATCACACCCATGAGCATGAGCACGACCATGCGCCTCACCCAGGGCATGAGCACGCGCCGGGTCACGATCATAAACACGAAGACTGCTCGAGCTGCGCCCACGATCACGTCCATGCGCCGGTGCGCTTGCCGCAGACCGTCGTGGGGCTTGTTTTTATTTTAAACGCCTTTGTCATTCATTGGAGCACGGATGCGTCGAACACGATCGATGATCTGAGCGCCATGGTAGGGGCGATCATACTGGGCTATCCGATCGTTTGGACGGCCATTAAGGATTTGAGCCGAGGGGTGTTGAGCACGAATGAGCTCGTCGCGCTCGCGGTTCTTGCGGCCTTTTCGTCCGGAGACTACAAGGAGGCGGGGCTCATCGCATTTTTGATGTTGCTCGGAGACATCATTGAGACACGCACGGCGGACGGGGCACGGGCATCGATCGAGTCGCTGATCAAGCTGACGCCGAGCAAGGCGCGTCGCATCACCAAGGCTGGGGAAGAGGAAGTGGCATCGAGCGAGTTGCGGGTTGGCGACGTGATCCGGGTGCGTCCCGGCGACAACATGCCGGCAGACGGTGCGATCATTTTGGGTGAGGGCTCGTTGAACCAAGCCACCATCACTGGGGAGTCGTTGCCGATTGACAAGAAGGTTGGGGATGAGGTGTTCGGCGGCACACAGAATCTGACCGGCGTGCTGGAGGTTCGTGTGACCAGGGCTGGCCAGGACACCACCCTCGGGCGAGTCCGTGAGCTGATTTTGGCAGCGCAAAAAACGAAGCTGCCGATCATGCGGATTGTGGACCGTTACATGGGTTTTTACACGCCTCTCGTTCTTTTGATCGGGGCTTTGACCTGGGCGTTCACGATGGATTTGCAGCGCGTGATTGCGGTGCTGGTCGTGGCGTGTCCCTGCGCGTTTATTCTCGCCACACCGACTGCCATGGTGGCAGCGCTTTCGTCTGCGGCGCGTTTAGGAATTCTGATCAAGAATGTGGGGGACATCGAGCTCGCTGCGCGCATCAATGCTTTTGTGTTCGACAAGACAGGCACGCTGACCACCGGAAAGCTGGCGGTCAGCCGCCTGGCGCCCGTTGGAGAGGTTAAACCGGCCGAGTTGCTGCGGCTCGCCGCGACCGCTGAGCGCTATAGCAACCATCCCACAGCCAAAGCCATGGTGATGCTCGCCGGAGAAGTGGGCGTGATGGTGGGTGAGCCCAAGGAATTTAAGGAAACGGCCGGGCGCGGCATCCGCGCCCAGGTGGATGGGCGCACGGTGCTCATCGGCCGCGCCCAGTGGTTGCGCGACTCCGGCGTGTCGGAAGATTTTATGAAGTCGGTCGATCTGAACGAGACCGAGGGCTTCAGCTTGGTGTTCGTGGCCTGTGACGGCGTGTTTATGGGGTGGATCGGTTTGCAGGATCAGACTCGCGCCGAGGCGCGCGAATCGTTGGAGCAACTGAGCCAGGCGGGGGTGCGCCGCATCGCGATGGTTTCGGGGGATCGCCACCCCGTCGCGGCGCGCGTTGCCAGGGAGATCGGGTGTCTGGAGGTGGTGGCGGAATGCCTGCCTCAGAATAAAGTTGAATTCGTTCGGGAGCTGAAAGCCAAAGGCTACCGTGTCGCGGTGGTCGGCGATGGCGTGAACGACGCGCCTGCGCTGGCTGCGGGGGATATTGGAATTGCCATGGGCGCCGCAGGCAGCGAAGTGGCCATCCACAGCGCGACGATCGCTTTGATGAATAACGATCTGCGACGGCTGCCATTTTTGGTGAAGTTGTCGCGCCAGACGCGTTCCGTGATAAACCAGAATTTTCTGCTCGGTATCCTATTTGTTTTAGGCGGCCTCACGCTGGCCATTTTTGGAATCATTCACCCGCTTGTGGCGGCGTTGTTGCATGTGGTGGGTGGCGTTCTGGTCGTTCTTAACAGCTTCAGGCTGGTGCGGCAGGGAGAAGAGCTGCACCCTCTCACATCGGCGCAGGGCCCGGGTGCTGGAAGCGCTGCGCAACCCGAACCGGGCTCTGCAACCCACCCCCAACCCCACTTGACCCCGCGACCGGTTTGATAGGAAGCGGCCACCGTCGCCCAAACCTCTCCTGATGTGAATTGATGTGATGTAGTTCGAATGTGACAGCGCCGCCCAACGTGCTTCCGCAATCTCTTATGCCGACTCCTTCCGCATCTTCCGTCTCGCCCTCCTCGAGCGAAGTCGTTGTTTCAGTTCGCGGTTTGAGCAAGGTGTTCAAGGACTTTTGGGGGCGCCCCAAGGCCCGTGCGGTGGACAACGTCGATTTCGAGGTCCGTCGGGGTGAGGTGTTCGGGCTTCTTGGGCCGAACGGCTCGGGCAAATCCACGACCGTTAAAATGATGCTGGGGCTGCTCTATCCCACAAAAGGCCACATTGAGGTGTTTGGGCATTCTCCGCGGCACGTGCCGACCAAGGCGCGCATCGGTTATCTCCCGGAGGAGTCGTATCTCTACAAGTTTCTAAACTCCGGGGAGACCTTGGATTTCTTCGGCAATCTTTTTGATTTATCCACCGAGGATCGCCGCAAGAGGGCTGAGCAATTGATCGAGATGGTGGGCCTGTCGCAGGCACCGCGCCGTTTGGTTGGGGAGTTCTCCAAAGGCATGCAGCGACGAATTGGTCTCGCCCAAGCACTCATCAACGACCCCGATCTTGTCCTCCTGGACGAACCCACGGCGGGGCTTGACCCGATCGGCTGTCGGGAGGTGAAGGATTTAATTCTGGCGCTTGCTCGCCGTGGCAAGACGGTGGTCTTGAGCAGCCATCTGCTATCCGACGTGGAAGACGTGTGCGACAGGGTCGTGATTTATTATGGTGGGAAAGTGCAAGCCATGGGGACGTTGGAGGAGCTATTAGCGGCACCCGATGCGATGCGGATCACCATGCCGCTGCTCTCGCGGGCCACCCTCGATAAGGCGCTCGCGGTGATCAGGCAGGATGTGCGCGAGGATCAGATCCGTTTGGATACGCCAACACAGAATCTGGAGAGTTACTTTTTAGGTGTCGTCCAGCGTGCCAAAGCGAATGAGGCGACGACGTCAGGGGCAACCTCCGGGAACCGGGTCGCAGCCTATCTGCAGGGCGAGGCCGAAGGCTCCGCACGCTCCCAGTCGGACCGCATCCTTGAAAGACTCTCCCGCTCTGGTGCCTCCGCGCCCGAAGAGGCGAACACTCTCCCCGCGCAAGCGACTGCTGTCGATAGCTCGCGCCTCGATCAACTGGTTCAACCCACGCCTCTCCCCGCACCTGGAGTGACGGTTCCGGACAACAAAGCTCAGATCGACAAGGCGAATGAGAAACTCTCAAAGCTGCTTTAGTGGTTTTGAGACATCCCTGATGTTCTGATGCAATCGCTTTTCGCCATCGCCCATCTGACCTTGAAGGCGGCCTTTCGTTTTCGCCTGGTGGCGGCGTTGTCGGTTATCCTTGTGTCGGTCATTCTGATTTTGCCCTGGATCATCCGAGATGACGGGACGGCGCGGGGGTTCACCCAGATCATCCTCACCTACACGCTGAGTGTGATCACGGCGCTTCTTGGAATGGCGACCCTTTGGCTGGCATGCGGCACGCTGGCGCGTGAGATCGAGGAGTGCCAGATACAGATGCTGGCCGTGAAACCGGTGCCGCGCTGGAAAATCTGGTTTGGAAAATGGCTGGGCATAACGCTCCTGAACGCACTCTTGCTCGCGGTGTCCGGGGGTTGCGTGTATGGGCTGTTGCACTATAAATCGAATGGTTTGCCTCCTGCCGAGCAGGTGATCCTGAGGAACGAAGTGTTTGTCGCCCGAGCGGGGATTCGCGAGGAGTCTCCGAACATCGAGGGCGATGTCGAGACGTTGCTCAAGGAACGGCTCAAGGACGCGCAGGTGGCCTCCATGGATCGGGCATTTGTGCGCAAGCAGTTGCGCGAACAAGTTATCGCCCGTCAGCAGGTCGTGCCATCGGGCTACGTCCGACGATGGCAGATCAAGCTGGGCGCTCTCAAAGACTTTGTTCGCAACCAACCCCTGTATTTGAGGGTGAAGTTTTTCGTTCCACCCGAGGCATCCAGCACTCTGACGCCAAAAAATTTCGAAGGCATCTGGCAAGTGGGACCGCCGGACACCAGCAAACGAGTTGTCAAAAAGGTCAGCCTTGCCGCCGACACATTCCATGAATTCCCCATCCCTGCGGACTTGTTCGACAACGATGGATTGCTGACCATCGACTACCAAAATCACTCGGAGACCGCAGTCCTATTCCCGATCGGAGAAGGGCTTGAGGTGCTCTATCGGGAGAGCGGTTTCGCGGTCAATTTCGCTCGAGGATTGGCGGTAATTCTGTGCTGGATGGGTCTTCTAGCGGCATTGGGTTTGGCGGCGGCCAGCTTTCTCTCATTCCCAGTCGCCGCCTTCGTGTCGTTGGGAATGCTGACTATCCTGTTCTCTGGGGGTACGATCAGCGCCGTCGTTCAGGAAGGAACAATCGTGGGCATCTCCGAAGAAGGCGGCCCCAGCGTGCCGAGCGCTCTAGATGCGGTGGCGGTGCCCGCCTTCAAGGTCATGCTGAATGTGATCAACCTCGTGCGTGGGGTGTCACCGATCGACAACTTGAGCACGGGTCGCAGCATCACGTGGTGGCAGCTAGCAGGGGCTTTCGGGCAGATCGTGCTTCTGTTCGGCGGCCTGTTCGCCTTGGCGGGCATCTCGATCCTCACGCGGCGGGAATTGGCCACCGCCCAGCACCAGCAATGACGATGAAGTCCCTCGCTGAACGAGTTTATAAACCTGCCCTGGCAATCGTCGTGATTGTCTCTCTGTTGGCGGCTTCGTTCGCGCAGAAAAGCCTCAACCAGGAGCGCAAGAACCTGGGTTTGGTGCGGACCGAGGTGTTGGAAAACGCGCCGCCCATCCTGGCCTTCACGACCGTCGCCCTGGGCGGTTTCCGGGGGTTGATCGCCAACATTTTGTGGATCCGAGCCTCGGACCTTCAGGAGGACGGCAAGTATTTCGAGATGGTCACGCTGGCGGGGTGGATCACCAAATTGCAACCGCGCATTCCCACCGTGTGGTACCATCAGGCCTGGAACATGGCCTACAATATTTCGATCAAATTCCAGGACCCTAGAGATCGATGGCAATGGGTGCGGCGCGGCATCGAGCTCCTGCGGGATGAAGGGCTTCTCTACAACCCCAAGGAGACCCTGCTCTACCGGGAGCTAGCCTGGTTTTTTCAACACAAGATGGGGCATAACCTCGATGACGCCCACATGTATTTTAAACAGGTCTGGGCCGATGACATGTTCCAGGTGCTGGGAGCCGGACGTCCGAAGTTTGACGAGCTGATCAATCCGCAAACCGACGAAGCGAAGACCCGTTCCAGAGTGCTGCGAGAGCGTTACAAGCTCGACCCAGCGAAGATGAAGGAGTTCGACGCGCGGTTCGGTCCTCTGGAGTGGCGGCTGCCTGAGGCTCACGCGATCTATTGGTATGCTCTCGGCCTCGACACTTCGAAGCGCGAAGAATTGATGACTCTGCGGCGGGGAATCTATCAGTCCATGCAGCTCGCTTTTCAGCGTGGCCGTCTGATTGAGGATCCTTTCAGCCGCACCTTCGAGTTCGGGCCAAACCTTGAGTTGATCCCGAAGGTCAATGAGTCTTACGAGCTGATGCAAAAGGAGGAGCCGGAACAGAAGGATCACATCGGCACAGGGCACAAGAACTTCCTGAAGGACGCCGTTTATTTTCTCTACACACACAACCGTCAGACCGAAGCCCTGAAATGGCTGGCGTATCTGCGGATGACCTATCCCACGGCCATTCCGGCGACGCAGGATCTTGACAGCTACGCGGTCGAACGTGTCACGGAGGTGACGAGTGAAACGTCTGTGGACCGCACCAAAGCGGTGCTTCAGGGACTCATCGGCAGTTCTTTTTATTTTCTGGGCATTGGCGAGGAAGAGCAGTCCTTGGGTCTGGATCGGCTTGCTCAACGCGCCTGGATTCGGTTTCAGGACAAGATCGCCAGTTCCACAAACCGCATCGGGTTGCCGCCGTTGTCCGTGCTAAAGAGGGATGTCCTCAATCGCATGCTGGACCCCGAGAAGGGCGTGAACCCATTGCTCGCCGCGCAACTGCGCACCGCGCTGAACCTGCCGGCACCCACCAATGCCCCGCCCTCTGCTCCAGCGACCAACGCTCCTTTGCCCAATATCCCCCCCACCTTGACCCCCGCGCGCCCTGGCACTCGCTGACCCCGGCTCTGAGCCCAGCTCACATGGAACAATACGGCGCTTTCATCGGAACAGCACTTCTGGCTCTCGTGACCGGTTCTGCCTGGTTTCTTGGCACGAGGGCTCATGCTGCGGTGAAAAGCTTTCGCGATGAGAAACATAAACGATTTGTCGGACGTCCAAGCGCATGACGAATCCAGGCCAAGGCGAGACTGAGCGTGACAAGGCGGTGTTGCATGAGTTCGGATACGCGCAGCAGCTCCTCCGGGAAATGGGCGGATTTTCCAATTTCGCAATCTCGTTCTCGATTATATCGGTCCTCACCGGTGCCGTGACCCTCTACGGAGTCGGACTGAACGCAGGCGGGCCTGTTGTCATGAGCATCGGCTGGCCGTTGGTCACGCTCTTCGTGCTTTTCGTGGCCGCCGCGATGGGGGAGCTCGCTTCGGCAATGCCCACCTCGGGCGCTCTCTACCATTGGGCCTCGCTGCTGGGCGGGCCGACCTGGGGCTGGATGACCGCCTGGCTGAATCTCCTGGGGCTCATCGCGGCAATCGCCGGCATTAACTACGGGTGCGCCCAGTTCATGACGCCGTTGCTCGGCTTGAAGGAAACCCCTCAGAACTTCATGGTGGTTTTCGGCTTCCTTCTCCTCTCGCATGCGATCCTGAATCACATCGGCATCCGCACAGTCGCGCGCCTGAACGACTTCAGCGTCATTTATCACATCGCGGGCGTGGCGGTCGTCGTTCTCGCACTGGCCGTTTTCGCACCAAAGCAACCCGTGAGCTGGCTGTTCACAAAAACGTTTACCACGGTGAAAGATCAGCCTTATTGGTTCGCGTTCCTGGGCGGGCTCCTCCAAGCCCAATGGACTTACACGGGCTACGACGCTTCGGCGCATACCATCGAAGAAACCAAGAATGCCCGAGTGAGCGCGCCCTGGGGTATCTATCTTTCGGTGGTCATCTCCGGTGTCGTGGGCTATGTCATGCTCCTCTTCGTCACGCTGGCCATCAAAGACCTGGACGCCACAGCCGGGTCGGCTAATCCTTTCATCTACATTTTCGAGCAGGCCTTGGGAGAAACATTTGGCCGTGTGGTGCTCTGGATTGTCACTCTCGCAATGTGGTTCTGCGGGCTCTCCTGCGTCACCTCGACGTCCCGGATGATCTTCGCCTTTGCCCGCGATAAGGGAATGCCGCTTTCCCATGTTTTGGCCGAAGTCAGTCGAAAATATCGCACCCCCGCAGCCGCTGTTTGGCTGGCGGCCACTCTCTCGTTTCTTCTTCCTTGCCTGATCCTCTTGTTGGTCGCGCTATTCCCAAAGAAGCTCGATTTCTCGAAACTTTATCCTGCGGTCACGGGTGTCAGCACCATCGGTCTGTATTTGTCGTACGGGATACCGCTGCTGCTCAAAGTAAGAGCGGTTCGGCGGGGCCTCTGGGTCGCACACCATAATGGTCCTTGGAACCTTGGCCGTTGGAGCGTTCCGGTGAACGTGATCGCGTTGGTCTGGATCGCGTTTATCACTGTTCTCTTCGTGTTGCCGCCCAACCACCTGACGGGCTGTATCTTTCTCGGCGCCTTGGGCAGCTTGGCGGTCTTTTACTGGGCGCGAGTGCGCGGCCGTTTCAAGGGTCCCGTGCCCCAGGCAACCTCGCAATCGGAGCTGCTCCGACTCGAGGCGGAACTGGAAAAATAGAGATGGGACCGCCTCCTCCGCCACCACAAGGAGGAGTGGGTGCTGCTGAAGGAGCGAAGCCATCCTTAATGCTTCGTCAGTTCCTTGGGCGAGTCGCCGACCGATGTTTGGATGGCGTGGGTGCAGGATCAACCTGCGCTGCTTTCGGGGGCCAGCAGCATGCCGCCTGCGGGCACCAAGCCGAGCCAGCACCCGCCGCGGACGCCCTCGACCATACTGGTGGCTCCAGTCGCCGGCGCCAGCAAGGCGGTCGCGGCGATAGGTGATCCAGAAACCGTCCTTTGTATCACGCTGAGCCGTGCTCAACTCGCCGCCGGCGAGCCATTGATCCCATGCGGTCGGGTCAGGCTTGGCTCTTCCCTCGCCCTCTTGAGTTCCCAGGACGACCACTCCTCCAGCGGGGCGAAGCAATCGGTGGATCTCGGAGTTTTGCCTCCAAAAGTGGCGACTGCACCGGACGGGTCAATCAGCTCCAAGTCACTGGGCATCTCGGAATCTGTTTCCCAACGGGCAGTGGATGACCCCTTCATCGGTGCTGACCAACAGGGCGCTGTCTGCCACCACCAACCCGTAGGCGTGGCCAACGACAGGGTGTGTCCAACGCAATGTCCCATGTTCGGAATCAAACGTGGCGGCCTCGTTGCTGCCACCTGCCACCAACGTGCCCTTGGCCAGAATCAAGCCCAGAGGCCATCGGCATTCGATTCGCCAGAGAATGCACTGTTGCATCCCTTCCGTCGTCGCATCGATCTTCTGACCCAGCTCGGCAAGCTGATCTTTGACCTTCTGCTGCGCGGCTTCGGTGCCGGGCTTTTTGGCGAGCGTGCGCAGTTCCTTCGTCAGGCGCCCTTGCTCTGTGCCCAGCTTTTTGCGGTGCTGCGCGAGATCCATATAACGTGCCCGGTCGAGGGCTGACAGTTCTGTGTCGGAATGCAGGAACGACGGGTTTGTCGTCACGATCATGTGATTGCCCTGAAATGTGGCGAGTTGATCCTTTTGTCCGTCTTCGACCATCTCAAGTTGCCCGGTTTTGCCGGGCCCAAAGACGAGCATGTCGCCGGTGAGCAGAGCGTAAGTGCCACCGGCACCCTCGACGACCCGCAGGCGTTTGCCAGTGCTGAGTTCGCAAACCACCGGGTTGTCGCGGCCGGCCGGCACATACAGCCGCGAGGCGGATGCGAGCAGATAACCCTGTGCCGGCAAATCGCTTTGGATCTGGCGCCACTTCACATCGCCGGTGGCGGCGTCGAGCGCGACAACATGCACGCCTTCGGAAGGGAACATTCCCGCCGTGGTGTAGAGGAGTCCATCCCTCACGATGACGGAGGTGCGCACCGGCCAGTTCGAGATCACTCGCCCGTTGCCAGGGATCCGGCGGTCCTCAGCCACGGCTCGTTGCTTCCAGATCAGTTTGCCCGTCCCCGCGTCCAAGCTGGGTGGAGGAGTGAATTGTCCTTTGCCAAAACTGGGGTGGCGCGCTAGTTTCTCACCGCCATGCGCACGTTGATTGAGATTCAAGACGCCGTTGCCCAGCTTCCCAGTAACGAGAAAAAAGCCTTGCAGCTTTGGCTCAATTCCCAAGCCGAGCCAGAGATGACTGCTCAAGAAGAGCAACGCTTGCTTGGCTCGCTGGATGAGGCCACATCTCAACATTCCACATTCGACAAGCGTCAAAATTGACATTGAGACCAGATCGCCGAGAAGGTTTATGATAGAGCCAGATCCCTGCTGATCGAGCGGGTCGTCGGGTGGTTTCATGTCACCGGGCGCGGCAATGCACGGCGGGGATGACGGACTACGGCACGGTATCGATCACCGTCAGACGGTTTGAGCAGCGACTGCGGAGAAGCCAAGTCGAACAAGAGCGGTTCAATTGTTGAATGTGGAGATGTGACCCTGATTGGCATTCATCCACGGGCTTTTCCGCTTCCGCCTGCCACGCATGCTCAACTTCCACCCTGTCTTCATCGGGTTCGGAGTCGAGGGTTTGAATCAAGATTCGGGTCAGTGCAGAGCGGTCGGACAACGACAAACTCAATGCTTCTTCAGCAACTTGTTCAAGGGTCGCTTTCATGTTGGTTTGAAGTTAGTGACGTCTCCCTGATGCGTCAAGTCGTGCAGCAAATTGCGGCTCGGTTTCGACTGGATGATTTCCAATTGCCCGGAGATCGGACCACTGCGGGTGCCTCGTGATAATCCGTTGATCACAGGAGGACGATAGGGCAGCATCGGGGTTTGGGTTCCGTTCCCCTTGGCTATGTCGCATCAACTCGTTCTCAGTCCGCACGGGCGTTTGTTGCTGGAAGAAACCAGCGACGCGGTGCTGGAGTCGGCGTTCGTCATGGAACCGACGCTGGTGGCGGCGTTTGGCGACACGTCTGCGCGCGGCTTGCTCGCGCTGGCGGGGCTGCAACGCGGATCTTTGGCGTGGCCGTCAGCAATGGTTTTTTGGCGCGAATTCACCGACAGCTTTCTGACGGCGTTGGCGCACACGCCGGATCCGCCGGAGGGTCAAGCGCGGGTGGAACTCCCGCCGCCCCCTGACCTTGGCTTCCATCTCACCCTGCGCATCCCGGCAATGCCTGGCGCGGAGTACGCTTCGCCTGAGGTTTTCGCCGCCTTATGGCGGGAGCTGGATTCGGTCGCCCTCGCGGAGGCCGGGACCGCCGGCACATTGAAGCCTTGGCTGGCGCAGATCAATCCCGCGCTGCATTTGCTCGGCAAGGTCACCTTTCACCTGGCGGAAAACAAACGATCGCCGGAGACGCCCTTCGCATTCATGGCCACTTACACGCACCGGCTTTCCGCGCGGGAAAAGCCGGTGCATCTGCCCCTAGCGCGCGCGCTCCAGGACTACGCGGGGGCCAAGAACCAGGCCGGGCTTCGATCCTTGCTCGAACCCGTTCAGCAGGCGGCTGAACGCAGCGTGTGGACGCGTGAACTGCTCGAAAGCCGCCGTCTGTTTCAGCCGCACGCGTGGACGCCGCCGCAGGCTTACGCATTTCTTCGCGAGGTCCCCGCCCTCGAATCGTGCGGCATCATCACGCGCATCCCCAATTGGTGGAGGAACGGCCGAGGCACGCGTCCCAAAGTCAGCGTGCGTCTCGGCGGCCAGACCTCGGCCGGGCTCGGCGTCGCCAGCCTCCTCAAATTCTCCGTGGAATCCACCCTCGACGGCGAGCCGCTGACACCCGAGGAATGGCGGGCTCTTTTAAACGCGGACTCCGGGCTGGTCTTGTTGCGCGGCCAATGGGTTGAAGCGGATCGCGACAAGCTCCAAAGCGTGCTCCAGCATTGGCAGCAGGTGCAGTCGGGCGCGGCAGGCGAAGGGGTTTCTTTCCTCGAAGCCATGCGCCTGCTAGCCGGTGTGAAGCTCGGTGCCACCGTCGCGGATGACGAAGCAGCGGAGGTCGCGGACTGGAGCGAGGTCGTCGCCGGCGGCTGGCTGCGCGAAACCCTCGACCGGCTGCGCGACCCGGATGCGGCTGTGGATTTCGACCCGAACCAGCATCTCAACGCGCGGCTTCGTCCTTATCAAGCAACTGGCGTGAAATGGCTGTGGTTCCTGCAACGCCTCGGCTTGGGCGCCTGTTTGGCGGATGATATGGGTTTAGGCAAGACCATCCAGGTCATCGCGTTGTTGTTGCGGATGAAACATGGCCCCGACAGCACGCCGGATACGCGCGGCGGTTCCGCGACTGGCGAATCGGCCTCAACCGGAGCAAGGTCGCGGTCGCCGTCCGCGCCCAACGCGCCGACTCTCCTCATCGCGCCCGCATCCCTCCTGGCGAATTGGAAGGATGAACTGGCCCGTTTCGGTCCCAGTCTGCGGGCCGGATTCGCGCATCCGTCCGAAGCCTCCGACGGGAGTTGGCGCGAGGCGAAAACGGCGGATGCATTCCTCGCCGGGAAGGATGTGATTCTGACCACCTACGGCCAGGCCGCACGGCTCGGCTGGCTCGCCGCGCGCGAGTGGCGGCTTCTCGTGCTCGACGAAGCTCAGGCCATCAAGAATCCCTCAGCCGGCCAAACCCGCGCCGTCAAGCGCCTCCGTGCCCTCGCCCGTATCGCTCTCAGTGGCACGCCGGTTGAGAACCGCCTCGGCGACCTCTGGTCTCTCTACGACTTCCTCAATCCAGGACTCCTGGGCGGCGCCCCCGAGTTCGGGCGCTACGTGAAGGCGTTGCAATCGGCCGACCCACCCGACTTCGCGCCGTTACGGCAACTTGTGCGTCCCTATCTCCTGCGCCGGTTGAAGACCGATCGCCGGGTCATTTCTGATCTACCCGATAAGACGGAGTTGACGGCGTGGTGTCCGCTGGGCAAACGACAGGCCGCGCTCTACGAGAAGAGCGTGCGGGAGCTGGCCGAGCAGTTGGAAAAGCTCGACGATGGCATCCAGCGGCGCGGCCTGGTGCTGGCGTTTCTCATGCGCTTCAAACAGATTTGCAATCATCCAAGCCACTGGCTGGGGGACGGCGTGTTTGCGCCCGAGGAGAGCGGCAAGTTTTTGCGTCTGGCCGAGCTGTGCGAGGAGATCGCGTCGCGCCGGGAAAAGGCGCTGATCTTCACGCAATTTCGCGAGATGACCGAGCCGCTGGCGGCGCGGTTGCGCGACGTGTTTGGGCGGTCCGGTCTGGTGTTGCACGGCTCGATCCCGGTGAAGCAACGTCAGCCCCTTGTAGCCGCTTTTCAGCGCGAGGATGGCCCGCCGTTCTTCGTCCTGTCACTCAAGGCGGGCGGCACGGGCTTGAACCTGACCGCGGCAAGCCATGTTCTCCACTTCGACCGTTGGTGGAACCCGGCGATCGAGAACCAAGCCACTGACCGCGCCTTCCGCATCGGGCAAAAGAAAAACGTGCTTGTCCACAAGTTCGTCTGCCGCGGCACGATTGAGGAACGAATTGACGCTCTGATCACCGAGAAGAAAAACCTCGCTGAATCGGTGCTTGGTTCGGAAGGGGGCGCGGAAAAACGGCTCACCGAAATGTCCAACGAAGAATTGTTGAGCTTCGTCGCCCTTGACATCACGTCGGCAACTGGCGAATAAGTGCGTTGGCGTTTTCCGCTATAACCATTTAACGAACTATGTCCTGGCATTCCTTCCGTCCGTATGTGTCCGTTGCCGAGCGTCGGCGCAAGGCTGAGTCCGCAGCAAAGAAAATGGCTTCCAAATCGGGGCGTGTCCTCGCGCCCGTGCATCTGAGCAGCCGCGTCATCGCCGGCACCTTTTGGGGCAAGGCTTGGTGCGATAACCTCGAGTCCTACAGCGACTACTCCAACCGCTTGCCGCGCGGGCGCACCTACGTCCGCAACGGTTCGGTCATCGACCTGCAAATCTCCACCGGTCAGGTGCGCGCGCTCGTGCAGGGTTCCGAGCTGTATAAAATTGCCATCGATTTCCGTGCGCTCCCGGCAAAACATTGGCAGGCGTTCAAGAGCCGTTGCTCCGGCAAGATCGCCAACCTGCTTGATTTGCTTCAGGGCCGACTTTCCAAGGAGATCCTCGCCGACATCACCGCGCGTGGCACGGGACTCTTCCCCGAGCCGAAGGAGATTGAACTCGACTGCTCGTGCCCCGACTGGGCGGACATGTGCAAACACGTTGCGGCCGTTCTCTATGGCGTGGGCGCCAGGTTGGACGACCAACCGGACTTGTTCTTTACATTGCGTGGCGTTGACATGCAGGAGTTGATCAGCGCCGCCAGCGTCACCGCGACCACGCCCATGGCGCAGTCTGGAGCACCGGACTCGGCCCTCGCCGGCGAGGATCTCAGTCAGATGTTTGGAGTGGAGATTGAGGCGGCTCCAGCCGCCTCCGCCGTGAAGGTGCCGCGCGCCAGAAAGGTTGCGGTGGCCGCGAAAGGTGAAAAAGGTCCGAAGGTCAAGAAAGCCGACGCAAAGGGCTCGAATGCAAAGAAAGCCGTCGCGAAAGGATCAGCTTCCCCCACTCCTGCCGCCCGCACTTCAAAAACGCTGAGTGTGCGAACCGTCGTCGGCAAGCCGAAAGCAAGCCCACGTGGCGGTCGCGGCACGAAAGCGAAAAGTTGAGAGTGTGAAAACCAGCGGAGAGTTCGTTGAACTCGTCGCTCAAATGAATTCCCGAGTCGCCGCCACCAGTGTTGTGGTCGCCACGAAGCGATGGGCGAGGTTGTCCACCATGACGCCAAACCCTTCCAATGTTCTGACTCCAAGAAGATTCATGTCGCCAGGCTCGGCAAACACCACTTCATCGACGGTCTCGAATCCCTCCGCCCGCAGAATGGCATAGCCAACGTCCCGTTGAACGATCTGTTTTGTCGCCGTTGAAAACGCTCGCTTACGTTGCGCGGACACGCCGATTCCATCCAAGACATCCTTGGGCAACCAAGTGAGCTCAGACCCGGTATCAACGAGCACCTCGATTGGAGGCGAAGCCCGATCGTCGCGAGGATTCTTGGCTGTGATATTGACTTTGAACAAACTCATTCACGGCACTCTGTCATCGTGAGGCGCAAGGTTCAAGTCGGATCCCAAAGCAGAAGGATCAAGGCGGACATCTCAGATTTTTCGTGCTCGCGTTTCCTACTCCTAATCGTAATCCTAATCGTAATCGTAATCCCATGAACCGCCGATTCGACCACGAAAAGCTGGAGGTTTATCCTTTGACAATGCCCGTGGATCCGCTTTGGAAAGTGCCGCCGCCCTGGATGTGCTCGTGGCCAAAGGCCGATGTCCTGGGGAGGAAGTTCTGCCAGGAAAAGACCGCCTGTGGAGCGTCGTTTCGATGCGGGTCTCCTTGATAAAGGCCAACTCCGATTACCGGTTGCACCAGGGAAACCCGGGATAGGATTACGATTACGATTACGATTACGATTACGAGAAGATCCGGAAAAACCTGAGATGCGCACAGGCTCAAGCACGGGCAATTAGCCTCGCACTTCTCTGTTGGAGGCCCCAGGCCTTCGAGGCGCTACAAGTTCTCTTGACCTAACGAACGCCGCGGCCTGTTTCCCGGCAAAGAAGTTTTTTGTAAGTGCCCAGCGCCAGCAGGGGCCAGGCGTTTCGATACATGTCGTATTTCAGGTAGAAAACTTTTGGGAAACCCGTCCCGGTGATTTCGTCCTCGCTCCAAGAACCGTCGGTGTTTTGCGTGCGGCTCAGATACTCGATGCCCCGTCGCACACTGGGCCGGTGCGGGTCGTCGAAAGCGAGCAGGCCCATGACAGCCCACGCGGTCTGGGACGCCGTGCTGGGGCCGCGCGCTTTAAAGACAGGGTCGTCGTAGGTGTTGCAGCGTTCACCCCAACCTCCGTCGGGGTGCTGGACGTTTTCGAGCCAATCGCGCGCCCTCAGGAGCCACGGTTCGGTCATGTCCAACCCCAGCGTGCGCAGGCCGCGCGCGACCTGCCAGGTGCCGTAGATATAATTGACTCCCCAACGGCCGTACCAGGAGCCGTCGGGCTCCTGCTGCGCCCGGAGGTAGGCCAGTGCACGCTGAATTTGCGGGTGCTTCACATCCCAGCCTTCTGAACCGAGCAATTCGAGGATCCGCGCGGTGATGTCGGCGCATTCCGGATCGAGCATCGCGTTGTGGTCGGCGAAGGGGACTTTCTCCAGGATGCTTTTCGTGCAGTCCTTGTCAAAGGCCGCCCACCCGCCGTCGCGGCATTGGAATGTCATCATCCATTTTAAGGCGCGACGAAAACACTCGTCGCGGCGCTTCGGGTTGTCGGTGGGGATGAGGCGCAGGGCGAGCAGCACCATGGCGGTGTCGTCCACGTCTGGGTTCCACTTGTTGTTGAACTCGAAAACCCAGCCGCTAGGTTCGGCGTCGGTGGGGTTTTTAAACTGCCAGTCGCCTTTGGTGCGAATTTCCTTGTCGAGCAGCCACTCGGCGGCTCTTTTGATTTTTGGATGGTCGGCGGAGACGCCGGATTCGCGGAGGCAGATCTCGACGATGGCGGTGTCCCAGACCGGAGAGAAGCAGGGCTCGATGCGCACGCTGTCGGCGGTTTCGTGCTGGAGCTTGACCAGCTCGCGATGGGCGCGGAGAACCTGAGGGTGGTCGTCCGCGTAGCCGAGCGCCTTGAGCGCGATGACGGCGTTGAGCATCGCCGGGAAGATGGCGCACAAGCCGTCGCTGCCCTCGAACCGTTCCAGCATCCAGGATTCCGCGCGGCGCAGCGCGACCGCGCGGAAGGGATGCAAACCGAGGCGTTGCACCCATTCGGCGAGCCGATGGAGCCGGTTGAGCCAGAGGAAAAAGTTTCGCCAGCCAAAGTCAAAGTAGCGCGGTCGCAGCGGCTCGTTCAGCTCCCATTTCCCGTTCGGGTAGAGCTCGTCGAGGTTGACGCCGTCCTCGAGCAGGCGCGTGGGCTTGAAGTGGTTGATGATGGCCAGGGGCACGAGCATCGAGCGCGTCCAGTTGCTCATGTCATGGAAATTGACATGAAACCACTTGCCCAGGAGGATCACCTCGCAGGGTATGACCGGCACGTGATGCCATTCCACTAGGCCGATGAGCGCGAGGTAAAGCTTGGAGAATGTGTTCATGCGCGGGACCCCGCCGAGGGACGCAGCCATCTCCCGTGCTTTGAGCATTCGCGGGTCCGTGACCGCCACGCCCGCCAGTTTGAGCGCAAGATAAGCCTTGATGGTGGCGTTCACCTCGGCGGGACCGTTTGGATAGATGTTCCAGCCGCCGTCGGTCAACTGCATCGAGAAGATGTGATTGACCGCCTTCCGCTCCCATGCGGCGTCCACCTTTCCCCACCAATGGTAAAACACCACCGTATCGGAGACCAGAGTGGAGTCCACGATGAGTTCGCCAATCCAGTAGCCCTCCGGCTTCTGCTGGCTTAAAAGAAAATCCTGGGAGCGCCGGAGGGCGGTCTCGAAATCAGCGGGCGGTGGGCCTGCGGCCGGTTTGAGATCTGAGATTTCAAATTTGAGATCCGGCACCGGCGGGTTCGTCGATGGAGCCTGCCCTGCGGGTGCGCCCGCCCGGACAGCCTCAGAAATGATCAAAGACACGTGGGATTCTTTGCGTATGAGAAACAGAGTGTAAAGCTCTTATTGGCCCTGAACCTCTTGGAGGGTGCAACTCACGGTTTCCGGGAGGTGTCGTTCGGAGGACAATACCTACCGCAAAATCGGAACAGTAACCACGGATGACACGGATAGCACGGATAAAGTACCCCTCTCAGCTCCCTTTCCTCATCCGTGTTATCCGTGTCATCCGTGGTGTCACTTCAGCGTGGTTAAGCGGCGGGATACCCGCGTCAGGGGAGGCGACCTCGGATAACGTGAGTTGCACCC
>CAMBEJ010000093.1 GCA_945865375.1 Akkermansia muciniphila | reverse complement strand
AAAGTTCGAGCACGCAGATAGGCACAAAAGTGTGCTAAGCCAGTCGGAAAAGTTACCGGTTTTCGGCGGTGTTTCCGAGGCCAAACCGCAAGCCCCGCGCCGTCAAAGTGCAAATACCCCTATGGGCACAAAAAGATGGGAATCGAATCATAAAAACGGGCCGAAAGTCGGGGGCTGGGTTTCATCCGTGCTTCCCTCTGCTGGATTCCCATCCATCAAATGCGGGAGCTATCGGCTATGGGATGACGCACCGGCTCCTGGACGAGGAAACGGAAGAATCCGCAGCCAGCTGCCGCGCAGGGAGGTCACACCGCTTCCAGCAACACCTCCGGGTGCTTAGCCGCGATCCTCAGCAGCACCTTTGCGGGGCCAGTCGGCTCGCGGCGACCCTGCTCCCAATTCTGCAAAGTGTCTGCGCTGATCCCAAGGATCGCTGCGAACTGCGTCTGCGACAGGCCGAGCTTGCCACGCACCTTGACGATTTCGTTCTTCGGGTCGATTTTGAACACCCGCGCCGGTTTCAGTTCGCCCTTCTCGATGGCCACCGCTTGCTGCACGCTTTCCAACAATTCGGCGAACAATTCTTTTTTCATGGCATTAGTTGGCTCCTTAGAAGTTTTAGTTGCTCCGCAGCCAGGTCGTCCTGCTCGCTTTTTGGATAGGCCAACAGAAGCGAAATCCGGTCTTTTGTCACCCACCAGTAGTAGATCACCCGTAGGCCGCCACGTTTGCCTCTACCGCTGCCCGCCAATCGGAGTTTCCGTATCCCACCTGAACCCTTAATGATGTTGCCCGCATCTGGACGTTCCACCAGGAATGCCTGCATTTCGCCATATTCGTCGTCGGTCATGTGTTGCTGGATCCGCCGACAAAAAATGGGTGTCTCGACAAAGACCACTATTTGAGACTACGCCGCTGGCGGATGCTGTCAACCGTCTGATCTCAGTCTTTAAGGCAGGTAAGCAAAGGCTTTCATTCGCTCGTCTCGCCTGCTGGAACCCATCTGCGCAAGCGCTCGATGACAACTTGCTGGAGACGGCTGGAAAGGAATAATGTCGTTGCACACAACGGAGTTAGAACGAGCAGTAGAGCGGCCCTGAGCCCTAGCTCGCGCCCTTCTGTGGTCGATGTTCCACGACACAATTTGATCGAAGCGCGAATCAACCGGAGACCGGCATGCCCGTTTGATCTTTTAAATTCGATTCTGTTCCCATGGCAGAGCCAGCTCCACCACAGAAATCGACCGAGGATGCATTTCACCGGCTCGTGGTGCTTTCCGACCCCTACAACAATGGCGGACATGTGGTTTTGGTGCGAGCGAAGGAACTCGGTGACTTAGTTCAGGGTTGATTGGAGAGGGCGAGGTGGAGGACAGTTGAGCCATGAAATACCTGGCCACTCACTCTGTCAGTGTAGAAGTGCGAGACTTAAGTGGCTCAGCGGAATCGTGTCGGCGTGGGTAATGTTCTTCTCGGGGGACTTTCCGAGCTTGGCTCAACCCTTCGAACCGACCACAGGCACGGTCGTGAGTTGGGGGTCGCAAGTCGTTCCGTTTGTCGAACCCAGTACTCGGTATGCCGCGATTGCAGCAGGATTTGCTCACACGGTAGGCTTGAAGCGGGATGGGACCGTGGTGATGTGGGGAGACAACTACCGCGGTCAAATGAACGTTCCGAAGGGCTTGAGCGGAGTGACCGCCGTTGCGGCAGGTGATTATCACACTGTGGCGTTGAAGAGCAATGGTTCCGTCGTCGCGTGGGGCGGAGGCAACGAAGGTGGTGAAACGACCGTTCCCGCCGACTTGAGTACGGTGACCGCCATTGCGGCGGGTTCTGGTCACACCATAGCCTTGAAAAGCGATGGCACCGTCGTCGCATGGGGTTGGAACCAGGAAAGTCAAAGGACTGTTCCCGCCGGCTTGAGCGGGGTGATCGCCATTGCAGCAGGTAGCGCCGAGACCGTGGCACTGGTTGCTCAACCACAGCAAACTAATTTCTTTGGTAATTCTTACCCAACCTTTGCCCCAAACAGCTCAAGCCGGAAGCATAGTTAATTTGACGGTCACTGCGAGCGGCCCCCCACCGTTGACTTACAAATGGCGGAAGAACGGCGTGGACATCCCTGGTGCGACCTTGAACACGCTCACCTTGAACTCTGCTGGTGCCGCCGACTCAGGGGGCTACTCCGTAATCGTTCGCAACGCCACAGACTTGGTTGGGAGCGACACCGCCCACCTCGCTGTGCTCACAGATGGAGCGAACGACACGAAACCTGAACAGATTGTCGCGCCCTCCCCTCTATCGCAGCCGACCGGGGTGGACAGCCTCGTGCTCGTGACCCATGGCTGGGAGCCTCTCCAACCGTTCGCTAGTGTAAGCTGGATCAATGAGATGGTCAAAGCCATCCAGATCAAAGTGCCCGTCAATTGGAAAGCAGCGCCTTTCCATTGGGAGTCGGTAGCTGCAGTTCCTAACCCGGACCTGGCGATTGATGAAGCAGTGTTTCCCTAGTCTCCTTAAATTCATCGACGAGGGCTAATGCCGTCAAGCCCTTCGGACTCCTCTCGGAAGACCTCTTTTCGGACTGGCAAGTGACTTGGGGCGCGGCGGCAGCGGCTGACGCCTTCATACGGCTAACGGAGTTGTGACGAGGGGATCCAGACCCAGATCGATCCCGAATAGATGGATATCCTCATCTCCATCATCCCGCCTGGCATTCCGTCCAGCGTCATCTCACCCGTTCCCTTCTTTTGCAACCTTCGCCGCTTTGGCTTTCGCTCGACGTTCCGCGATCTCTGCAAGCATCTGCTGCGCCAAGGTCTCCTGCTCGTCTCGAGTGACGGTCACCGCAACCACAGGTGCCTTGCTGCCAAAGTTCATGGGTTGCGACTTTTGGACCGCTTGGCCGATGTCCGCCAAACGCGCCTGGAGCTGACGCACGGTGCAGAAGTGAAAATAGGCTGCCTGCCCGGGCATCAGGCGCGACGTCAGAAGAGATTCGATTCGATTACGGCGGACGGTAGCGTTGCAAGCACAGACGATTTCCGTGAAGCCTTCAGCCAGGCAATTCAGGAGGTGGGCTACTTCTTGTTCAGGCGTCGTGGTGGCTGAAATTTCACACGCTACCGTCCGATCCTGGAGGGTCAGGACAATGTCCGTCCGCCCCCCGCCCCGAAGCGGATACTCGGTCTGGTAGCTGAAACCCCAACGTCCTGCAGCTCGAATAATGGCATTCTTGATGGCCTCCGCCTTGGCCGACTTGCGCTCAGGTGGTTCGATCGGCTCTTTGGCGTCGGTAGGTTGTTCGTCTGCGGCATTTGAGGAAACCGACTCCTCCACGGCCTCTGTTGGCAAAGGTTGAGCTGATGCTGTCGCCCGTGGCGTTACCTTGGGCTTTTTCGGCCGTTCGACAATGGCCTCTGCGGGGGTTTCCGAAGGCTTTTCTGTTGGCGGGCGTTCGTGAGTTGCTGGCTCAGGCGGTCTCGTCGCTTGGTCTGGATCGGGCTGCCTCTCCTCTCCGGTGGTTTTTTCCTCCCGATCTTTCCGTTCCTTCTTCTGCTTGTTCAACAGTTCGGCAAACGGGTCCAACGCTTTCCGCTTGGGTAGAAATTCCCGCAAAGCTTCCAGATCCTTCCGGATCTCGGCTTTGGGAGTTCCGTAGCGCTTGCGCGTCCGTTCCAGGATGTCGAGATAGGCTTCCTCGGGGGACCGATCCGGCTCTGGAATGAACTGGGTATCGAGGTTGAAGGATGCATCCCGTTGCCCGACGCGGGCAATCGCGTGAAGATTTGGGAGGTTCATGAGATCCGTCGCCACGAACCCGCCAAACTCGTCAGCCATCTTGCGTGCATCGTCGCCGCCGACGTAGGAAAGCCATCGCGGCCCGTCAGTGGCACCGGCAACGCCGAGGGATACCATGAGTGTGACGGACCAGAGAAAACGTTGGAGAGATTTTGGCATGCAGTGGCTCGCGGTGGAGACCTAGTTTTTCGGGATTTCATTCACCGTATCGTAGGCTTTGTTATGGAGCAGATGATGTCCGTCTTGATGTTGATCTCTTTGATCTCGAATGGAACGACGCCGTTCCAGTCGATGCGCTGGATCGCGAAAGGCTCCGTCCCGCGCACGGGCCACTGGCTGCTCGTGGTGAACCCTCCGGCTAGCAGTTGCCCCTGGGGTGAAAACTCCACATTCATGATCCCGGTGGCCAGTCCCTCACGGAATGGATAACAGGCACCCTGCCACACTCCGTTGATCTGCTCGGTCATGCCGCGCATGACGAGGCTGAGGCTGTAGTCGCCCAGAAATATCTGGTTGTCGAACGGGCCGAATTTGCCGTCAGTTTTGTTGAGCCGGAAACCCGAGATCGAGCGGCCCATTTTGATGCAGGGAAACTTCACCGCTGGTGGCACCAGTTCCTTGACTCATTTCTTTTCCACTCCCATTCGCGAATTGCTCTTCGGTTCGAGCGAGGGGGCTTTCATGCCGGGGGCGAAGGGATACCAGTTGTAAATCGCGGGATGTCCAAGGAAGGCGCTCTCCTTGAGATGCTTCAGCGAACAGCATCCGTTCCATGGACCCTGGCTCTCGATGACAAACATGGCTCCTTCCGCATTTGCGCCCACACCGCCGGGGCTGCGCAGCCCACTGCACACCGGAATCATCTTTCCCTGCGGTGTCACCTTCACCGCCCAACCGCGAAAGAGATTGTGCGATTCATAGGAACCGCTCAGACCCAGCGCCACCCAGATGTTGCCCTCAGGATCGTGCTTGGAGCCGAAGGCGAATTCGTGCCCCTCGGCGTAGCCCCAGTTGCTGGTCAGCGTGTCGTAGCGGTCGGAAACTTCATCGCCGTCGGTATCGGAGATGGGGTGACCTCTCCCCAAGTCGTGGCCGTCATTGCACCGTCTCTCCATGAGAGCGCGAAGATTTCATCCTGGCCACTCGCGAACAAGTGATACTCCGGTTTCGGCGGCGAATCGAACGCGCCTTTGATGGAGTAGATGTCTCCGCGACGCGTGCCCACCGCCAGCCCTCCATCCGGAAGGATTTCAAAACTGCCGGGAGGCATCGGGACTCCTATCGGAATCGGAATGTTGACGATGGGATAGTATTTAGCCTCCTCCTGGGCGGTGCCCGACATCGCTCCGAGGTCTTCCGCGGCGGGAAGGAGCGGAGGGAGAGCCAAGGCCAGGAGTGAGAGAAAAAAAGTGACTGCCTTCATGCGATGAGTTTCTGGATTAGCTTGCCGACAAATTGGCAGAAACTGGGGAAAAGCACCGCAGAGGCGGGAAGGGCGCAGAGGAGTTTTGGGAAAAGCTTTCGGATTTCTTCTCTGCGCTCATCCCGCCTCTGCGGTGTGATCCCTGGGTTTTTAATCAACATGGGAGAAGGCATTGGATTACCATTGGTATTCCAGGGCGAGTAGGGACGACCCTTTGGGCAAGTTCAGGGGAATCAACACGTCGTTCAAAATGAATGGTTCCAAAGCAAAACGCGCAGCCGGGCGTTTTTCAAGGCCTGATCTTGCGATTCCAAGCCCTCCGAGTCTATCTCATAAAAGTCTGCCGATGAGAGATGGGTCTTCAACCACCAAGCTCACGGGGATGCTGAAAACGGCCGAACCAGGGGAGCGGGAAAGCCCTGACAAGACGCTTGGCAGATGCCTGTCAAAGTGTATGATCAGCACTCATGAACCCGACGCAGAAGCAATCTTTTCTGAACCCGGCAGCGCATAAGGCGAATTCCTGTGGCTAGGTTGGGTGTGATCAAATCATGTCTGCCGTCGAATCCAGATCCGTGACCGCCGGCTCGCACGCCAGGCGACGCGCGTTCCTTGCGCCTCGCCGCTTTTGGTTTGCACTGATCCGAGGCGGGATCTTGGCTGGGTGTTGGCTTTGGTTAATTTGGCCGAAAGCTCGGGGAGAAGAATTGGCGTCAGGCAAGTCTTCTGGCGAGCAGAACGAATTCTTTGAAAGCAGGATTCGGCCGATCTTCGCCAACGAGTGCTACGGCTGTCACAGCAGCGAAGCGAAGAAACTTAAAGGCGATCTTCATCTCGACACTCGCGCCGGGATTCTGAAAGGAGGCAAGAGTGGAGCCACCATCGTGCCCGGCAAACCAGACGAGAGCCGGCTGATCATGGCGGTGCGCTATAAAGATGAGGGTATCGCGATGCCGCCGAAGAAGCGGTTGTCAGATCAGCAGATCGGCGACCTTGAGGCGTGGGTGCGCATGGGCTCTCCGTGGCCGGAGCAGGACGGGGCGGGGTTGCCGCCGACTGTTGAGAAACAGGGATACGACTGGGCGAAATTTCGCGCGGAGCACTGGGCGTTTCGAAAAGTGGTGAAGGCCGAACTGCCTCAGGTGGCTCCTACGGCATGGGTGAGAAACCCGATCGACCTATTTGTGCTGGCCCGGCTGAAGCCTGCGAAGTTAAAACCTTCGCCCCCAGCGGAAAAACATATCCTGATTCGCCGCGTTTATCTCGATCTTACCGGCTTGCCGCCCACGCCGGAGGATGTCGAGGCGTTCTTCCAGGATACGTCGCCTGGGGCTTTTGCGAAGGTCGTGGACGCACTGCTCGCCTCGCCGCAATACGGTGAACGCTGGGGGCGGCATTGGCTGGATGTCGCGCGCTACAGCGACGGCCTGGGCGGATTTCTTGACGCGGAAGCGTTGCCTGAGGCGTGGCGTTACCGGGATTGGGTGGCCGCAGCACTGAATCGCGACATGCCCTACAACCAGTTCGTGCGGGCGCAGATCGCGGGCGACCTCATTTCGGAGGACCCCGACATGAGCATTGCGACCGGATTCTTCGCGGTCGGCCCAACATACATCTCGGACGGTGGCGATCCCGAAGCGACGGCGCAGGCCCAAGCGGAGACGCTCGCGGACCGCGTGGACACCTTTTCCCGCGCGTTTCTCGGGCTGACCGTGGCGTGCGCGCGGTGTCACGATCACAAGTTCGACCCGATCAGCGCCCGGGACTACTACGCGCTGGCGGGGATTTTCGACAACTCGAAGGCCGGGCTTGTTCCACTCGCGCCGCGCGAAGTTGTGGCCGCATTCGACGCCGCGCAGAAGGCCATTCAGGAACAGGAAAAGAAGATCAAGGCCGCTGGGACTAATGACGCCACAAAGGCGCAAGTACCCGAGTTGAAGGCGGAATTGGAACGTCTCAAAAGGGACGCGCCACCCGTGTATGCCAAGGCGCACATGCTCGCGGACCAGGGGAACAAGGACATGCCAGTCGCCATTCGTGGCGATTTACTGAAGCCTGGCGAACCCGCCCCTCGCCGATTCTTGCAAATCATCGCCGGAGAAAGCTCACCTCTTTTCAGGGAAGGCAGCGGCCGCCGCCAGCTTGCGGACGCGGTCGCCGACCCCGCCAATGCGCTGACCGCGCGCGTCATTGTGAACCGTGTCTGGCAGCACCACTTCGGCCAGGCGCTGGCACGCACGCCGAGCAACTTCGGAGTGATCGGCGAAAAGCCCACGCACCCGGAGCTCCTCGACTGGCTGGCTGCGACCTTTCTGGAAAACGGATGGTCCTTGAAGAAACTCCACCGCCTCATCCTGCTCTCATCCACTTGGCAGATGAGCAGCCGCCACAGCGCGGACGCGTATGCCAAGGACGGGGAGAACCGCCTGCTCTGGCGCATGAACCCGCGCAAACTGGAGGTGGAATCATGGCGCGACAGCCTCCTCGCGGTGGCCGGCGAACTCGATCGCACCATCGGCGGCCCGCCCACGGACGGGATTCTCGAATCCAGCCGCCGCACGCTTTACGGCATGGTCAGCCGCAACGGCGACCGTTTTGTCTCTGATGAATTTCTGCGGCTCTTCGACTTCCCGGCGCCACGCTCGACCAGCGAACAGCGCACCGCGAGCACGGTGCCGCAGCAGCATCTTTTCATGATGAACAGCGCCTTCATGGCTGCCCGTGCGAAGGCACTCGCCGCCCGGCTCGAACGCGAGTCCGGCAAGGAGCCTGCCCGCATAGCGCGCGCCTACCAACTCCTCTACTCGCGCCCGCCGGTCGCCGGAGAGACCGCGCTTGGCCTGGCCTTTCTCACTGGCGCGACCGGCGGTGAAGCCCGGTCCCGTTGGGAATCCTACGCGCAAGTCTTGCTCTCCGCTCACGAGTTCGTTCAAGTCCAGTAACCGCCATGCAATTTCAAGAACACCAAGCCGCTTTCCGCCGGGCCGCCATCAGCCATTCCCGTCGGGATTTTCTTAGCCACCTCGGCGCGGGTATGGGCATGATTGGTCTGGCCGGACTGCTCGACCAGACGCGCGCGTTCGGTGCTCCGGTGGACGCGTCGCCGCTCCTGCCCAAGGCTCCTCATTTCGCGCCCCGAGCAAAGCGCGTCATCCAGCTCTTCATGCCTGGCGGGCCTTCGCAGGTGGACACGTTTGACTACAAGCCGCAACTTGCCAAACACATCGGCCAGCGCCCGGAGATCGTGAACCGCAAAACGTTGCGCAACACAAGGAATGGGCTCATGCCCTCGCCGTTTGCATTCAAGCAATACGGGCGGACCGGTAAGTGGGTCAGCGACATTTTCCCGCACGTCGGCAGTTGCGTGGACGACATCAGCTTCATCCATTCGATGCACACGGACATCCCTGAGCATGCCGGCGCGATGATGATGATGAACGTCGGCGCGTTGCAGCCGAACCGGCCGAGCATGGGCTCGTGGCTCGTCTATGGACTGGGCACGGAGAACCAGAATCTTCCAGGATTTGTCGCCATGTCTCCGCGTGCGCAGCCGCGTTGCACGCTCGCGAACTGGGGGAACGCCTTCCTCCCCGGCGCTTACGCCGGCAGCTACGTGAACATCGCCGAGATGAAACCGGACGCGGTGATGCGGAATCTGAAAAACACGCACCTCTCCACGCCCGAGCAGCGGCGGCAGGTAGATCTCCTGGCGCAACTCAATCAAAAGCACCTCGCGCGCCTGGAACGCGATCAGGATCTCGAAGCCGGAATCGCCGCGATGGAGATGGCTTTTCGGATGCAGTTCTCCGTGCCCGAGGTGTTCGACATCAGCAAGGAATCGCCGGCCACGCGGGATCTCTACGGCGATAGCGAATTTGCGAAAGGCTGCCTGCTCTCACGCCGGCTCATCGAGCAGGGCGTACGCGTCGTGCAACTTTCACTTTCCATCGACGGCTACGACATCGCCTGGGACACCGGCCATGAAAACATCGTGGACGGACATGCCAAGCTGGCCAAAGCCTGCGACCAAGGCATCGCCGCGTTGATTCAGGATCTGAAAGCGCGCGGACTTTTCGACGACACCCTCCTTGTCTGGGGTGGGGAATTCGGGCGCGCCCCGACCTCCGAGGGAGCCAAGGGCCGTGACCACGATCACTACGGCTACACCAATTGGCTCGCAGGAGGCGGGGTGAAAAGGGGTTTCAGCTACGGAGCGACCGATGAATTTGGCTGTTCTGCAGTGGAAGACCGCGTTCACGTCCACGACTTCCACGCGACGATCCTGCACCTGATGGGGCTTGATCACGAAAAACTCACCTACCGTTACTCTGGCCGGGATTACCGGCTGACGGATGTTTCCGGAAAGGTCGTTGAGGGGGTGCTGGCGTAGATGCGCCACGAAATAATCCCGTTTAGCTCGAGAGGTTAACTAGCCCGAGATCAATTCTCGCATCGGCTGCCATCCGTCCACCAGATAGTGTGGGCGGCCTGAGAGATCGGGCACTGTGATTCGATTCGGATCGAGGCCGAGTTGGTGGTAAAGGGTGGCGAAAACTTCGCCGAAATGGACGCCGCGGTCTGTAATTGCTCCGCCGAGCCGGTCCGTCGCGCCGATGACCTGGCCAGTCTTCATCCCGCCGCCGGCGAGCAGCGCGCAGCCGACCTGCGGCCAGTGATCGCGGCCGGCGTCCGCATTGATTTGGGGGGTGCGTCCAAATTCGCCCCAGGCCACCACGGCCACGTCCTTGTCCAGCCCGCGCTCGTGCAAGTCCTCGACGAGCGCGCTCATGGCTTGATCGAAAAGCGGTAGATGCGTGAGCAGTTCGCTGTGATTGTTGCTGTGAAAATCCCAGCGGCCGAAATTCAAGGTCACGCAGCGGGCACCGGCCTCGACGAGACGGCGGGCGATAAGGAAGTGCTCGCAGTTCCTCGGAGCGCCGTCGCCATAGTTATTCGGGTCGCCCTTGCCGTAACGCTCGCGCACCGCGGCGGGCTCTCTGCTGAGGTCGAGCGCTTCCATGAGCTTGCTCGAGGTGAGGATGTTGAAGGCCTGCTGCTGGAAAGAATCGAGCCCATCAACCGCACCGCTGCGATCCACGTCGCGGCGGAAGTTATCGAAGCCCGTCAGTAGAGCCTTGCGATCGGCCAGACGATCGAGGGTGACGCCGTTGAGGCTGAGATCCTCCATGCCCGGACCGTTCGGGCGAAAGGCGGAGTGAGCGGGCCCTAGAAATCCTGGGTGGCCGGGCGAGCCGTAGGGCGGATGACCCGCCTTGGGGGCAAGGCCCACGAAGGCCGGGACTGAGGCTTCGGTTTGGCCTTGCAGCTTGGAGAGCACTGTGCCCATGGAAGGCCAGCCGCCGGGCGGCTGTTTCGGGACCTGCCGTCCGGTGTAACAGATGAAGGAGTCGTGATCGCCGTTGGGTGAGCCGTACATGGTGCGAATGGGCACGAGTTTGTCCATAATTTTCGCGCAATACGGCATGTGCTCGGAGATCTGGATGCCAGGGACGTTGGTGCGCGCGGGGCGATGCGGGCCGCGAATCTCCAGAGGCGCGTCCATCTTGAGATCGAACATGTCCTGGTGCGGCGGCGCGCCGACCAGGTAAATCATGATCACGGCCTTGTGCGACTTGCGAATGCCCGCGAGTTGCTCAGCCTGGAGCAGTTGTGGAAGGGAAAGACCACCGAAGGCTAGGCCGCCAATCTTCAAAACATCCCTGCGCGACACTCCATCGCACAGGCGACCACCGGATTCTCCGAAGAGTTTTAGCATGCTGTATGGAGAGTTATTATGCGAAACAATGTCCTGAGACAAGCTCTGTTCTTGCGAGAGACTTGGTTCTTGAGCCTCCGCACTTGATCGATAATGGCTCTTGAGTCGTGTTCGTTTTGCGGCAACCACCAGCCTGTGGCGGCAGCCCTCAAACGCTTGTTTCGGGCTGAATGAGCGAAGGATCGCGTTAAGATCCCAGGGGATCCCGACCTGCTTCTCATCGCAATCTAGCAACTGCGGCTGCTAGTGATCCGTCGTCGTGGCCATCGCTCTCAACGCGTAGGCGCAAGCGCTCCGTGTTCAATTCCCCGCTCCAAGACCATTTTGTTGAGTGAACACGCGTGCGAAGACGGATTGAATCTGGCATTGCCTTGCCGGACCGCGCGCCGTAGCGTTTTCAATCATGCGCCGCAAGAAACTATTGTCTGTCATCCTGCCATTCTTGGCCGCCACTGCCGTCGCCTCCGCCGCGGATGGCGCGAAGCGGCGCACCATCCACTCACAGCCCAGCTTCGTCATGAGCACCGAACAAGTGGAAGTTGCCGTGACCAAACTGGGCGGTCACATGGCGCCGGTCACTTTTTTCCGCGACAGCGCCCAACCCGTGCGGCCCTACCACATCAGCCCATGGCAGGACGAGAAACCATCCAAGATGCCCGCGCCAGTTTTGGTCACCTTGCGTGGCGATTTCTTCTGCCTGCCCTTCGGGGGGAATTCCGAGGCCGTCTCGGGCGAAAAACATCCGCCTCACGGAGAGATCGTTGGCGATCCGTGGCGGCTGAGCAGCTCAAGGAAGGTGGGCGATGTGACGACGCTCACCCTAAGCATCGAAACCAGGGTGCGCCCAGGCCGCGTTAGCAAGGAACTCTCCCTGGTGGAAGGGCAGAACGTTGTTTATTCACGGCACACCATCGAGGGCTTCGCCGGGCGCGTCCCGCTCGGGCATCATGCGACGCTGGCGATGCCGGAGAAGGAAGGCGCGGTGCGCATCGCGACGAGCGCGTTCCGTTTCGGTATGACGTGTCCAGGCCTGTTCAGCGATCCCAAGCAACGGGAGTATCAGGCCCTGCTGCCGGGGGCCAAGTGGACCGATTTGACGAAAGTTCCCGCCGCCTGGAAAGGTGCGCCGGATGCCGACCTCACGCGCCTGCCCGGGCGCTACGGCTATGCGGACCTCATCCAGCTCGCCCACGAGCCGTGGGAAAAAACCGGAGGCCCCGCCTGGACGACCGCGACGTTCGCCGAGGCTGGTTACATCTGGTTCGCACTGAAAGATCCCTCGGTGCTCAACAGCACGGTATTCTGGATGGAGAATCATGGACGTCACGGCCATCCGTGGAATGGCCGCAACAACTGTCTTGGGCTGGAAGATGTCACCGCCTTTTTCGCGGACGGAATCGCCGCTTCGACTCGCGAGAACTTGTTCACCAAGGAGGGCGTGGCCACGGCCATCGAGTTGAGTGCCGTCAAACCGACCTCGGTGAACTACATCGAGGGTGTGACGAAGATCCCGTCCGGTTTTGAGAACGTGCGGACCCTCGAATTTGCACGGGGCAAAGTGACGTTTATCTCGACCACCGGCCAACGCGTCACCGCGCCCGTGCGCCACGAGTTTTTGAAGACCGGAAAATTATAAAGCCAACCATCAACCACACTCAGAACATCTTGTCATGAAACCTTCCCTTCTTGCTCTTCTTGTCTGCACGCTCGCGCTCCTGACCGGGTGCGGTGATCAACCCGCGAACACCACAGTTTCACAGCCTATCGGCGCCAAGCCGCAGGGCACGATCGGCGTGTCGCTGCTCACACTCGACAACCCGTTCTTCAAGGTGATCGGCGACAACATCACTGCGGAAGGCCGGAAGCGCGGCTACGAGGCGATCGTGGTCAGCGGGGACAAGGACGTCGCGAAGCAGGGCAATCAGATCAAGGATTTCATCGTCAAGAAAGTCAGCGCCATCGTCCTGAGCCCGTGCGATTCCAAAGCGATCATCCCGGTGATTCAAGAGGCGAATGCAGCAGGCATCCCGGTCTTCACGGTGGACATTCCGTGCAACGAACCTGGTGTGAAGATCGTGACGCAGATCGCGACCGACAATTACGGCGGCGGCAAGGAAGCAGGCCACGCCATGATCGAGGCGCTGGGCGAGGCGGGTGGGAAGATCGCCGTGCTCCATTTCAAGCAGGCTGAGTCCTGCCTCCTGCGGGTGAAAGGCTTCCGGGAAATCATCGACGCTCACAATTCGGGCGGCAAAGCCAGGATCGAGATTGTGACGGAGCTCGAGAGCGGCGGGGCCAAGGACATGGGCTACAAGGCCGCGGAGGATGCGTTGCAGGCGCACGCCGATCTGCGCGGGATCTTTGCCATCAACGATCCGGCGGCTCTCGGTGCCCGGGCCGCATTGGAAAAGGCGGGCAAGACGCAGGTGCTGATCGTTGGCTTCGATGGTCAGCCGGAGGGCAAGCAGGCGATCAAGGACGGCAAAATCTACGCTGACCCGATTCAATTCCCGGACAAGATGGGCGTTCAAATTGTCGATGCGATCATCCGCCACTCCAAGGGCGAGACGCTGCCTCCTCAGATGCTCATTCCTACGAGCCTCTACCGCAAAGCGGACGCGCAAAAGGATCCTGAACTCAAGTAGGGCGAACACCTCCACTGACTCATGAGCGCAGGAAACTTCCTTCACGAACTCGTCGGCTCCATGTCGCAGGGCGCGGCGGGCAATCCCACCGTGGCGATGATCGAGGCCGCCTTCGCGCACCACGGTCTGCATTGGCGCTACGTCAACATGGAGGTCACGCCCGCGAACCTTGGCGCGGCCGTGCGCGGCGCGAAGGCAATGGGCTTTCGCGGCTTCAATTGCAGCCTGCCGCACAAGGTCGCAGTGATTCAACATCTCGACGGGCTGGGCGAATCCGCCGCGTTGATGGGTGCGGTGAATTGCGTCGTCCGGCGTGGCGAGAATCTCGTCGGCGAGAACACCGACGGCAAGGGATTCCTGAAATCGCTCGAGTCCGTGATCGCTCCAAAAGGAAAGTCCGTCGTGCTCTTCGGAGCGGGAGGCGCCGCGCGGGCCATCGCCGTGGAACTTGGTCTCGCGGGAACCAAGCGAATCACCATTGTGAACCGCTCAGAGTCACGGGGCGCGGAGCTCGTCGGGCTACTGCGCGACAAGCTGAAGCTCGACGCCGAACTCGTTGTGTGGCGCGGAGATTACGCTGTCCCCGCCACCACGGACATCGTGATCAACGGCACGTCGATCGGCCTGTACGCCCCGGAGGCGCGGCTCGCGCTCGATTTGAATTCACTCAAACCCGGCATGGTCGTGGCCGACGTGGTTTTCAGCCCGGTCCGCACGCGCTTCCTCGACGATGCCGCCGCGCAAGGCTGCCGCGCCATCGACGGACTCGGCATGCTCGTGAACCAGGGCATCGTCGGCGTGCAGTACTGGACCGGCCTTATCCCGGATGTGGCGGTCATGCGCAAGGCCCTCGAATCGGCCATGGGCGTATGAGCGACGCCGGGCCGCTCTTGGAGATGCGCGGCATCGTGAAGTCCTTTCCCGGCGTGCAGGCGCTGCGCGGCGTGGACCTCAGCCTGCTCGCGGGCGAAGTGCTCGCACTACTCGGAGAGAACGGGGCGGGCAAGAGCACGTTGATGAAAGTTCTCGGCGGCGCGTATCACGCAGATGAAGGCACGGTCACGATTGGCGGTCGCCAGACTGCGATTCACTCGCCGCAGGATTCACGCTCTGCGGGTGTGGCGGTGATCTATCAGGAATTCAATCTGGTCCCTGGTCTCACTGCGGTGGAAAATATTTTCCTCGGCCAGGAGGTGACGCGCGCGGGGTTCGTGGCGCAAAAACAGGAACGCAAGCGCGCGGCGGCGCTTTTCAAACGCCTCGGCGTGGAGATCGACCTGGACGCGCCCTGTCGGCGGCTCACCACGGCGCAGCGGCAGCTCGTCGAAATCGCGAAGGCGCTCGCCTTCGATGCGCGCATCATTGTCATGGATGAACCGAGTGCCGCTCTGACTTCGCATGAAGTGGAGCGGCTGTTTGAAATCATACCCGACCTGAAGAGTCAGGGCATCGGCATCATCTACATCAGTCATCGCCTCGATGAGATTTTCACGATTGCCGACCGTGTGACCGTCCTGCGCGACGGCAAGAACGTGGGCGAACGGCCCATCTCCCAGATCGCGCGCAACGAGATGATCGAGCTGATGGTCGGTCGCGAGCTGAAGGACGAATTCCCCGCGCGCTCTAGGCGCATTGGCGCGCCGCGGCTCCAAGTCTCCGGCCTGCGTCGAGGCCGCGCGGTGCGCGATGTCTCGTTCGTCGTGCGCCGCGGCGAAATCCTCGCGCTTACCGGTCTTGTAGGCGCGGGCCGCACGGAAACGGTGCGGCTCATCTTTGGAGCCGATCCGCGCGAGGCGGGCGAAATCCGGCTCGATGGCATCGTCCTCGACATCCGCTCTCCACAAGATGCAATTGCGGCCGGGATCGGTCTCCTCACCGAAGATCGAAAGCTGCAGGGACTCGTGCTGGGTCACTCCGCCCGCGAAAACTTTGGGCTGCCGAATCTCACGTGGCTCTCCCGTCGCGGCTTCGTGCAACTCGGCTCGGAACGCGAGCATTTCGCCCGCTTTGTGGACCAGCTCAGGATCAAGGCGCCGAATCAGGAGCAGCGCGCGGGCAATCTTTCGGGCGGAAATCAGCAAAAGGTCGTGCTGGCCAAATGGCTCGCTCGAAATTGTGACGTCCTAATGTTTGACGAGCCTACCCGCGGCATCGACGTCGGCGCGAAATACGAAATCTACCTGCTGATGAACGAGCTTGTGTTGGCCGGAAAATCCATCGTCATGATCAGCTCTGAACTGCCCGAGGTGCTCGGCATGGCCGACCGCATCCTCGTGATGCACAAAGGCCGCGTGACTGGCGAAATCGCCGACGCCCGCCGCGCGACACAGGAGCAAATCATGCAACTCGCCGTCGCCTGACCCAATGAAACACTCGCTCTCCCGATTCCTGTCCGACTACGGCATGATCTTCGTGCTTCTGTTGCTCTGCGCGTTCTTCAGTGTGGTGACCAACAGCGAACAGTCGCCCACCGGCGAGGCAGCCGCGAAGCAAGTTATCAGCGCCATCCAAGAGCAGTTCGGAAAAACACCACGCGTGCTTGTTGCCGCCAGCGACCGACCCGGAGACACGGCGTTTGCCGCGAGCATCGACCGCGAACTCACTGCGTCTGGCGCGCATGTCGTCGCGATCGTGAAGGGCGAGCCCAAAGACGCCCGCGAGGCGCTGGTGAAAATCAATGCTGCCGGCGGAAAGCTCGACGCCATCGCCTGCACGCAGGCCACGGGAGCATGGCTTGTCTTCTCTGACTTGAAGACCGACTTCCCCGCGCTCGGCGAGCCGCGCATCGTCACGCCGCGCGGCTATCGGTGGCCCAATTTCCTGAAACCCGACAACCTGCTGAACATCGCGAACCAGATCGCCGTGATCGCCATTGTCGCCATCGGCATGACAATGGTCATCGTTACCGGTGGCATCGACCTTTCAGTCGGCAGCCTCCTGGCTTTGTCGGCGGTGCTTGCGGCCAGGTTCATACGCGATTTTGCCGGCGGAGTGAATGCCACAACCAGCGGGATGCTGCTCGCGTGCGTCGCAGCGATCGTTCTCTGCGGAGTGGTGGGAGCGTTTTCAGGGGCGATGATCACCCAGTTCTCGATTCCACCATTCATCGTAACCCTGGCCATGATGCTCGTGGGTAGTGGCGTCGCTTACATCCTGGCCGAAGGGCAGTCCATTTACCAGATCCCGGACTCGTTTGTCTGGCTTGGCCGCGGTGCGGACTTCATCAGCCTGCCCAACGCCGTGGTGCTGATGTTCATTCTTTACGCATTGGCGCATATCCTGATGTCGAGGATGAAACTGGGCCGCTATCTCTACGCGGTTGGTGGCAATGGGGAGGCTGCGCGCCTCTCCGGAGTGCCGGTGAAGCCAGTTCTTATGTTTGCCTACATCGCGAGCGCGCTGCTTGCCGGCTTGGGCGGCGTGATCATGGCCTCGCAGCTCAAGAGCGGCTCCGCGACCTACGGCAACATGTACGAGCTGTACGTTATTGCCGCGGTCGTAGTCGGTGGCACTAGCCTCAGCGGCGGCGAAGGCAAGATGCTCGGGACACTCACCGGCGCTTTCACCATCGCCGTGATCCAAAATGGCATGAACCTGACCAACGTCGAGAGTTACACGCAGAAGGTCGTGCTGGGTTTGGTCATTCTCGGCGCTGTGTTGGTGGATAAACTCCGCCACGCTCGCTGAGAGGAGATGCCTTTGTGTGGTTGACGGAGAGTTCGTGGCATGCCGACAGACCCATCCTTCAGAGCTCAGTAAAACCGGTTGAAATCGTGATCTGGGCGCGCAACCCCAATTCCTCCGTTTTTCCTAATCGTAATCGTAATCCTCGGGTGTTGCCCTTGAAACAGAGGGGTGGATTACGATTACGATTACGATTACGAGCAGGGAATTGGAGTTGCTCGAGCATCATGTTAAAAAGAGTCGTTTTACTGAGTTCAGATCCTACAGGTCGGAGGGTGCCCCGGCTCAAAGGAGGCGCAGTGAGGAGCAAGGGCGCAGACAAGAGCCTTGGCACAGCTGCTTGGAGCGGGTAAACACAGTGCCGATGAATTTCACATCCTTCAAGATCTGGTTGACCGCGTTGGCGAACCTGGCCGCGCTCACTTTGTGCGCGCACGACTGGCCCGAGTTTCGCGGGCCGACCGGACAGGGGCATTCGCCGGCGAAGGACGTGCCGATTCGCTGGAGCGCGACGGAGAACGTGGCGTGGAAGACGGCGATTCCAGGGGGCGGATGGTCGTCGCCGGTACTGGTGAAAGGCCGCCTGTATCTCACGACTGCGAAGTCCACCGAGGGCGCGAAGGATTTGATGTTGACCGCGATGTGTCTGGATGCCGGGGACGGGAGGGTTCTCTGGAGCACGGACGTGTTCAGCCCCCAGGATGGATCCAGTCTCCATCGCAAAAACGGTTATGCAAGCCCCACGCCGCTGGTGCGCGATGGACGGCTTTACGTCCATTTCGGCCACTTGGGCACGGCGTGTCTGAATCTGGATGGCCGTGTGTTGTGGCGGCAGACTTCGATCCAGTATCCCTCCATGCATGGCAACGGCGGCTCGCCTGTCCTGGCGGGCGAACGGGTGATCTTCAGTTGCGATGGAATTACCAACCCGGTGGTCGTCGCGCTGGATCGGCGCACGGGCAATGTGGGGTGGAAAACTCCGCGTGACAATGATTCCGTCCCGAGGAAGTTTTCGTTCAGCACGCCGCTGCTGATCACCAACGGCGGTCGTGAAGAACTCATCAGCCCCGGCGCGGGCGGCACCTATGCGTATGACCCGGCCACGGGTCGCGCGCTATGGAAGGTGAGCACTGGCGCGGGCTTTTCGGTGGTGCCCCGGCCGGTGTTCGCCCACGGGCTGCTGTTCGTGAACACGGACTATGACTTTCCGAAGCTCTTTGCGATTCGGCCCGGTGGCGAAGGCGACGTGACTTCGACTCACCTGGCCTGGCAGACAGGGCGCAGCGCGCCCAGCACGCCCTCGGCGCTGGTCGTGGGTTCAGAACTCTACTTCGTGTCGGACGCCGGCATCGCGACCTGCGCCGATGCGAAGACGGGTCAAGTGCATTGGAACGAGCGCCTGGGCGGAGGCTTCTCGGCATCCCCAGTGTTTGCCGACGGCCGCGTCTATTTCCAGAACGAGGAAGGCGTGGGCTACGTGCTGAAGGCTGGGACGACTTTCGAGCAACTCGCGAAGAATGAACTGGGCGAGCGCACATTGGCGAGCTATGCGGTGGACAATGGGGCGCTTTTCATCCGCAGCGCGGAACACCTGTTCCGTATTGGCAAGAAGTGATTGGGCATCGCCGTCCTCCTCACGGATCTCTTTTCCGGCAGGGATTACCGGCTCACGCATGTTTCCTGGAAGGTGGTTGAGGGTGAGCAGAAGTCCACGCTTGGCAGGTGCCGATTAAAGGGTAAACTCACCGGCAATGAACCCGACGCAGGAGCCGTTCCCGCTTGGTCGCAGCTCAACTGCGGCGATCGTTGGGTGCTTTCTTGCGAGCTGCCTGCTGGCGAATGCCGCCGCACCCTCTGCACAGGCCGAGGACGAATTCTTCGAGCAACGCATCCGGCCTGCGCTTGCCAACGAATGCTACGAATGTCACGGAGCGAAGAAGCAGAAAGGCGGGCTGCGCGTGGATTTTCGGGACGGATTGCGCCACGGCGGAGACTCCGGCCCGGCGCTCATCCCGGGTAATGCGAAAAGAAGCCTGCTCATCCAGAGAATTCGACACGAGGCCCCGGATTCCAAAATGCCGAAGGACCGGCCGCAGCTCGCGGAATCCGTCATCGCGGATTTTGTGACTTGGGTAAATCGAGGAGCGGCCGATCAACGCGACCAGCCGCCGACAGTTACGGCGGCCGAGACGACGAACAACGCAACCTGGGCCGCAACGCTCGAAGCGCGCAAAGATTGGTGGAGTTTTCAGCCGGTGCGAAAGCCGGCATTACCCAAGGTTTCGAACGCCGCGTGGTCTGAGCATCCGGTCGATTGCTTTCTCCATGCGAAGATGGAGGAACGCGGTCTTCGGCCTTCCCCCGCAGCCAGCCGTGAGTCGTTGTTGCGTCGCGTGACTTTCGCGTTGACCGGACTGCCGCCCACAGTCGACGAGACCGAGGACTTCCGACGCGACTCTTCGCCCGAGGCCTACGAGAAGCAAGTGGATCGGCTGCTCGCCTCACCGCGGTTTGGGGAGCGTTGGGCGCGGCACTGGATGGATCTTGTTCGCTACTGCGAATCGCACGGCAGCCAGGGCGACCCGGAACTGCCGATGGCCTGGCGTTATCGCGACTATCTCATTCGCGCCTTCAACGCCGACGTGCCTTACGACCAGTTCGTTCGCGAACACATCGCCGGGGATCTGCTGCCGAATCCGCGGCTCACGCGCGTCGACGGCTTGAATGAATCAATGCTCGGTCCGGCGCACCTGCGCATGGTGGAGCTCGGCTACATCCCGGTGGACGCGCTGGATGATCAGGTGAAAGTTGTCGACAACCAGATCGATGTCTTCTCGAAGACCTTTCTTGGGCTCACAGTGTCCTGTGCCCGTTGTCATGATCACAAGTTTGATCCGATCAGCCAGAAGGATTTTTACGCGCTCTACGGTGTCTTCGTCAGCAGTCGACCAGGTCAGGTGGTGGTGGACGATCCGGCATTGCGCCGAACGAACCGGGTGGAACTCGCGGAATTGAAACGCGAGATTCGCAGCGGTCTTGGGGAAGCGTGGAGCACGGCGGCGGCGGGACTGGGGGCGGAATTCCTCAAGCACGCCGCGCGCAACGCGGAAATGGAACGGTTGGAGGCGCGAATTCGCCAACTTTTCCAGGAAATCGCGGGGGTTGAATCCCGGGCGCGCGCGGAAT
This sequence comes from Akkermansia muciniphila, assembly GCA_945865375.1. Classification (GTDB taxonomy): domain Bacteria; phylum Verrucomicrobiota; class Verrucomicrobiia; order Limisphaerales; family F1-80-MAGS106; genus F1-80-MAGS106. The sequence goes on along the minus strand of CAMBEJ010000093.1, from coordinate 4,160 downwards.
TGGCCCGGCAGCGGGGAACGATGCTTTCTACGCCGCTGCCCGCACCGCTGGCCCGATGGAGTTTCGAGGAGGATTTCCGCGATGCCGTCGGCGCCATGCACGGGCGAGCCGAAGGCGGCGCTGTAGTCCGTGGTGGCCGCCTGGTCCTAAACGGCACAAACGCATGGGTCGTCACCGAACCGCTCCCGGCCGATGTGCGGGAGAAAACGCTCGAAGTCTGGGTGGCCGTGGCCGGACTCGACCAAAAGGGCGGCGGAGCGTTGACCGTGCAGACGCCGGACAGCGAGAACTTCGACTCGATCGTGTTCGGCGAACGGGAACCGGCCCGTTGGATCGCCGGCAGCGACTATTTTCGGCGCACTCAAGACGTCGGCGGCCCGGCCGAGACCGCCAAGCCGGGTGAACTCATCCATCTCGTGGTGGTTTATGGAACCGACAATTCCATCACTCTTTATCGCAACGGCACGCGCTACGGCGCCAACTACCGGCACGGCACTCTGCAACCCTTCACAGCGGGGGTCGCCCGGGTGGTGCTGGGCAAACGTCATCTGGGCACAGGCGTCACCGCCCTGGCCGGGGAGATCGAGGAAGCCCGGCTTTATTCCCGCGCCCTCACCGCGGATGAAGTCTCAGCTTCGTTCGAGGCGGGGGCGATCAACGTGGATGCGGAAACGTTGACCCAATCCCTGACGCCGGCGGAGCACGACAAACGGTTAGGCCTCCGCCGGGAGTTGGATCAGCTCCGGGCTGCACAGGCCGGGCAACTCGATTCGATGAACACGATGGAGGCCTGGAAATCGGCGCTGGCGGACGCCGCGAAGGACAACGCCAGCCCGCTTCATCCGTGGGTGAAGTTGTCTGGCCTGACCGGCAACGCGTTTCAAGAGGGGTGGGGCCAGCTCGCGTTGTTTTGGAACGCCGAGCTAGCCAGCCGCCTCGAGTTCAACCGGACCAACTTCACCCGCGGCTGGGACCTGCGCGGCAATGAGTCCGACCGTTGGTCCATGGCCGGCGCTGCTCAGGGCTACGGCGTGGGCGGTGAAGCCGGTGCGCCCGTTCCGGCAGGCGGGTTTTGCGTCGAGGTCAAAGGGGACCGGGTGTTGCGCGGCCTTTATCCGACGGGCGTGTTCAGCCACGCGCTGACCCGGAAACAAAGCGGCGTGTTCACCTCGGCCCGGTTCAAGGTGGAAACCGACAGCGTGAGCGTGCGCGCTCTCGGCGAGCGCAGCATGGCGCGGCTTGTGGTCGAGAACTACGCCATTGGTGGTGGCGGCCTTTACCCGGCCGCGAGTCTGAATGCCGACGAGATGAAATGGCTTCGATTGGACACCGCCTATCGCAAGGGCGCCCACGCCTATTTCGAGTTTGTCACCGCCGATGACTCCCCCAACTCCGGTTCCGCCCAAGGAGGTCGCGCTTATTTCGGGGCTGCGGAAGTGGTTTTCCACCAAGGCTCCCAGCCGCCCAAAGAATTACTCGTGCCCGCCGCCTTTCTGCTGGCGGGCGATGCGCCCCGGTCGATGGCCGAGTTGGCCGAACTCTACCGCCATCGCCTGACGTCTGCCGTCCAGCACTGGCGCGAGGGGAAATTGAGGGACGAAGAATTGGCGTTCCTCGACTACTTCGTCCGCCGGGATCTGCTGCCTGCCTCGCTGCCGCGCCTACCGCAATTGAAGGAATCCGTGGCCACGTATCGCCGGCTCGAGGCGGAGATCCCGGTTCCGCGCCGCGCACCGGGTGTGCATGAAGCCGCGGCCTTCAACCAGCCGTTGTTCGTGCGCGGCCAGATCAACCAGCCGGGCGAAGCGGTCCCACGCCGGTTCCTGGAGATGTTCGACGATCGACCGTTCCGAACGTCGTTGAGCGGACGGCTGGAGCTGGCCGACAAGGTGGCTAGTCCCGCCAATCCCCTGACGGCTCGGGTCATGGTCAATCGCCTTTGGCATCATCTGTTCGGGCGGGGTCTGGTCGGTACGGTGGACAATTTTGGCCGGCTGGGGCAGAAGCCGACGCACCCGGAACTGCTCGATTACCTCGCGTCCCGGTTCATCGAGCACGGTTGGTCGATCAAGGAAACGATCCGGTTCCTTATGATGTCGCGAGCCTTTCAGCAGACCGCATTGGCCTCCGCCGATGCGCGGCAGCTTGATCCTGGGAACGAACTGCTCTCCCACGCGCACTTGCGCCGCTTGGAAGCCGAAGCCATTCGCGATGCCGTGCTCGCCGTCTCCGGCCAGTTGGATCTGAAAATGGATGGCCCGGGGGTGAACGTGTACTACATCGCCAAGACGGAAGGCGGCGGGCCCAAGGGCCCTCTCGACGGCGACCGGCGGCGCAGCGTCTACCAGCGCGTTCGCCGCAATGCCGCCAATCCGTTTCTCGAAGCATTTGACGCGCCCAAGCCCGCGAGCACGCGCGGCAAACGCGACACCACCAACGTACCGGCGCAATCCCTCACACTGCTCAACGATCCGTTCGTGATCGACCAGTCCGCCAAGTGGGCAAAGGCGCTGGTCGCCGAGGGCCGCTCCCGGGACGAACGCATCGGCGGCATGTTCGGCAAGGCGCTGGGGCGCGCGGCCACGGCGGAGGATCTGGCTTCGGCTCGAGAGTTTCTTGGGGAACTGGCCGCTGAGCACTCGATCCCGCCGGGCGAGGTCGGGAAGAGCGAACGCGTCTGGCAGGACTTCGCGCAATCACTGTTTTGCCTGAAGGAATTCATCTATGTCGATTGATCGTGCACGATTGCAGGGGCGTCACGGGGGAATGATTTCGCGCCGCGATATGCTCGCGAAGTGCTCGACCGGCTTTGGCCTGGTGGCTTTGTCTGGCCTCACTGCGGGAGGCGAAGCCTTGGCGGCGGCTGATCCGGGGAAGTTGAGTCCGTTCGCACCGCGCCCGGCGCATTTCCGCCCGAAGGTGAAGAGCGTCATCTTCTGTTTCATGTCCGGCGGTGTGTCGCATGTGGACACATTTGATCCCAAGCCGCGCTTGAACCGCGATCACGGCAAACCGATGCCCGTGCCCGTGCGGCCCACCATGTTCAACCAAAACGGCAACATCATGGCGAGTCCGTGGCAGTTTCGGAACCACGGACAGTCTGGTCTGCCCGTCAGCGAGTTGTTCCCCCACATCGGCGCGTGCGCGGACGACTTGGCCGTCATCCGCTCGATGACCAGCGTGGCGAACGAACACGCCCAGGGAAATTACTTCATCCACACCGGCTTTTCGCTCGCCGGATATCCCAGCGCGGGTGCCTGGACGAGCTACGGCTTGGGCAGCGAGAACCAGAACCTGCCGGGCTTCGTGGTGCTGGCCAGCGGCGGCGCTCCGTTGGGCGGCGTGAATATTTACGGCAACGGCTTTCTTCCGGCCGTCCATCAAGCGTCGTTCATCGATCCGACCCAAAAGGAGCCGCTCGCCAATATCACGCCGCGGGAAGCCGACGGACTGCAACGCAAACGGCTGGGGTTCATTGGACGACTGGATCAGCGTCATCTCGCCCGCCTGCACGGGGACGAACAGGTCGAATCCGCCATCCAGAACTACGAGATCGCCTACCGCATGCAGTCGGCGGTTCCGGACCTGGTCGATCTGCGCGGCGAGAGCGAGGCCACGAAGGAGCTTTACGGCCTGAATTCGCCGGTGCGAGAGAAGGCGGAATACGCGCGGCAATGCCTGCTCGCCCGCCGATTCGTTGAACGCGGCGTGCGTTTCATCGAACTTACCTGTTTGCCGCGCCCCGCCGATCCCGGTCAAATTGGCAACCCATGGGATCAACACGGCGTGCTGAAAGCGGGCCATTCCGAGATGGCCTTCCAAGTGGATCAGCCGATTGCAGGGCTGATCAAAGATCTGAAGACGCGGGGTCTGTTTGACGAAACCCTCATCGTCTGGGCGGGCGAATTCGGTCGCACGCCGTTCGCCCAATCAACGGATGGACGCGATCACAATCCGTTCGGATTCAGCGTGTGGCTGGCCGGCGGCGGCATCAAGGGCGGCACGGCCCACGGCGCCACCGATGAACTCGGCTACTATGCGGTGCAGGATGTCTGCACGGTTTACGATCTGTGGGCAACCGTGCAACACCTGCTCGGACTCGATCACGAGAAACTCACCTATCGTTTCGGCGGACGCGATTTTCGCCTGACCGATGTCCA
>CAMBEJ010000092.1 GCA_945865375.1 Akkermansia muciniphila | reverse complement strand
GGCGGCCTCGAAATGTCTCCCACGGTTCGCACTTCACCTTCTGCACAGCCTCAAGAAGCAGGTGGTAATGATTGTCCAGAGCACGAGACAATGGAGGCGCAGATGAAATCGAGGAACCAGTTCCGCCAGCAGTTCGCAAAAATGCCGACGGTCGAGTGCGTCGCGATAAATCGGCCGTCGTTCATTGCCGCGCGCGGTGACATGATACCAACCGCCCGCCCGCTCGATGCGCAGGGGTCTGGACACGAACACGACCGTGACGTGGCCAATTTCAAAATCAAATGTTAAATGTTAAGATGTCACCAGGGCTGATTCAAGAAAACAGCGGATGCTCAGCCAGAGGGGCCGGAGCGCCGATTTCCAATCGGCTTGGCTGCGCGACCGACGGATCGTTGAACCAAAGCCGGCTGGAAGCCAGCGCTCCGTTTTCTTGAATCAGCCCTGAGATGTCACCCAGGTTTCAATGGTTCTTCCGTCCATTTCCGACGCTTGAGTTCCGCCTCGATGATTCGCTCCGCTTTCTCCACATCGGTCTCACTCGAGATGACTCTCGCGCCGCGCGGCGATGTGGGAGAGCCCATCTTTTCCCGCGCGACCTATTCAGCCGGCTGCACCTCTTGTTTGGACGCGCGGATGTAGCGCGTCAGGGCCGGATCGATGTGCGGCGCCCGGATGGCGCTTTGACGAAGCAGTGTCGGCAAATTGAAGACTTTAACGCCGATCAGTTCCACGCCGATCACTTGGTTTGTTGCGTCCAAGTCCACGGCCACTATTGGACCTGGGCCTTCACGCGAGATGGTTCGCTCAACTTTAGCGCGCTTGAATCGCACGTAAGCCGCGCCGGCCTCGGTATCCATTTCCACGACAGGCGTGGACCGAGTTTTCACAGTCAGGGTTTGAGGTTTCATAAAGTGTTGTCATTAACGAAGCCCGTGAGGATCCAGGCTTGCCCGCCTTTAACTTCGGGGACGACCACCAGATCCAGGTCGTCCGTTTTCCGGGTGAAACGATAGACAAAACCGCCGTGCTGACCATGGTATTGTTGTGTCTTGCGATCATGCTGGTTCACGACGCTCTCCAACATTTCCGGCGTCAGATGGCGCTCGCTTGCACGGCGACTCGCATGCGCGGTATGATGAAATTTCTGGATCCTCTGCACAATTCAAACGGAACCATGGCGTCTTAGCTCCAAAGCGTCAATGCACGACCGATTGTCAGAATGGGAGATGGCACCGTGGCGTGATGCGCCTCCGGTCTGCGTTATCCCCAAAAATCGGTTCCCGTGGGTCGCCACGGTTCATAACGTGGTAAATTGCCTCCGCAGACTCTGATCGTAACTTTCGAGCCATCCGCAGGATTTCACACATTCAGGCTGAGTGTCATTAACAAGAACCGCAAGCCCGAGGGATTGCCCGCGAATCACGCGAATGTGAGTTCGGGAATCGGGAGGAATGTTCCCATGAATTGTGATTCGCGGGCAGTAAATGTTTTGTCACTCCCGACAATCCGGGTCGTTCGCGGGCCCCTTTCCAGGACCCCTGCGGCTCCACGCTGACGTCGATGCTCTTTTCAGACGCGCGCCAGCGCTTCCAATTTTTCCAATGAGAACACGTCGCCACCGCGCAGGAAGAAGCGCGTGATTTGTTCGCGGAGTTCGCGATACAGCGCGGGGTCGGTTTGAGCGAGTTGCGGTGGTGCGTCTCGGCGGGCGAAACGGACAACGGCGGCAAGTTCGGCCCAACGCTTCTGTTGCAGGCACACGTCAATCTGCGCCTGATCAGCGAGCAAGGCGCGGGCGGTCAATTCCTCTTCGCGGGCATTCATGTTCATGTCTCTAGCACGTCGAGATAAACCAGGTTCTCCGCAGCGCGCTCACGGGCAGGCGGATTGAACTCCGCGACGATGCGACGCACGCGCTCAACGTCCGGGCGATGGCGGCTGGTCAGAAACCGGATGTCGCCCAAATCTTTCGGCTCGGCGCGAATGAGTTTGGAGGCGATCAGGTTTTCGATCGGCGGCCGATACAAGTGCAGTCGCGCGAGTCGTTCGATGAGCACCGGTTCGAACGCGCCAAGTTGCGTCAATCCCGGCTCGATGAATTGCAGATAGGGCCGGTCTGGGTCGAGCGTTTGCTTTGGATCGAAAAGCAGTCCCGCTTTTTCCGCCGCCGCTTTTAGTTCCAGCCGGTCGTAATCGCTGGCGGGTTTCCAGATGTCCAGGTCGGCGGAGGTGCGGCCTTCCATGCCGCCCAACAGACACGCCGCTGAACCGATCAGACAGAGCCGAACCGGCGGGCCCAGCTTTCCGAGAGCCTGGGCGAGTTCCGCGAGAACTACGAACCAAGCATCGCCATCGAGTTGCAGTTTTAAGGACATTGCGAACGTGGATGGATCATAAAGAGAAGTGAGACGATAATCAATTTCCGAAAAAGTTTAACCCAAAACAAACCTCTTCCCTTACCTCAAACCGTCGGCGCGTGGGCGGACGCTGTTTTCTTGAACCAGCCCTGACTGACGCTCTGAAGGGTGTCTTCCAACGGCCTATTTTGATCGATCCGGTAGAATTTTTCCGCGTGCAGCGCGCCGTCTTCGCTCACCGCGTAACCCAGCATCAGGTCGAACACCCGGCGAGGTGGGTGGCCGACATGGGTTCTTGACTATTTGATCACCTTATCTATGACGATGTTTGGCACAGTGGCACGGGAAGTTCGCGTCGAATATCCGCGACACTATGTCCCGAGCCGAGTTTCTCGAACCCTTCCTCGATGAACGTGGTGTTCTGGATCCGCGCCAGCCGAGCATACAGACCGTCGGACGCCACCAACTCCTCATGGGTTCCCCGTTCCACCACTTCGCCGTCCCGGATCACCAGGATCTGATCGGCGTTCCGGATCGTGCTCAACCTGTGCGCGATGACGAAGCTGGTGCGCCCGGTCATCAACCTTTCCAACGCTTCCTGGATCAATTTCTCCGTCGCCGTGTCCACGCTCGCCGTCGCCTCGTCCAGGATCAAAATCGGGGCGCTCTTCAGCAGCGCGCGGGCGATGCTCACCCGCTGTTTCTCACCCACGCTCAGCTTCACTCCGCGCTCTCCAACCCGTGAGTCGAAGCCCTCCGGCAGTTTCTGAATGAACTCGAGACAATTCGCCATGCGAGCCACATTCACCAGTTCCTCCTCCGTGGCATCCAGCTTTCCATACGCGATGTTCTCTCGCACCGTGCCGTTAAAAAGAAACGGCTCCTGGCTCACGACGCTGATCCTCGATCGCAACGATTCCAAGGAAACACGGCTGATGTCTTGCCCATCGATCGTGATCAACCCCGAGGTCGCCTCATAAAACGCGGGCAAAAGGTTCACCAAAGTGGATTTCCCAGCGCCTGTCGGCCCGACAAGAGCGATCATCTCCCCTGGTCGCGCATGCAGCGACACGTTCTTCAGAACAACCCGGTCGCTCCCATACGAAAACCCCACGTCCCGATACACGACTTCGCCGCGCAGCGGACTCGGCATTGGATCCGGCCGGTCAGGCCGCTCGGGCAGCGTGTCGAGGATGTCAAAAACCCGCTCTCCAGAGGCGCGCGCCGATTGCAGCATCTGGTTCAATCCGTGCAATCTTCCCACCGGTTCGTAGAACAAATTCAGATAAAATACGAACCCAATCAAACTCCCGAGCGTGATCTCACCCCCGATCACCATCCTGCCTCCAACCCACAAGACAAGGCCCGTTCCTAAAGAGGCGGCAAAGGCCATCGCCGGCGAGTAAAACGCCCAGGTCAACATCACTCCGAGCGTCCCTTTTCGCAGATCGTCCGCTTTCTCGGCAAATCGCGCGTCCTCGTGATCTTGCCGTCCAAATGCTTTGATCTGGCGAACCCCCTGCAAATTGTCCATCAACAGCGCATTCATGGCGCTCGCGGCCTGACGCTGGGCTCGATACCGCTTGTGCGCCGTCATCGTGTACCAGAAAGCGCCTCCTACCAGAATTGGCATCGGTGCCAGCGCCACCGCAGCCAGCACCGGGCTCGTCGAGAATAAAATGACCAGCACCCCTGCGATGCTCAAAACCGCCACCGTCCCTTGCTCCGTCCCGTCGATCAACAGGCGCTCCACCGAGTTCACATCTTCGATCACCCGTGTCATCAAATCCCCCGAGGAACGCTGGTCAAAATAGGGGATCGGCAGCCGTTGCAACCGCGCGAACACTTCGCGCCGCATGTCGAAGATCACGTTCTGCTCAAACACATTGTTCACCCTGATCCGCACGCTCGTAAAAACTTCGCGCATGAAGAACGCCCCGATCAGGGCCATCATCGCCCACCCCAATCGGTCGTCTCGACGCCCGCTGATCACGTCGTCGATCACATACTGGGTCAGTTTGGGATAGGCGAAAGAACACGCCAGGGACAAGACCGCGCATCCCACCGTCACCGCCGCCATGGCTTTATAAGGCAGAAGGTATCTCGAAACACGCCGAACGATCTCCCACGTGGATCGTGCTCTCGTGTTGAGGGTGGGATCAGAGGAACTGTTATGTCCGTGAAGCATCATACAACAAACAAGACCAGAGAACACTCGACACCCCTCAATAAATCAACTGCGAAACGGTCATCAGCAGCGGTTCTCAGTGCCGATTCAAGAAATCAGCGGAGGCTCAGCCAATTTTGCCGGAGCGCCGGTTTCTAATCGCTTGGGCGCGCGACCGACAGAACCTCGAACCAAAGCCGGCTCCAAGGTAGTGCTCTGAGGGTTAAGCTCATGAAAAGTGGGAAGATGACAAAACTGCTGAGCGGATACTGGGCCCTTGGGCGGGGTGGGGACGGCTCGTCCCCAGGTCCGCTGCAGCTAGGCACTCGAACCGGGGACGAGCCGTCCCCGCCCCGGAGCGTTCTTGAATCGTGTTGGTAGCCAGGGCCTCGAACAAATTTCGTTGCCATGCGCCGGGTTCCGTGGCTTACACTGGCAGTTCGAAGCTAGGGAGGTCCGATTATGGAAACGAGCACACATAGGATTAAGGACATGGTTGCGACGGATCGTCCACGCGAACGCTTGGCGATTCTCGGCCCAGAGGCCCTCCGAAACGCGGAACTGATCGCCATCGTTTTGCGCACCGGGATCCCGGGCGCATCCGCCGTTCAGGTGGCCGAAAACCTCCTGGCACGATACGGCTCCCTTGGCGAGTTGGCGCGGGCTTCAATCGACGAACTCCGGACCACCAAAGGGGTCGGGCGCGACAAGGCGATCGGTCTCAAGAGTGCCCTCACTCTCGCCCGACGCATGGTGCAGGAGGTCACCTCCGCACCGTTGCTCATGGACACCCCCGACCGTGTGGCAGACCTGCTTCGCGAGGAAAATCGGCACTCTTCGGTCGAACAGTTCCAGATCGTGCTGCTGAACACCCGGCGCCGACTCATTCGCGTGGAGCGCATTGCCCAGGGAACTCTTGACACCGTGGTGGTGCATCCTCGCGAAGTGTTCAAAACCGCCATCGTCGCCAACGCCTCCAGCATTATCCTCGTCCACAACCATCCGAGCGGCGACTCCACGCCTTCCGAAGCAGACATCCGGGTCACGCGGGATCTCATCCGAGCTGGGCATCTTTTGAAGATAGAAGTCGTTGACCATGTCATTCTTGGGAAAAAAACCGCAGACACAGCCAGGGATTACACATCGCTTCGTGAGCTGGGCTATTTTTACGCGTGACTGATTTTCTTGTTCGACCAAATCCAACTCCGCGTTAGACTCGGATCCACGTGGAAACTCCATGATTCATCCTTCTGCCATCATCGATCCCAGCGCCGCAATCGATCCCTCGGTCGATGTCGGCCCTTACTCGGTTATCGACGCCGATGTGAGCCTTGATGAGGGTTGTGTCATTGGCCCACACGTTCACATCACGGGCCACACCCACATCGGAAAGCGGAATCGGTTCCACGCGGGTTGCGTCATTGGGGACGCGCCTCAGGACTTGAGGTATCAGGGTGAGCCGACTCGACTTCTCATCGGGGACAATAATGTGTTTCGCGAGCACACCACGCTGCACCGTTCCAATTCACTGAAGGAAGATACCGTCATTGGCTCCCATAATTTTTTCATGGCGAACAGCCACGTGGGTCACAACGCGGTGATCGGGAACCACGTCATCCTGGCAAACGGCGCTCTCGTTGCAGGGCATGTGACCATCGCAGACAGGGCTTTCATTTCTGGCAATTGTCTGATCCATCAATTTGTGAGAGTCGGCACCCTGGCCTTGATGCAAGGCGGCTCCGCGATCAGCAAAGACCTGCCTCCTTTCACCATCGCTCGAGGACGGAACGCCACGTGCGGACTCAATATCATCGGCCTGCGCCGCGCCGGGTTTTCTCCGGAACACCGGTTGCAATTGAACCGCGCCTACCGACTCCTCCAACGAGGGGGCGAACGACTCTCCCTACGGCAACGTCTTGAACTCGTCGAGTTCCAATGCGCCGGCGAGGCGGTTCGGACTTTTACCGAATTCGTCAGGCAAAGCCGCCGAGGGATCTGCGACGACTTTTCACGAAACAATCAGCGCGAGTCCGCCGGCTTCGACACGGATCATGCGTGAACGCAGCCTCAGAACTTGTGACCTCATGGAAAATGGATGGCGCCACCCTCGGCCAAAATGCTTCCAGATAGGGGACGGTGCGCTGCGCCGTCCCCACCCGTGCGGAGGCCGGAGGAATGGCCACCCTTTACCGAACAACGTGGCCTACTCGAACAAACGATGGTTTAGTGGCAGCCGCACCCGCTCCCGCAGGAGCTCTCCATGTCCGCAGACTCCGGCACACGGCCCAGCTCAATCGTCTTGCTGACATAGCGGTTCACCGTTTCTTGCACTTCTTGCAAGGATTTTTGGGCGTCCATGAACCCTCGCGCCACCGGGTTCTCCAAAAATCGATTCCTTTGCAGCTCGTAATCCTCGATCTCGGTGTTCTCAAGCGTCACCCCTTGCTCTTGCTTGTGCTGCAAATACTCGCTGCGCTCGCCGAGCTCCTGGTATTGCCCTTTGACTTCGTCATTGATCATGAACTGGTCCAACTTCAAACGGATTGCATGGAACTCCGGTTCAGCAAGCAGCGCTTCGCAGAGCTCCTTGGTTTTCCGCAACACGACAGACTGATCAGCGACAAGTGCCATAAATAGTAAATAGTATGATTGTAAGTGTTCGAACCAAATCCCGACCGCGTGGAATCCACGACCGCTCAAGTCAGTTCAGTCAACTAGGTTAAACACACCGGCGGGCCCCGCGCAATCGGGATTCTTGAGTCATGAGCAGTTCTCATTGTGGTCGGCAAAGTGGGGTAGGCCTCCAGGTCTGCGAGTCGCGGAGGCCTCTGGCCCCGCACGGAGTGGGACACTACGCGAACCGGCAGGTCGGAGACCCTACCCCTATCTTTTTTCAAAATGAGAACTACCGCTAAAAACGAGAACTGCTGTTGGACGCTTCTTTCATGGATTGCCACAGGCGCGACGGGGCTCTATGCTGAGCTCATGGAAAAGCTGGCGCGCACGACGATTTTGGAATCCCTCAAGTCCGTCCCTCTGTGGACCAGGAAGGGGCCGCTGATTTCGCGAACATTCGAGTTCGCCGATTTTATTGTCTCCATCAAGTTTGTGAACGCCGTTGCAAAAGCCGCTGAAAAGGCCGGGCACCACCCCGATATCGATGTCCGTTGGAACAAGGTGACACTCCATCTCACCACTCATGATGCAGGAGGTTTGACCGCGAAGGATTTCAAACTCGCCCTTGAGTTCGATGTGCTGGCCAGCAGCGTGAAATCTCTAAGAAAATAACTATTCAAGTCACCCGCGAATGGAACGTCTAAAACTGCCCTGCAATCTGAGAGGATGCTTCGAAACCGAGTCCGCGTGTCCCCATTCCCGGGTGTTCTGAATGGTACCCCCTAAAGCGTCATCCACCAGTGCAGTCCAGGTGCCGGCACTCGCGTCTCATCCGCGCGATCCGCTGCACGGTATCAACCTCGAGACCATCGTGAAGGCGATGGTCGAGCGCCATGGCTGGGCCAAGATGGGGGCGCTCATCCCGGTGCGCTGTTTCCTCCACGATCCCAGCGTCAAGTCCAGCCTCACATTCCTTCGGAAGACGCCGTGGGCACGGCAGAAGCTGGAATGGTGGTACGCGTCCGAGCTTTGAGTTGTTCGAATCTGGCGAGGAGTGCTGGGTGGTGCCAGGAGGATGTCGTAAAAGTTTTTTGCCAAGCGCCCAGGTAATGCGGCACAGTCTCTCCGATGAGTTTCGAAGGACTGAATGAAGCCTTCCTCGCGAAGTCCGCGGGTTTGGACGTGGTGGTGGCGGCCCGGTCGATCCTGACTGGCGGGAAGGTGCTTTCGTCGAACTGGTCGCCGCCCTTGCTCAAGGGGGTCGTCCAGGAGGGCTCGGCATCCTATCGCGCCGGCCTTGTGATCAAGGGGGCGGTCGACATAGAAAACCTCTGCCCTTGCCGCGTGGCTCGCGAAGCAGGTGTCATCTGCGCGCACTCCGTCGCCGTGGGGTTGCACCACTTGCAACGGGTAAAATCGCTACCCAAGGGAAGCGACACGGCAACGCCGTTGCCTTGGAGCCCTGCCCCGAACCGCTCGATGGCGACCCGCGAAGCGGAGCCCGCGCCGGGACCCCGGCTTCGCCGATCCACGGAGGGCTCGCCCGTTGAGATTTTCGTCGTTCTGCCCCAGACTCTCTCGGCCAGCATCGAACGTGGCAAGGTGATGGTCGCGTTTGAAGGTCGATGGCGCGGAGGCCGCGTGCCGTTGAGCTCGCTCCCCATGAATCAACCGTTCTCGATCCCTCCCGAGGATGCTCGATTGCTCGACAAAGCCGAGCAGCTCGCCGACGGCGAAACACCCGGCGGCTTGATGCTCAACCTCGCCGAGTTCACCGGCTTGCTTGAGGTGATTACTGGCCATCCGCGAGTGTCTCTTGGCCGCACGCAACCGCTCGCGATCGGTGCGGCAACCTGGCGCGTCCCGGTCGAGATCACGCTTGAAACCTCGGGTGAAATCCGCCTGAACCTGCCGCCACGCCTGAGTCCCCCGACACTCATTCCAGGCGAGACGCCGTGGGTCTTTCGCGGGGATTCATTGGACCCTGTAGGCCTGCCGAAGCCGTGGCGCGACTTGTTCCGAGGTCCGATGAAGCTTCCCCGTCAGCGGGTGCCGTTATTTCTGAGCCAGGAGCTCGCGGTGCTCGAAGCCGAGAGCGAGGTGGACGCGAACTTTGGCATCGGCGAGTTCACGCTGGAGCCGCAGTCGCCGCAGTTCATTCTCGCGCTCAACGGCGGCCTCGGCCAATTGCAGGCCCAGCTTCAGTTCGCCTATGGCCCCCGCGTCATGACGGTGGGCGTGACTTCGAAGGACGAATCCCTCTGGCTGCCCGATCCGAAGTGCACCACCCGTTATTCGACGCGCGACTTCGGGTCGGAGGTCGCCGCTGTCGCACGCATGCGAGGAGCCGGTTTTAACGGTCCAGATGCCCAGGGCCGCTGGAACCTCCACGGCGAAGGGGCGGTCGTGCGATTCTTCGCACGCGACTACCCGCGTTGGCAAAAGGAATGGGAGATCTCGCTCGAGGAAAAGCTCCACATTACCACCAGCAAGAACTTCGAGCGGTTGGAGCCGCGGTTCCAAATCACGCAGTCCGGCGAGCGATGGTTCGACGTCGAGATGTCGCTCGCGTCGGGGGAAGGCGAGAGGTTCTCGGCAGCGGACATCCAGCGGCTGATCCTGTCGGGCTCCGGCACGACGCGGTTGAAGAATGGTCGGATCGCGCTGATCGACACCGGAGCGTTGGAGGAATTCAACGAAGTGCTGCGCGACTGCGGGCCGAGGCAGCAGGGGAATGGCTACCGGTTCAGGGATGTGCAGGCGGGGTTTCTCGACGCGACCCTTCGCCAGCAGCCGGGATGGCAGGTGGAGGCTTCCTCCGCCTGGCGCGATCGCGCGGCTCGACAGAGCGGCCGGACGAAGCTCGACTGTCCACCGCTGGGCCCGCTCGAGGACGTGCTGCGACCGTATCAACGACAGGGCGTCGCCTGGCTGCGGTTCCTCCGCGAAAACCAGTTCGGCGGGATCCTGGCCGACGAGATGGGCCTCGGCAAAACGCTCCAAACACTGGCGTTCATCCACGCGTGCCACGCAGGCGGCAAACTCTCTGGGCCGGTCCTTATCGTGTGCCCAACCTCGCTCGTCTTCAACTGGGCCGCGGAGGCCAGAAAGTTTACGCCTGCCCTCAAGGTGGTGGCGTTGCATGGTTCGACTCGCCACGATCTGTTTGAGGATATTGTGCGGAGCGACCTCGTCATCACAAGCTACGCCCTGATCCGGCGCGACGCCGAGCGTTACCGTGAGTTGAAGTTTGACACGCTGGTTCTCGACGAAGCCCAGCACATCAAGAACCGGCAGACACAAAACGCGCTCGCCGTGAAGGCTATCCGCGCCGAGCATCGGGTGGTGCTGACGGGAACTCCGATGGAGAATTCGGTGCTCGACCTGTGGAGCCTCATCGACTTCCTCATGCCCGGCTACCTCGGCTCGGCGGCGGAGTTTCGCGAACGCTACGAGCAGCCCATCACGCGCGATCAGGATCAAGCCGTGCAGGCCCGGCTTGGGCGCAGGCTGCGCCCTTTCATGCTGCGTCGGCTCAAGACCGACGTGGCGAAGGACCTCCCCGCGAAGCTCGAGCAGGTCTCGTTTTGCGAGCTCACCGAGGAGCAGTCGGAGATTTACAAAAAGGTGCTCGCCGTCAGCCGCAAGGAGGTCATGGAAGCGGTGGGGGCGCAGGGGTTGGCGAAGAGCAAGATGGTGGTGCTCAACGCCCTGCTGCGGCTGCGGCAGATCTGCTGCGACCCGCGGCTCCTGAAGATGGAGGATGCCCAGTTTACGGACGAAGCCTCCGGTAAACTCGCGATGTTCAGCGAGCTCCTGGAGGAGGCGATCGATGGCGGACATCGCGTGCTGGTGTTCAGTCAGTTCGTGTCGATGCTCGCGCTGATAAGGGACAAGCTTGTCGCAGAGAAAATCGAGTTTTGTTACCTCGATGGCGCGACCAAGGATCGCGGCGCGGTAGTGGAGAAATTCCAGGGCAACGCGAAGATCCCGGTGTTCCTGATCAGCCTTAAAGCGGGCGGCGTCGGGCTCACGCTGACGGGCGCGGACACAGTGGTTCACTTTGATCCGTGGTGGAACCCGGCGGTCGAGGATCAAGCCACGGATCGAGCGCATCGCATCGGCCAGACACGCGTGGTGACCAGCTATAAACTCATCGCGCGAGGCACCGTCGAGGAGAAAATCCTGGCGCTTCAACAAAAAAAACGTGCGATCATCAAGGCCACTCTCGGAGGGGAGGAATCCCTCGCCGACAACCTGACATGGGAGGAGATCCAGGGCTTGTTCGAGTGAGGACTCGCCGGGCTGTTACAGGCAGAACATTCTTGAAGCTTTCTCTATGCAACAAATCACTCAGCGACCACAAAGAAGTCACCCTCCGCGCTGGCGGTGCGCACTCCGATGGTCTGCCAGTTTGGTCTTGCTGGGCCCGATGACACCCACGTTTTCCAGCAAACACTCGCCATCCCCCATCCCCCATCCACACGTCGTGCAAGCTGTCGGGTGAGCCGCCTCCGAGTTCGAGTTTGCCGGCGGTCACGCTTGGATTTTGGCCACGGGTAGCACGTCAAGACGGAGCATTTAGAGATTCTTAAAAAAAACACTTTACACTTTTATCGGAGAGCCATATCTCTTGTATTAAGAACAAGGATGGTAGTGGATCAATCAACTCCGGGATGAGCAGAAGCTGGTTTCTTGCGCACCTCCCCAGACAGGGAAGTCGAAGATTCAAGATTTTGAGAACTCTTCAGATGGATTTGTGAGAGGATTCCGCCCAGCACAATCAATCGACCGTTAAGATGTCAACTCACGGAGCCCGATGTGCCCGTGACATGTCTATCACTCTGGTCCGAAGCGCGCTGGCGTGGAAACACTGTTGCCTTGCAGAACTCAACAAAAGGATGGAACCGTGAAAAAGGAGCCTCTAACCAAACGAAGTTTGATACCAAGGATTCTTGGTGTGTGCGGCTGTATCGGCTTGATTGGGGTCGCACTGGCCCAACGAACCGACGACGATAAACCCGAGATTTCCGAAACCGTCCTCAAGCACCGCGACACGATTCCGCGGAGGGTTGACATTCCAGATGGCTCACCCACCGGAAAGTTGGAGGAAATGGGCTTCAAACATCCCAAGCTTTTCCGCGCCACCAAAGACCCGGATGATGCTCAGAGCCTCGAGGCGCGCCGCCAGCAAGCGAGAGGCGCGCTTTCTGATCCGGAGAGCTTCACCGCGTCCAAACGAGAAGCTAGGCGTCACGTCATCGAGTCGGTTCGAAACGCCGCGCAACGTCAAGCTCTTCTGAAGGCTGAGGAGGACATCGAGCTCGACAGACAGGACGCTTTGGACACGATCACAAAGCCCCAGGGGCGCGAGGAAAGGGCGCGAGCAGGGAGAAACTCCAAGAGCCTCCGAATCGAAGGTTTCGCCATGAGATCGATCCTGCATCCAGACGATGTCGAACGTGAAATGGAACCCAAAAAAACACAGATGATCCGGGATCGCGAGGAAGAGGCTTTGAAGGCGCTTTCTGTTGCCAAAGAATTCTGGAACGAGGAAAGGCATCTCAAGGAGCATGGAACGAGGCGGCCCTCCAAGATCGAATCCAAGGACGGGAAGAACGCCGCTTCAAGCAAGGGAGGGCAACCGTGAAAAGCTCGCACGCACCCACTACAAAAAAGGCAAGTCTGCTGGTTCTGGCCAGCGTGGCGCTCTGGCTGTCAACCGCCGCGAGTGCGCGGGCACAAACTCTCGCGGAATCCGTGGACGCCACTTCGAGAGCGTGGGCCACTTATGGTGATGCAACCTGGTTTGGTCAGTCGGCGATCAGTGACTTTGGAGGGGACGCGGCCCAAAGCGGAAATCTCCTTCACTCGCAAAGCAGTTCCTTGGAGTCCTCCTCTTTCGTGGGTCCGGGTACGCTGTCTTGGAGCTGGAGGGTTTCTTCGGAACAAGGTTACGATTATCTGACATTTTACATCGATGGCGTTTTGCAGGTTAGAATTTGCGGGGAATCAGGCTGGCAATCTCAATCGGTTGCGGTGGGGGCCGGAACTCATACCACGCGCTGGGTTTACTCGCTGGATGGCAGTGTGTATGCCGGTCAAAACCTGGCTTGGGTGGATCATGTGGAGTGGGCTCCCACAGGCACCGCGGCGGGAGGGAGTGGCGGGGCTTCGTCCATTTCGTTAGCGGAAGCTCTGGACACATCCACGATGGTCTGGAACACGTCCGGGGCAGCGTCCTGGTTTGGAGAGGCTTCAGTCAGCGTCAATGGCGACGCGGCGCAAGCGGGGATTCTCTGGCACAGTCAAGCAAGCACCCTCGAGTCCACCATCGCTGGGCCCGGCACAGTGAGTTTTTCCTGGAAAGTGTCTTCCGAAGTCAACTATGACTTCTTGAGGGTCACGCTGGATGGCTCAGAGATGAGCCCTGGGATTTCCGGGGAGGTCGGATGGACGCCGCAGGCGTTTGCCATTCCTAGCGGAAATCACCTGATAAAATGGACGTATTCGACCGATGGAAGCGTCTTGTTCGGAGGTAACACAGGCTGGGTGGACGCCGTCCAGTTTACCCCAGGCAACTCCACAAGTGGCGCTACGGTCTCCTCTGTCAGTCTCGGCGAAGCCCTGGACGCGACGACGCTCAATTGGACCACCGCAGGTTCCGCAAGTTGGTTTGGACAGCAGCAAACATCCTATCAAGGTGGCGATGCGGCCCAGGCAGGCACCTTGACACACAGCCAGGCTACAGACGTGACCACATCGGCCACTGGACCCGCTCAGTTGAGTTTCGCTTGGAAAGTCTCATCCGAGAACAATTACGATTACCTGAGAATTTATATTGACGGACTGCTCCAGGATTCCATTTCCGGGGAAGTCACATGGACTCAAAAGACCTATCCGTTGGCGGTTGGGAGTCACACGTTACGGTGGACTTATTCGACCGATGGCAGCGTTCTGAGCGGTTCTAACGCCGGTTGGGTGGATGCCGTCGTGATCACACCCACACCCACGGCCCCTCCTCCACCCCCATTGCTTATCCCTCCCAGCAGTTCAGATCTGGTTTGGCGACATCGCGCATCCGGATGGAACGGAATCTGGTACATGAACAATGCCACTCTGGAACGATCTGTTCTCACCGTTCCAGAGACGCTGGCTGATCTGGATTGGACGATCGTTGGGGCTGGGGATTTTAACGGCGACGGCCAAAATGACTGGGTGTGGCAACATCGAACGCTGGGCTTGATTGCCCTCTGGTTCATGAACGGCCAAATTCAAATCGGAAGCGCGTTGTGTTCTCCGTCGTCGACGGGAGATCTGAATTGGCAAATCGTCGGTGTCGGGGATTTCAATCGCGATGGATATCCCGATTTGGTCTTCCAACATGCCACGGGCCGTTGGGTCGCGATTTGGTATATGCAGGGCACTGCGGCCATCGCAACGACCTTGATCTATCCCTATTCAACTGGAGAAAATTATTGGGCAGTGAAAGGAGTGGGTGATTTCAACAATGATGGCTGGCCTGACCTTCTTTGGCAGCACACATCGTTTGGGATGTTGGCCGTTTGGTATATGAACAATTCCAGCATGGTTTCGAACGCGCTGTTCAATCCGAACTCAACCGGTGATCTCGGATGGGAGTTGGTTGATTCGGGTGATTTCGACCGGGACGGCCGACCGGATCTCGTGTTTGAGCATCAAAGTTCAGCTCAAATCGCGATATGGACCATGAACGGTGAGAATCGACTGGGAACGGCCTTCACATCGCCCCCGGTTCCAGACTCCACTTCGTGGCATATTCAAGCGATAGGGCACTTCAATTATTTGGTCCCCGATAGCGATGGGGACGGTTTACTGGACACGTGGGAGACGGCTTACTTTGGTGGATTGCAAGAAAGCGCGATGGGTGACTGGGATGCGGACGGTGTGAATAACCTGACTGAGTACCAATCCGGCACGAACCCGATCGCCGACCTCGGATTGCAGGTGTTTACGATGTTGAAGTGAGTATAAATGAGTGTGTTGGCAATCGAGGCACACATTGAAAAAGAACCACTTGCCCGGCGAATCACGCGAATGAACGCGAATAAGAAAACACTGAACGTTGAAAGTTTGGCTCAGGTTCAAGGAGAGCACGGCATCGGGGACGATTCCGGTGAAGGACGCGTTAAATTTCAGCGCCGGATGGAACAACGACGCAGCGAATGGGAGGCACCCGGGGGAGACGCCGATGACTCGGGCTTGGATTGGGAAGCGGTTGGGGAAAGGCAGCGCCAGTCCCTGTCGCACCTGCTGAGCACAACAAATGCAAACGGGCTACATCACAAGTCGCTCCCGGTACGATGGGGATCCACCCATTGTCGATTGTGAGACCCCAAGTCCTCT
The DNA here is from genome assembly GCA_945865375.1 of Akkermansia muciniphila. Lineage (GTDB taxonomy): Bacteria > Verrucomicrobiota > Verrucomicrobiia > Limisphaerales > F1-80-MAGS106 > F1-80-MAGS106. Next base: position 9,384 of record CAMBEJ010000092.1, on the reverse strand, counting down.
ACCAACTCACCGTCATCTCACCCTTCCCTTCCGGAATCGCCAAATCCGTCACATGCCCACCTGGCCAGCGAACCTCAATTCGCGACCCAGGCGGGGGTTGCCTGAAAATTTGCGTCGCGCTGTCCTGGGATAACCACCCCGAGCCCGCATGAATTTCGCGCGCCGGCCCCCAGACACCGTTTTTTCCGATCCTCAGTACTGCACCATAGCCCGCTGTGTTGTGTTCAGGGCCCCTGAGCCTCACCCGCAGCCCCGCCTTCGTTGTCTGGTTTTTAAACAACCGCGTTTCCGCTCCATTTTGGGCCACCACCAGATCGACGCGTCCATCCCCATCAAAATCACCCACCGCGCACCCGCGCGTCTCTCCATAAATCTTGACCCCGCTTTCCTGCCCCGAAACCGACGTGAAGTTCCCCGCAAACATTCCTTTCAGCCACAGCCCTCTGCCCCCGTCTAATCGAGTTTCTTCCGGTCGGACCGCAAAAAAGTTCTGGGCCAGAAAAAGATCGTCCACGCCATCCAAGTCGGCATCCGCCACCGCCACTCCAAAAATCGGCGCAACCTGGGCTTCGAAAGGCAGCGGGTGCGACTCAAATCGATCGCCTCGATTCAGGAATACCGTGGATTCAAAACAGTTCACACCAGCGTGTTTTAGCTTGCTCTTCCACGGGTCCAAAAGAGCTGCGAGGTTCGTCTTGGAATAAGCTAGGTGAGACATCGCGCCTGCGGCTTCTCGAAACCCCGGAAAACCGGCTGAGACAATCGCCAGGCTCCGCCATGGAGATGAAGGCCCCGCCTCCTGAAACCGCACGCCCTCGATGATTTGAATCGAATCGATGTCCGCAAGGTCGCCATGGAACAAGTCATGGCCCGTCGCTGGCCACGATTGATACATCGTGTTGAGACCCCAGTTTCCCGCCACAAAATCAATCTTTCCATCCCCATCGAAATCGCCTGCCGCCAACCCTGTCCACAGACCGTGCTTTTCGTTGAGACCAAACTGAGAAGTGGCCTCTTCCAATCGTCCCGCATGATTTAGGAAGATCCGGATCGGGCCCCATTCTTCCGCAAGTAGGAGTTCCGGAAATCCATCCGCATTCAGATCTGTCCACAGCGCCCCTCGAACCAGGTTTGCCGACGTCAGGGCAAGCGTCGTGGGTTCATCAAGGGTGACCCCCGCCGGGCTCAGCTTGAGAACCCGATTCGGATAATGCTCAGGATAACGACCCGGGACCACGCCCCCCGCGACAAACGCCCGTGGGACCCCCGATCCATCGATGTCCGCCAAGACGACCGATCCCGACCCCATGGCCGCCGTGCCCAATCTTGTCCTTCTGGCTGTCAAGGGGCTGCCATTGTTGGATGAAAACAGATAAAGCTCCCCATTGTCATGCGGGCTTTCATAGCGGGCTTGACCCGCCAGGACTCGCGCCGAGTTCGTCGCAGACGACCAGGCCGCCAGGCCTGTGATGTCATCCTCAGCGGCCTTGACGGCTAGGCCTTCCGACGGCATTTGCCGAAACGTCCCGTCCGCCTGGTTTTCAAAAACCGCGAGCGCCCCGCCTCGTCCGGTTCCAATCACCAACTCGTCGCGTCCGTCGCCCGTCATATCCACCCAGCCAACACCTGGCCCCGTTTGGCTTTGTTTCCATGGCAGGAGGGGTTGGATGGAGAAATCATCGAACGCCTCCTCGACATGGCGGTGCTTGAGCTGGTCGCTGACATCGATAAACCAGGGCGTTGCCGGGGGATTGGAAGCCACGGCGGTTGTGGGCGCTCGCGTGATGGGCACGGCGCTTTTCTGGGGCTCCTCGATTTCGTAGACAAAGTTGGGTGCCGCTTCCCGAATCGTGCTGGTTTGTCCTCCCGGCCATCGCACTTCAAGGGTGAAGCGGTTCGTCACATTCCACGCCGCGAAAGCGCGGATGGGATCGTCGCCGGACAGATAATGGCCACCGCAGATCATTTCCTGCGATTGCGTCACAGGGCCTCCGGACACGACGATCCTGGCGCCGATGCCCCGGGTGTTTGGCGAGCACCCTTTGAGCCTCACAGCGATGCGTGGTGCCTGGCTGTCATTGCGAAAAATCAAAGGCTCGCCGTTGAGGGCGTTCATGATGACGTCCAGATCGCCATCATTGTCGATGTCCGAAAGGGCCATTCCGTGACCCATCTGCGGAGAATCGAAGTGCCAGGCTGATCCCACATCCTCGAACGTGCCGTCTCCTCGGTTTCGAAAGGCGTATTTGGCAGGGTTTAGCGGCGGATACCGGTTCAGAGTCGACTTGGTCTGAGGAATGACCTGCCCGGCCTGAGGGGGCACGCTCTCGGCCACATCGCGATCGTTGACGTCGTGCAGATGTCCGTTTGAGATCAGCAGGTCCTCATAGCCGTCGAGGTCCACGTCCAGGAAAATGGGAGTCCACGACCAGTCTGATGCGGCGACCCCCGCCATGAGGGCCACCTCCATGAAGGTGCCGTCCCCACGGCTCATGAAAAGGTTGTTTCGCATCGTTTCCTCACGATCCAGCCACTTTCCCGGGATCCGTCGCGAATTGCTGCGCGCGCTGGTTTGCCGGAGATAACGCGAGTGATCGCGGCTCAGCATCTCCACGGTGATGAAATCATCGAACCCGTCGCGGTTGATGTCCGCAAAATCCACTCCCATGGAGGCATAGCTCATGTTGCGCAGTGCGGTCTGTTCGATGGCCCGAAATTTCCCGCCCCCTTGGTTGAGCCACATCCGATCCGGTGTCTGGAAGTCGTTGCAAACATAGATGTCCGGCAAACCGTCGGCGTTCATGTCACGGATTTGAACGGCCAGCCCAAAGTCCCACAGAACAGGCGAAGGTTTGCCTTGCTCATCTAAAAACAGGTCCTTCCACGCGGCCCTTTCAAATCGTCCTCCTCCCACGTTCATGAAAACGGCATCAGGCTCCCCCATCTCGTGCATCATGCCGTCGACGATTTTGAGCCGGTTGGCAAAGCGGCCCGTGACCGCAGGTTGTCCATTGACGGTTCGCACGGAAACTGCGGCACCATCTCGCAAGATGGAGATCGTCCCGAAATGGCACATATACAAATCCAAATCCCCGTCCCCGTCCAGGTCGCCCATCGCCATTGATGTGGCACCTTGCTGCGTGGTGAGGCCCGATGCCTTGCCCGTGCTCGTGAAACGTCCCGAACCATCGTTCAAGAGGAGAACGTTGGGTCCTTCGAAGGAGTCGACGACCAAGTCCAGATCCCCATCGCCATCCACATCCGCAAACAGGCATGCGCTGGAGGTTTGGTTGGTGCAAGCTGTGGTTTCGAGTACCGTGGCATTGGTGAAAACGCCGCCGCCGAGGTTGAGAAAAAGCCCGTTCGCACCCTGCCGATTGCAGAAGTAAAGGTCCACGTTGCCGTCGCCGTCCACATCTCCCGCGCACACACCCGAGCCATTCATCAGGTTTTGAAACTGGACAGCTCGTGCTTGCGTGAGCGTGTTTGTGAATCGCACGCCTGTCTGTGCGGTGGATAACAGTGTGAACCCCGGCCCAGTCGAGGCCGCGACCGTCAGGGGGGCAAGGCGGTAGCCAGGTCGGGCGGCCCATTCGAGCGCCAAGCCGATGGACGTCGGTGCAAGGTTCAAAGCCCACAACGTGCCAACACCGATAATAAGGAGTTGAACCCGACTCATCATGGCTGAATTCCCCCCACCGGGTCCACCGTCACTTCGCCTGTCTTAACCGGCAACGCATATTCTTTTTCCGTTCCATCCGGCCAACGAATCCAGAGATGACTCGCCGTTTGCGGAACACTCATGACCGTGACCGGGCTATCGCAACTCCAATAGCCAGCCCCTGAGTGGATCTCCCGCGCCGGTCCTAGTTTTCCTTCCGTTCGCACCCTCAACACCGTCCCGACTCCCGTTGGGTTTGGCGAAGGTCCCTTTACCCGAATCCGCAGTCCCGGCCGCGCGCTTTGATTTCGAAACAGTCTCGTCTCCGCTCCGTTCTGCCCCACCGCCAGGTCAACTCGTCCGTCCCCGTCGTAATCTGCAACTGCGGCACCACGTCCCTCGCCGTAAACCAACAGCCCGCTCTGAGCACCATCAATCGAGGTCCAGTGTCCAGCCCCATCCCCGTGGAGCAAAACCCCGCGCCCGGCGTCGAGCCGTGCCTCGTCCGGATTCGTGCCGAAAAAGTTTTGCGCTAGGAACACATCTTCATGGCCATCGCCATCGAAGTCAGCCACCGCGATGCCGTAAACCGGAGCTAATTGAGCCTCGATTGGCAAGGGTCGTGCCTCAAACTTTCCGCCGCGGTTCAAGAAGCACGTCGAAGCCATCCAGGACGCCTCCACCCGCTGGGCGTGGCCGACCACCTTGGGGAACAGTTCCGCGGCGGTCGCGCGGCCGAAGGCATCGCGGGTCGCAAATCGCTCCTGCAAGGCCGGTATCGCCGCGACGAGTGCATTCCGCTTTCGCACCGGCCATTCCCGCCGGTCGACGCCGAAGTAGGTCTCCAACAATCCGCCTTCACCCAGTTCGACCGGAGCACCATAGTAGCAAGCTACCAAAGTTCCGGATGGAACGGTTTGGGAATGAGCATCGGCCCGCCACGCGAGGTTCGCATTCCAGCCCCAATTTCCGGCGATCAGGTCCATCCGCCCGTCGCCGTCAAAATCTCCAGCGGCGACGCTGTTCCACCAACCCGTGAAGGGGGCCAGACCCCATGAAGAAGTCGTCTCTTTCCAGTCCTCACCTTGGTGCTCAAAAATGCGGATTGGACCCCATTCGCAGGCGATGACCAGTTCGGGGTTTCCGTCCCCGTTTAGATCGGTGAAGACGGCACCTGTGACCAGCCCGAGCTGTTCAAACCGATGCTGGATCCGGAGCCGCCCGTTGATAGTTTTAACGAGGAGCGAGGTCGCTGCCTCCGGATATCGCGCGGGAATGGCCCGTCCCCCCACAAAAAGCTCGAGGCTTCCATCGCGATCCACATCGGCCTGAGCGACAGGACCCGCGCTGGACGCTTGACCGATCAGGGCGTCGCCGCTGGCTTTCCGGTTCAAGTCCAGGACGCGCAAGCAGCCTCCATTGGTCAGTCCATCCGCGTAATTGCTGGCCCCGGCCAGGATCAAACTGCCTTGTGTCAGAACCGTCGTCATGCCCCGGGGCAAAGCACGATTCAACGGGGGTTGATCCAGGATCCGAAACCCTCCGGTTCCATCATTTTCGAATACCGCAAGCATTCCCCCCGGGCCGGCCCCGATCAGTAAATCATCCTTCCCGTCACCATTCAAATCCGCCCACGTCACACCGGGCCCGGACGTCGACAGGTTTCGGGGCATCAACCGTTGGCGGGCAAAATCATCGAACGGATCTTGATGATGGCGGTGATTCAGTTTTGCCGACAAATCGGCGAACCACGGAATCGTCCTGGATTGGGGTGCCGCTGGACCGGGGGTTCCTTCCGATGATTCGGAGATTTCATAAATCCGATTGGGTCGTACGCCCTGAATCGCCGTTGTCCTTCCCGAGCGCCAGGTCACTTCGATTGCGAGTTGGGTGGCGGACCCGCACGCGAAGCTACGCTGAGGAGCATCGCTCGAAAGGTAACGCCCGCCCGCGATGATCTCCTGTTGTTGCTCCACAGGCCCGCCTCGGACTCGAACGCGGGCCCCAATGCCCCGCGTATTGGGAGGTTGCCCTTTCAACATCACCAAGATGCGAGGGGCGTTGCCGATGTTCCGGAGGATCGTGGCGGGACCGTTTAAATTATTGATGACGACGTCGAGATCGCCGTCGGCGTCCAGGTCTGCGAGACACATGCCATGGGCAACGCTGTGCTCATCGAAGCCCCAAGCCCGGCTCGTGTCGGTAAAGGTGCCGTCCCCGCGGTTGCGAAACGCCGCGTTCGGCGAGTCGAGGCGCCGGAAGAGCTTGCGGAGGTCCAATTGCTCTGAGCCGGTGAGCCGCTTCCGCGTCTTCATTTGTTCGGCTTGATCGGCGACATCGGCATCCATCATTTCCATCTCGTGCCCGTTGGAGATCAGGAGATCCTCGAAGCCGTCGAGATCGACATCGAGGAAAAGAGGGGTCCAGGACCATTCGCTGGCCTGAACCCCAGAGAGTCGCGCGGCCTCTCCAAACGTGCCGTCTCCGCGGCCCAGTTGAAGTGTGTTTTGCGAAAACTGGGTGCGATCCTGGTAAACGCCGATCTGCGATCGACTTGGCGGAAGCCCCGAGACCTGGAGGTTTCTTAATCGATGGTCTCGGCTGAGCATGTCCGCTACAAAAAAGTCCCAATGCCCGTCCCGATTCACGTCCGCGACATCGACCCCCATCGAAAATGCGCTGGTTGTTCGGAGCGCCAGGGTGCTGGCGGCTCGAAAACGTAGCGGGCCGCCTCTCTTGGTTTCATTGATCCAAAACCGATCGGGCGATTCGAAATCGTTGCAGACGTAGAGGTCCGGAAGTCCGTCCCCGGTAAAATCCCGGAACAAGACGCTTAATCCCCAGTCAAAGGGCGCGGACAACAACGCTTGACCGTCTTCATCAAGGAAAACTCCCGTGGACCAACTGACCTCCGAGAAACGTCCCTGGCCGTCATTCAAATACAAACGATCCGGTTCCCCGTTCTCCTTGATCGCGCCGCCTGGTGTGATGTGAAAGCGCCCGATCAATTCCGGCGAAGTGGCCGGGCGCCCGTTGTAAGCCGCTATCTCCTGGCGTCCCCCTTCGGTTGAAATCCGGAACCGGGCGATGGGATCGTCCCGCACCGTCGCGGACCGATAATTGGCAATATAGACATCCAAGTCACCGTCGCCTTCCGCATCGGCCAACGCGAGGGACATCCCCGCGCGATCAGGATTGAAGAGGGCTGCCCGTTGAAAATGGCCACGGCCGTCATTCAACCACACAGGGGTGCCTTGCCCGATCGTGTTCGCAAGGAGGTCGGGATCGCCGTCGCCATCGAGATCCGCCAGCGCCACGCCGGAGACGTCGAACATTTTCATATCCACTCCTGAACTCGCGGTGATGTCCGAGAATCTCCAATCCCCCAGGTTGCGATAGAGTCGCGTCCCGCCGCCGAGGCCCCCGAAGACAAGGTCGATGTGCTCATCGCCATCGATGTCGCCGGCCGCTACTCCGGATCCGTTGAGAGGGATCTGGTTGGTGAGATAACGCGATAGGCTGATCACATTGGAGAAGGCGACGCCCGACAGCCGCATCGGGACGAGCGCAAAGCCTGCCGTGTGGGTGCCCGCCTCCACAGCGACAGGAGTCGACCGGTAACCGGCATGCTGGGTCCACGACTGCGCGGCGTTGGCTGTAGCGACGGAGAAAATAATCGAGATCCAGAGCAGGAGGCTCGCCCCACTTTTCACGGACACATTCGCTTTGCTCTTCATTTTGTGCGGTTGCGCAACAAGACGGCGGACGGACCACTTTTTTCCCAGTCGAGCATGAGGAAATCCGGGACGTCGCTCGGCCCATGAATGAAGGAGCCAAGAACGATGTCGTCGTCCCCATCCCCATCGATATCGCCCACATCCATGACCAGCCAGCGGCCTGTGACGCATTCTCGAAAGGTCTGGGGCCGAAATTTTCCCGCACCGTCATTTTCGAAATAAACGAAACTCTCTGTGGGGGTCTTCTCGTAATCCGGGTAGTAAGAGATCGCGGCGATATCCAGGTCGCCATCAGAATCAAAATCTCTTGCAATAGCCCGAAATGCTCCATGAAGCGGGAGAAAGAACGCTTCATGATAGCGGTCACCACGATCGAGGAGAAGCCGGATCCCATGGTATTTTTTGTTCGGCGAGGCGTATTCCCCGTTGTCGCCGTTGGTCACCAGAAAATCCATGCGGCCGTCGCGGTCGAAATCCACCAGTTCAAAGCCGGTGTGGCCGAACATGGGCGGACGCTGAAGCAACGTGCGCGGAGGGGCGAACTCGCCTCCGCCTTTGTTCGTGAGGACATAAAGCGCCTCGGTTTCCTGGGCAAAAAGAACGACGATATCGGGTTTTTTGTCTCCATTGAGATCACGGATCACGGCACGCATGGCACCGCTCTTTTGGATGAGGATGTGCTCGGAGTAAGAACCGTTTGGCATCTGCTCAAACCAGGAAAACTGGCCGATGTTGTTGCCATACTGGCAGACCACAAGATCGTCACGACCATCGCCATTCAGATCTGCCTGCTCGACGTGGGTGGTTCGTGGCAACCCGGTCAGCACGGCGCGCTTCATTTGCCACGAGTCCGACTTGGGCTCCCAAATAGAAAGTCCACCCAGCCGCTTCTCGGTTGGCAGGAAGCTTCCGATACAGGTGATCCAAAGATCCTCCTGGCGCGGAGAGAATTGGACCGGCACGTTTTGCAGCGGAACCGTTTTAAGAAAAATCCCTTTCTCACTCAGAAGAGTCATCGACTTGGTTTCGTTGTCGCCGAGGAAGATTTGATGACGCTTTGAATCGATATGAACTGCGGACGTGGACGGGTTCGAATGGCGAAAGGCAGGCCTTTCATACTGGAACTGGGCGAGGCCCACCTCAATTTCGGGGTGAGGGTCCTGCGGCGGCAGCTCGACCGGCGCCCGAGCCGAGTAGTATCCAGAGATGAGCTCAAAATCCTCGATGCTAATTGGCGCGGTTTTGAGCCATCCAGTCGTTTGCTTGATGATATCCGCTTCTTTTTGGCGATCCAACATTGCCGGGGCGAGACCCATGCGCATCTTCATGCGCGGGAGAGTCTGCTCTTTCCATGTTTTCTGATCGAGGCCGCCAGGTGGCGGAAAGAGGTGGCACGTTGCGCAGTGGGCTCGAGCGAGGAGCTCGCCGCGCCGGAGCGGGTTCAGCACCGGGGCAGGGCTGGTCTCTGCGGCAGCCTGTGCGGGGCTGTCGAGCAGAACGCCAACGACAATCAAAATGGGGAGCAAGCCACTCATCGAGTCTCAATCCATGCCTTGTCAATTTCTGTGAGCATGAATGTCCAAGGTTTGAAAGTCTGCAAATTATTCGTGGCTTTCCAGAGCCCCCAGGGCCCACCGCAAAGTCCAGAAGGCTTGGAGAATGGGCGATGGAGGATCGCGCTCACACCGCCTTGGTTCTTGGCCTCGGCTCATGGTCCCAATGAACGCCAAGAGCGGCGAGAGGAAAGTCTCCAAAGTGTTAGTTTTGCCAGGATAATATCTGAACTCAGTAAAAAGACCGTGGTTAGCCTGATGCTCGAGCAACTCCAATTCCCTGCTCCTAATCCTAGCCAAACAGATTTGAAATTTGAACCACAGAGACACGGAGACACAGAGGGGGAAAAGAGAGGGGGAAAAGTTTGGTTTCATTGTTTGTTCTTCTCTGTGCCTCTGTGCCTCTGTGGTTCAAAATCTGAGAGATAATTCA
>CAMBEJ010000091.1 GCA_945865375.1 Akkermansia muciniphila | reverse complement strand
CCGATGGGGAAGGCCCGAGCACAGCGGGAGCGGGGGTCAGGCACTTTCTGAAAGGCCTCGAAGAGCGAACTCAGTTGAGGGGCTTTGAGGGCCGAACGTTCCGCCACGTGGGCCGCCAGACCTGCCCGATAGGCCTCGGGCAGTGGATCAGGTTGGAGACGTTCGGAGCGCATCATCGGATCCCATCCCAGATGGAGGTCGCGGGCTTTGATGTGCCAGAATGCTGCCAAACATTTCACTGCGATTGACAATCCTCCGAGTTGGAGACATTTTGTCCCCATGCGGATTATCGCTGAAGGGACAATCCGGCAGTGGGCCCAAAATCATGATAGGGCGGCTTCGTCTCTTCGGCAGTGGGTCAAAGTCGTGAGGGTTGTGCGATGGAGTTCCTTCGCCGCATTGCGAAGGGCATTTCCCTCCGCCGACCTTCTCACCGTTCGCAGCGGGCGGAAAGTGGTAGTGTTCAATATCGGTGGGAACGACTTCCGCCTTTTGTGCGCTGTTCACTTCAACACCGGGATGGTATTTGCCCTGCGCTTTCTGACCTACGCCGAATACAGCAAAGCCAGCTGGAAAGACGCTCTATGAATTCACGAACGCGAACGACGTCCGCAAAATCTTTTGCCTGCCTGCCCACCGACTATCTTGGCCTGTGCCAGATCTATGTTCCACGCCCACTTCATGACGCACCGGATTACGTCTCCGCCTGTCAGGCCATCGAACCATTGGTTGGGTTCTCGGAACGCCTCAACGAGGACCAGGCGGATTACCTGGAAGCGGTCAGCACCTTCATCGAAGCCTACGATCAGCCGCGGGTGAAGTGGCCCAAAGGCATACCGCTCGACACGTTGAAGTTCCTGCTCCAACAACACGACCTGACCGCCGCTGATCTCTCGCGGTTACTCGGGGCGGATCGTTCCCTCGGATCGAAAATTCTGCGTGGCGAACGTCGGCTCACCGTGGACCACATCGGCACCCTCTCCCGACTCTGGAGCATCGAGCCTGGGCTGCTGCTTTGAGGGCGACGGTGTTTGTCCCCAAAAAATAGTTTGTCTGTCCCTTGGTGTTCCCAGGCCCTTCCAGGGCATGAATCCAATTCCAAAACCAACCAGGTGCGGCGCTCGCCGACTCGCTTGCGCCTGGCTAATTTCTGGGCCCCTTCTGGGCGAGGACGCATGCCAACCTCCGGTTTCAACCTTTTGTCGGCCTACGTTTCTTCGCGGCTCCATAGCCTGCGGGCTTCAGCGTTGGAGTGGCGACTTTGGCTGAGTCTGCGCTGAAGCGGCGTTTCAGCTCCTGGATCTGGTCGCGAAATAGGGCGGCACGTTCGAACTCGAGGTTGTTCGACGCCTCGATCATGTCCCGCTCCAACTCGAGGATGGTTTCTGTGACATCGAAATCGCCGCCGGAGTCGTTAATTACCGACGAAGCCTTGTTTTGGCCTTGTTTGCCGGGACGCATCGCGAGGCTTTCTTCGACCGGGCGGCTGACGCTCCTTGGAGTGATGCCGTGCGCGAGATTATAGGCGAGCTGACGCTCGCGGCGATACTGAGAGATCGCAAGAAACTTTTCGATGCTCCCGGTTCGATGGTCGGCGTACAGTATGACCTCGCCGTTGATATGCCGAGCGGCGCGCCCTGCCGTTTGAATGAGGCTGGTCGTGGACCTCAGGAAGCCTTCCTTGTCCGCATCCAGTATGGCCACAAGCGAGACCTCGGGCAGGTCCAACCCTTCGCGAAGCAAGTTGATGCCGATGAGGACGTCGAACTCGCCCTTTCGCAAGGAGCGCAAAATTTCAACGCGCTCGATGGCGTCGATCTCGCTGTGGAGATAGCGCACATTGATGCCCAGTTCGCGCAGGTAATCGGCAAGCTCCTCCGATGTCCGTTTCGTGAGAGTGGTCACCAGGATGCGTTCCTTCTTTTCGACGCGCTTTCGAATTTCATTGATGAGGTCGTCGATTTGCCCACCCAGCGGTCGCAGGGTGATGAGGGGGTCCACGAGACCGGTTGGCCGCACGATTTGTTCGGCGATGTGGCCGGCTGACCAGGCGAGTTCCTGCGGTCCAGGAGTGGCGCTGACGTAGAGCGTTTGCCCCTGCAACTCCTTGAATTCATCGGCGTTCAAAGGCCGGTTGTCGAGAGCGCTTGGCAGCCGAAATCCGTGTTCCACCAGCACGGTTTTCCGAGATCGATCTCCCGCGTACATGCCTCCAATTTGCGGGATGGACACGTGGGATTCATCGATCACCAAAATGAAATCAGACGGGAAAAACTCGACCAACGTGTAGGGGCGGGAACCCAGAGGGCGACCGCTGAGATGCCGGGAGTAATTTTCGATGCCTGAGCAGAAACCCATCTCTTGCATCATCTCCAGGTCGTACTCAGTCCGCATCTTGATGCGCTGCGCCTCGATGAGTTTCCCCTGCTTTTCGAATTGGGCGATCCGGTCGGTCATCTCTTCCCGGATTGAGAGGATGGCTCCGCGGAGCTTGTTGACGGGTGTGACGAATTGTTTTCCTGGGTAAATTGTGATCGCTGAGAGGGTTTCGATGGCTTTGCCAGTGAGAATCTCGAACCGCGTGAGGCGGTCGATTTGGTCTCCAAAGAATTCGATTCGCAACCCTTCTTCGCTGGAAGACTGATGGATTTCGATGGTGTCGCCGCGTACCCGAAAAGTACCGCGCTGGAGCTCCACATCGTTTCGCGTGTATTGAAGGTCCACGACACGGCTGAGGAACTGGTCGCGGGTCAACTCCTGCCGGACGTAGATGGGGATCACCACCGATTCATAGTCTTCTTTGCTGCCGATCCCGTAGATACAGGAAACGCTGGCGACCACGATCACATCGCGTCTTGAGAAGAGGGACGAGGTCGCCGAGAGGCGAAGTCGTTCGATCTCCTCGTTGATGCTGGAATCTTTTTCGATGAAAGTGTCTGTTCTGGGAATGTAGGCTTCGGGCTGGTAGAAATCGAAATAGCTGACGAAGTATTCGACCGCATTGTGAGGAAAAAAACTTTTAAACTCGGCATAGAGTTGAGCCGCCAAGGTTTTGTTGTGAGAGATCACCAGGACGGGGCGTTCGAATTGTTCGATCACGTTGGCGATCGTGAAGGTTTTGCCGGAGCCTGTGACACCAAGAAGGGTTTGGTGTTTGGCACCGGATTTTAGGCCGGCTACGAGCTTTTCGATGGCAGCGGGCTGGTCCCCGCTGGGCGTGTGTGTCGAGACGAGTTTGAACACGGAGGTTGGGTACCTGGCAATTTCGAGATTGTCGAACTTTCTTGCTCGCAGAGGTGAAACATCTTAGCACTACAGCGACATTTTCATAGCTCGGAGCGCGGCATTCATGCTGCTGCAAAGCTTAGCCAAAGATATTTGAAATGTGAACCACGGACTCGGACATGGGGGATTAACCACGGAAAGAATACCGAAATGGAACCGACGGGGGCAACCCAACGAATACGAAGCGAAATTATTCGGTCTCTTTCCGGTTTTGCTTCCGTGGTTCCAATTCTGAGAGATAATTCATCGCAAACAAGAGCAGATTGCCTGTCCCCAATTGAACCTTGTGGGATCGATCTTGAAAACCGCCCTGGAATTTACATGAAATCTAATTTCCTTTAGCGGCAGTGACGGTGAGAGCCAACCAGTGACCGATCCAGACGGCGAGGAGGCAGAGCGACAGCGAAAGCAAGGCATTGAGCCCCGCGCAGAGCCACTTGCCTTCTTGAGCCAAATTCAAGGTTTGCAGGCTGAAAGACGAAAATGTCGTGTAGCCGCCGCAGATACCGATCATAAAAAAGGTGCGGAGGTTGGGTGAGACCAACCAGCGTCCGTCTGGGCCGGTGACAGTGGCGAAGAAGCCGATCAGCAACGAGCCGCTCACGTTGACGAGAAGCGTGCCGAGAGGGAAGGTCTCACCGAAGTGACGGGCGATCAGGCCTGAAAACCAGAAGCGACCCATGCTTCCCAGCGCGCCACCCAGGCCGACCCAGAAATAATTCAGCATCACCACTCCTGTTGTAAAACCTTTCTCAAGACCATGCAAAGGAGGAATTGAGGGGTTGTTCTGGGTTCTCTGTTTGCGGTGGCTCTATGGAGGTTCTAAGACAGAACGAGTCACGGAATCGCCGGGGTGACAAGTCGATAAAACCGTTTCGTGTTTCCGAACGTGGGGGGATCGGTGACTTGGACCGGGCCTGTCACGGCGGCAGGTTGCAGCACGGTCAATGTTTGCCAGCTCCCGTCGGTCGCATTGTCCCGGTACTGCACCGTGTAGCTTTTCCCAGCGACTGCTGTGAAACCCAGGGTGCAGAGACCCGCGTTCACCCCGGCGGAATCGATCCTGATATAGCTCGCCGGATCCGCGGGGTGAGTGCCAGAGAGGTATTCTTGCAAGTCGCTCGCTCCGTCGCCGTCGAAGTCGCCATTGCCGTCGCGGTCGATCGTGCCAAAGTTCGCCAGCTCCCAGATGTCGGCCATGCCATCGCCGTCGTCGAGCGTGATGGAGTTGCTCCTGCCGGGTGAGGGCGTCTTGCCAAAACTCACCAAAGTGGCGCTGTTGTCAGGAAGCCTGCCCTGGGAGACGCCCGTGGTTTGCCCGACAAACCCGAGGCCGTCAAGCATCGCACCCGCCGGTGAGAAGATGCCGAGTTGTTCGCCCGATTGTTTCAAGGCGAAGGCCACATGGTTGGCACCCGCTGCCGGGATGCCATCGGCGATGAATTGTATGAAGGCATTGCCTGCGACCCCGATGAACGACAGCGGGGCGATGCGCGACTGGGTCTTGTTGGCGAGGTCGTCGGTGAGAAAAAGCCCGCCCAGAGCGACTGGTTTGCTGTCACTGTTAGAAACTTCGAACCAATCGTTGCCACTGGCGGGATCAGCCATCCATTCGTTAATATGCAAGAGCGAGACACTCCCCATATCTGCGACCGCGTTTGGCATGCCTGGCGTCGGCAGCGTGAGCTTCCAAGTGCCGTGGCCGTTGGGCGACCGCCCCGCGCTGTAGCCAGACGTCTGGAGTCCGTAGCGAAGTCCATCGATCAGGCCGCTGCCGCTTGCTGGGCGGTTGAAAAGGAATAATGCGCCACCGCTTGCGTTCAGGCCGAAGCCAGTGTTTGTGGCGGACACAGGTTCTCCAGGGTTGCAGAAAACCGCCTGATAGCCGCCCGCCTGGATTGTCGAGCCCGCGAAGAAGACAAACTTGGTGGCGAAGGACGGATCGTCAGTCAGGCTCAGTCCGGACAAGTCCACGACATTGGTGGAGGGGTTATAGAGCTCGATCCAATGCGACACCGCGTCGCTGTTGCCCGGCGGAGTGGCGCCGCCAGCCAGCACTTCATTGACGGCCACGGCCACTGCCGATCCGGGCATGCAATTTGTCGATGTGCGGGTTGCCTCCAAGGCGATTCCCAGCACGATGTCGCTGCTGTTCACGCTGGTTTGATGGACCTCCACTGCGAGGACGTTGGTGCCATGGACGAGCGCGGTGGTGGGTAAAATAAAGAACTCAAGGCCTGCATTCCCGTTGTTCCGCGAAGCAAGGGTCGCGTAGGCGGGTGTGCCGTTGTTCATGCCGAGCGTGAGCAGGCGTGTGCCGTTGAGATAAAGGACCGCTCCATCGTCAATGACGGCGGTGATGTTCAGGCGAAACTCGGCCAGATTGGTGCTCACTACGAATCGCGTACGAAAGTAGTAGGTGGAGCGGCCGAGGGTGAGCGTGTGGCCGATTCCGGGCGCAGGCAGGCAGTTGCAGTCCTCGACCGCGAGGAGCGCTTGTCCGCTGGGCCACGCCTCATCGTTGTAGCCGGTGGTATGCCACAGGACGCCGTCGAGATTGTCTTTCTGGTTGTATCGCCAGGTTGCGCCGAGCGCCAGCAAAGGCACTGTCACGGTCTCGATTGTGCAATCCCCGGCGCTTGCGCCGGGGTTGGCCGCACCCGGGGTGGGTAGATCAAAGGTCGCTAGGGTGTCGCTGCCATTGGGCGAACGCCCCTCTGAAACGTCGGTACGCTGAGAATCGTAATTGATCACGTCAACCGTCGTCAGGTCCGGAGCGGAGAGTATGAGGAGACCGACCTCGGGCATGAGCGTGAAGTTCAGGTGGGTGGCACCTTTGCTGGGGTTGTTGTCTGCGATGAACAATTGGAAGCCCCGGCCCTCGATGAAGCTGAGTGGTGTGATCCGGTTGCGCGTGGGCGAACCGGCCGCGTCTGACAAGAACCACCCGCCCAGGTCGACGGGGTGCGGGCCGGGGTTGTAGAGCTCGATGAAATCGTTGTCCGCGACGAACTCGGCGTCGGCGAGCCATTCGTTCAGGCGCAAGTTTCGACCGTTTCCGCAGGCTTCCACGAAGTTCGCCGAGCCGAAGGTAGGCCGGCATAGAGTCCACACGCCATCGGGCGCGCGCCCGATGGAAAAGTCCGCGAGCTGGGGACCAAAGGTCACGGAGTCGAGCAGCGCGCCGCCGTTGGCGGGATTGTCGTACAGGTAGAGGACGTCGCCTGATTGCTTGAGGCTGAAGCCCGTGTGCATCCCGGGCAGGGTGGGGGAGCTGTCAGCGAAGAGGACGAGAAACCCACCCGGTGCCAGCGTGGAGTTAGCCGGGAACACAAACTTGTAGCGGTTGGCAGCGCTCTCGGTAAGCCCCATGCCTGAGAGGTCCGCTGTGGTGGATCCAAAGTTGTGGATTTCGATGAGGTCGAGCGGAGCGCCTGAGCTATTGGGCGTTGACGAGTTCCTCGCCAACACCTCGTTGAGGCGGATGTTTTGCCGCGAGGGTGGCACGTAGCGGGCGTCCACCACCCACGTGCGCGACTCCGTGACGACCGCGCTGGAACCGAAGACAGGGTCGTCTTGGTAGAGGCCCGAATCACGTTTGCCAGACACCTCCACCCGATGTGTGCCGTCGGCAAGGCCGACGAGCAGGATTGGTGTGCCGAGGGTCTGCTCAGGGTTCCAAGTGCCGCCATCGAGCCGATGCCTGTAGTGGGTGAAGCCGGAACCGCTGGGCCAACCGGAGGTCCGGATTCCATCGACCGCGCGGGCTACCCCAACCGTGATGGTGGCCGTGTTCAGGCTATTGGTGCCGGCAGGCTCGCCCGAAACGGAGGCCCCGATTGGAACGACACCCCCCATGTCGCGATGGTTCGGCCCGGCCATGTGTGCTGGTGAGCCCGGCAACAGGCTGAACCAGTCGCGCATCACCTGGGCTTCATCGAACGTGGTGAAATACGTTTCGGCGAGCTGAGGAATGTATTTCAGACGCGGGTCGGCCATGGAGTTGCCACCCCCTGGCCCTGTCCAGGAAAAGGGCATGAGATTGTTCGTGAACGTCACGCTTGCGTTCACCAAGAGACGGGTGAGTTTTTCGGCATCATAAATCACGTTTCCTTCGAGGTACATCCCCGCCGCCTCGGAGGTGCCTTCATCTGCGAAGTTCACCACCGCTCCCTCTGTGTCCGTCCCACCGACACGCGTCTGATGAATGATCGTGTTGCCGATGAGCGTGTAGAAATTGCCCTGCTTGGCCGTCGCGGCCTGATCGCAATCATAGAAGATGTTGCCTAGGATGGTGATTGCCGAAGTGCTGCGGCTGTCATTTCCCCCGCTGACCCCGCTGGCGGAGTCGGGGGACCCGTTCTTGTGAACGTGCATGAAAATGTTTCCTTCCACCCATGCATCCGTGCCGTCGAGATCCAAAGCGTCATCAGACCCGCCAAGGAAAACGTTGTGGAGGAAATGAATGATTGGGCCAGGCCTGTTGCCGCCTGTGAAGTCCACCACATCGTTGTAGCCGATAGGGAGGCCGAAGAGACAGCGTTGGATCACACCGTGCCCTCCAACCTTGATGCCTCCCGTGCCATGCACGAGCTCGAATTGGGAAGTGGCGCTGGGAAAGACACAGTCCTGCACGACGAATGATGAGCCGTCGACCGACACGTATTGCCTGGTGGTATTGCCGAAGGTGAGGTGGTCGAGGAACACCGTTCCCCCAGTCGAATGGATGGCTGTCGAACCGTTGAAATCGAAGTGGGCGTAACCCAGGCGTGTCTCGGGCGAACCGGCCCCGCCATGGACGATGAGTCCGCCCCACGTTCCCGTCGTCCCCGGTGCCCGGGTAAAATGAATGGGGGCTGAAACGGTGCCTTCGGCAAGCAGACGGCCTCCGTTGGCCACGATGACATCCGCCCCAGATCCGACATAGACTGACGTACCAGGCTGGATCGTGAGGGTCGTGCCGCTATTGATGGTGAGGCTTGAGACCACATTATAAGGCCCCTCCGCCGCTGTCCACGTCGTGTCGGCGGCGATGACGCCGCCCGTCGCGGCGACCGTGCCGTCGTCATACCAGATGTCGATATCTGTGCGGCCTACTTCGGCGTTGCCGACACCCAGGGCTCGCACGAGCACACGATTGAGGCCTGGATAAAGAGTGGCGATGGTGTTTGTCCAAACCCCCTTCCAGGCCGTCCAGGCCGCCGCTGCCCCGTTCACCTCGATGCTGCGGGTTTGGACGGCGTCGCCTGTGCCGCGGAGCGTGATTGCCGGGCTGGTCGTGCGTGGGTAGCCGCTCACGACAGACAGATCTTGTGCGATAGCCAGCGTGAGAGGGATTTGCGACCGCACGTAGGCGACGCGGTTTGAGTTGAACGCTTTCATGGTGTCGACGGATTTGGCGTCGACATAGCTCTTCAACAGTTGGTCGAGCAACGGGTTCATTTCAGCCGACGAAAACTGGCTGTCCGCCATCCGCTTCAGCTCGCGATAGTACAGGGGCGCGAAGTCCGGATGCTTCATGAACCGGTTGAGCGTCGGAATGGCGTGGCTTGTGCCTTCGGCAAGCATTTGGAACAAGCCGTCCCTCGGGCTGGCCGCCGTCGTGCCCTGGCCCATCACGGAATCCATATCGTAAGGAAGCAGCAGGAATCGCGGGTCGCGGAGTCCGCGGTATATGGCATAATCGTCGCCGTAGCCCGTGCTCAAAGAAGTCTCCTGATTGGCGAGGAGGGTGTTGGCCGCGAAGTATTTCATCCACTCAACCACGTTGACCACGTTGCTGACCGCAGGGGCATAAGTGTCGTCAGGCGTGTTGTTCAACACGTCGAGCAGACGCACCAGATCCGACCAATCATCCCTGCTCTTGTTGTTGTTCTTGAAGTAGGCGTTGGTGTAGCTTGTGTAGGAGTCACCCTGCCAGGCGAGGTCGGCCTTGGGATTGCCCGAAACCACGTCCCGAATGCCGCGGTAGTGATTTCCGTCGCCATCCAGCGGGAATTGCCTCTCCACCATCGCCGAGTCCACCAGCTCGTTTGCCGCGTAGGATCCAAACTGCTCCTGGCCGGGCTTGGCGAGATTGGCCCCATTGACTCGGACCTGCACCGGATGCGAATCCGCCATAGGCACTCCCAGGCGGCGAAACACGGCGCTGCCGAGATGCTGGGAGTGCGGGTACTGGGTGTTGAGAGCGATTCCCGCGCGCCCTTTCCAGAGACTGTCTTTTGGGAGGTTGACGCGGACGTTGTGCGGTCTGGAAGTTCGCGTGCCATGACCGCGATTGCGGAAGCCTGCGCTGTACCGGAACTGAGTTCTCGCGCCCGCGTCCAAAACGCCATCGGTGCTGACAAACGTGCCGCTGACCTCCGCGTCGCTACGCGGTTCCGCCCCCCAAATGGACATCGAAAGGTAATCGTACTCCGCCTTGGCCATGATGAGGCGAAACACGGCCTGGCGCCCGTCATATACCGAGTCGTCCACTTGATAGACGAGGTTCGCCGTGCGCGCATTTCCGGAAGGAATCCAGTTCGGATAGGTCCGCAGGTGGTTCTCCTGGTCGCGTGCCGTGAGATAAAACTCGATGATGCTTCCATCCGCCGCAACTGGCAGGACGCAACCGAAAACGCCGTCGCCAGCCAGTCCGTCGTTGTGCGCGCCGTCATCTAACATCGCCCATTGAGTGAAGGTCGGTTCGCCGTTTGTGCGCCAGTGTAATATCCCGGACAGGCCTTTGGCGCGTTCGTCCAGAAGCCTCGCGGTGACCGTCACAGGATCGTTGGACTGGGGCACAATCGGAAAGTGCGCCACGTCAAGAATGAGTGGGGCGGAGTTGGCGGCCGCGATGGAGTTAGGCAGGCCCGGCGTGCCGCCCGGCACGGAGCTCGATCCCCAGTTCTGACCGTGGCTGTTCGGGAGGTCGCCATTGATGAGCTCGAGTGATTTTCCACCGCCGTGATGCTCCGCGAACCATTCCCAGCCCTGCCTCTTGAACGCATCCGGAGCGCCGATCCCGCGCACCGCCCAATCGCCTTCGGGCGCATAGCTGACGCTATCCACTGCGTTGCCCAGGGCATCTTCCAACACTATTTCCTCGCCGTCATGGCTCAATGTCCCGGTCCAGCCAGCGACATAGTTCGCGATCGCCGGATGCTGTGCCCTGAACGTCGGCCCGTCAGCGGCCACGACGAGGAACTCTCCCGCGTTGAGGGTCATAGTGGTTGTGAAGGTGAAGCTCACGCCCTTGCTGACGCGCCACCCGGAGAGGCTCACCGCCTTGCTCCCGGGATTATGCAGCTCGAACCACTCCTCCAGGACATTCGTGCCAACGGCATGATACATGATTTCGGTCAGGCGAACGTTTTGCGCGTAGGCGGGCGTGAGGAGCACCAGCCCCAGGAAGGCCGTGAAATAGGGAAGGGAGATCAACTTTATCATGCCACAAATCGGGGAAGTCATCAGGGACCACCGACTGGAATGCGGCTCACGGACCTGCCGTTTTGATGGCAACGACGCGACAACATGAGGACAACCATGAGGCTGTGCGGCAAAAAAGCCAATGGCCGTGTTCCACTTTACGAGAACCTACAGGCAGCGCAGTAAGAGAAGCGCAGTAAGAGAACTTGCAAAATTGCGAAACTCGGCTTTGAATAAGAATTCCCAAGCGCAGGACCGCTCTGTTTCGTGATGGCTGACTCTCAAAAAGTTTTATTGTAGGACGATGACCAGGATCTCTTGGACGTTTACAAGGAGATCTTAAGTAAACTCCCTAGTAAGCCGGAGATCCACACCGCCACATCGGGAGCGCGCGCCATTGCGTTGCTGGAATCCGATCAGTTTGGGTTGTTGGTTTCGGATCTCAACATGCCCAAGATGGACGGGTTGCAAGTTTTAACCATCGTGCGGCGCAAGTTCCCCAGCCTGCGGACCGCAGTGATGACTTCGGTGGTGGACGAGCAATTTCGTGCCCGCGCCTATTCGATGGGCATCGACCTGTTTCTTGAGAAACCGAATTCTCAGCAGGAGATCACTTTTTTCCTGGATTGCATAGAGTCCTTGCTCGGCAAAAAATCCGCTGCTGGATTTCGAGGGGTTCAAAGCAAAAGCCTTGTGGACATTATCCAGCTTGAGTGTTTATCGGGGAGTTCAGCCGTGATGAAAATCATTAACGGGACGTTGGAAGGGCGGATTTGGTTGTTGAACGGGGAGATTATCGACGCGGTGACTGGGGGGTTGGATGGGGAGAAAGCGTTTCAAATCATTTCGTCCTGGAAGACTGGAAACTTTGAGATCCTGCCCGCCGACGAAGGTCATGTCCGGACATTGTTTGGTTCCTATCAAGGGTTGTTGTTGGAAACGGCTCAAGCCCTCGACGAATCAACTGGGGCCATGGCGAGCGCCGGGAGTGGAGGGGGAGCGGCCGGAGGCGCTGGTGGAAAGCCTCTCTCGAAGCTTGCCGAGCTTTCGCGGGTGTCTGGAGTGAGTTTTCTACTCTCCGTGCCTGCTGACGGCAAAGCATCTTCTGAAACATGGGGGGTGGCGAATGCGGATCAAACTGCGGAGTGGGTCAGGAATACGGTGGTCAGTTTTCAGTCCCTTGGTGAATCCCTGAATGCGGGGCCGTTGCAGCGGATTGAGATGGCGGGTTCGGAGCATCACTTGGCGATTGTCCCTCGCGAGGGGGCCGATCTCTGCGTGGGATTCAGTCGATCCCTCTCGATGGAGTTGGCCCGCGAAACCTTAAAATTAATTTTGACACGATGGGGCTCTTGAGCTGGTTTTCGAAGACGGATGACACCCCGGCGCTTTCGCGGCTGCCGACCGGGAGTTTCACGGTGGACTCTGATGGTCGCATACTGGCTTCGACGCTCCCGCAGTCGTTTCCGGCAGCGCAAGTCCGGGGGATCTCGCAGTTGGTGGTTTCGACATTTCGCAAGGCGCAGCAATTACAAATGCCGTCTGGGGAGTTAATAGCGGAGTATGGGTCCCTCAGATTGACGGCGCGCGAATTGCGGGGTGGGGCGATCATTTTTTTGAGTCCGCGTCTGCTCAGCCGAAAATAAATAGTTTGGCCCCCGCTAGAGTATCTTGCGAGACGTCGTCCTGAATGGAAATTTATGGATAAGAAGAAACTGGACCAGTTGATCCTGCAGTTGGAGAGCTATTTGGAGTGTTGGAAACAGTTTAATCACTACGTCTCCCTCGCCCGCAGTAAAAAATTTGAACAGGAGGACGAAAACCAATTTCTGGAGGTCAAGAGTGTGATCACCCAGGAGTTGGAGATGATTCTGTCGAGCATTGAGTCCGGCGCGCCATCGAAGGAGGATGTTCACGCACTGATCGGAAATGCCCCGTCCATCCGGTTTGTGAGCGAACTCAGCGACGGCTCCCTACGGGGTTTGGAAAATCAATGGCACAGGGTGTACATCGCTTGGCAATCGATCCTGGGCCAACTGAAAGTTCAGCAGAAAGTCCTCCAATCTAAATCAGGATGGAGCAGGCTTTTTGGGAGAAAATGAGGGGTGAGTTGTTCGCTGTTCGTTGGGAGGCTTTACTTGGCGGGGTTTTGTGTCAGGAGGTTCACTTTGCTGATTTTGAGCGTTTTTGCCATATCCATGAGACGGACGATTTGACCCACAGGAGCTTGTGCGTCCGCCCTGAAAGACAAGGTCGTTTTTGGATTTCGCCTGACATGGGCGGAGACCTCTTGCTCGAGTTTTTCAATGGTCACCGGACGAGCTTCCAGGTAGAGGAAGGGTTCCTTGTTGGCAATTGTGATCACCAGATTCTCCTGCGACACGCCTTCCTGCGCGGCTTGTTTGGATTCAGGGAGGGCCAGTTGGATCGACGGGCGTTGTTTGAAAGACGTCGAAACCATCATGAAGATCAGCAAGACGATCAGGACATCGATCAAGGAGACGATGATAATCGCCGGTGTTTGTTTTCGTTTTCGGACAGCAAAACGCATAGGGCTGGGGTGGGGTTGAAGCCTGGCCTCGGCCTTAACGATGCCTGTAGACACGCCGGACGAATTCGTCGCAGATCGTTTCGAGCTCGATAGTGAGTGTTTCCACTTTTTTCGTGAAATAGCTCCACGCGACCAGCGAGGGAATGGCGATGAGAAGTCCCATGAGAGTCGTGTTGAGGGCGAAGGCGATGCCTTTCGCGAGCGCTTCGTTGCTGCCGGAGCTGGCTTTCCCAAAGTCACTGAAGATGGTGATCAAACCGTGGATAGTTCCAACGAGGCCCAATAACGGGGCGATTCCGACCACCACTTCAACCATGACGAGCCCTCGCTCCATCAATGCGATTTCCTTGCGCGCCCTCGTTTGGATGGCATCGACATTCTCAACGATGGGCCAGTCGAGGTGATTGGATGCCGCGAGCAGCAACCTGCTGGCGGGTGAGGGATTTTGTTCGCAAACACGTTGCAACATGGGCACATCACTTCGGCCTCGACAACTTTCAACGGCGGACCCCACGGCATCGGGGACTATGCGAGTCCAGCGTAAGGCCCAGCCGCGCTCGATGATATAGGTCAAAGACACAAGAGAAGTGGATATGAGGAGCCACATGAATGGCCCGCCGTCTTTGATGAAGTTCAGCATAGAGGTCTGTCGTGTTCTGGTCAGTTGTAGTAAAAAGTGAAACGAACTTCGCGGAAGCCGCTGCTGTAAAGCAGCCGCATGTCGGAGGGCCACGTCTCGTAACGTTCCGGATCCTTGACAGCCCGGAGGCAGAGAAGCCCGAGCACTTCCCCCACGCTCGTCTCCACCACTTTCATATCCATCACGGACCCATCGTATTTGAGTTTGAACTCAAGGACTACTTTCCCGACGCGTTCCCCTGAGTAGTCGTTCTCATCCAACAATTGAAACCAGCGTTCCTCGATGGCATGAATGAGGGCTTGATCGTAAGCTCCAAAGGTGGAGGCACGGACGTCAAGGGCCGCTGTGATGCCGCGTTTCTTGACCCCGCCGGCCTGTTTAAACTTCTCGCCGCGCAACTGAGGGCTTTGATCAAAAACTTGAGCCAGTGTTCGAGGTCGTTTCGCGGGCTTCGGGGGTGGAGCCGGGGTCGGGGTTAGAGTTTGTGGCGGTGGTTTTGCCGCTGTGACCAGCGGAATCGGGGACGGAGATGGTTTTGAAAGAGCCAGGTCTCCCGGGCTCGGTTCGCTTTCCGGTTTAGGCGGGACTGGCTCGGGTTTCTTAAGTTCCGGTTTCGGTTCTTGCTTAGGCTTTGGCGGTGGCTGATCCGCATCAGGTGGCGGGGGTGGCGGTTTTGGTGCTTGGTTGTCTGCCAGCCTGATAACTTTGTCCTGAGTTCCCTCGATTTTCGGCGCGTCCTTGAGTTTCAGCGGTTCGGGGTTTGGGTTTGCCGCAACGGAGGATTTGTCCGAGTAGTACTGGGTTTCTTTGGGAGGCTCCGAAACTTCTTGCTCCTTTGGGATCTCCACAAAAACCGTCGGATATTGAGCTTCGGGCTCTCGATCCTTTTCGCTCTGTTTTCTTGGTTGAATAAGAGGGTTGTCTAGAGACTTTGCTTCGCGGATGAGAGAGCTTAACACACGACTTTTTTGAAGCCACTCCCATCGTGGGACGTAATGGACCAGAACCACGAGCAGCAAATGGGCAAGGACCGAGACGCCCAACGCTATGATCAGCGGACGTTTCGGTTGCCTTATCGAGTGGTTCAAATTGCCTTCAGCCATTGCCTCACGCCAAGATGCATGAGACCGGGGCGATGGTCAAACTTCGTACTGCTTGAGGCAACTGCCCGAATTGCGCCAAAAGTTTTGTTACCCGTGGATTTGGGGTCAGAGATGACTATTGACATATTCAAGGAACAGGGACAGCCAAATTATCGCCCTGGTTCCTGACTCGCTTCGGGGTTTGGACGCGGTGCGCGTAAAGCGAGCCTTCCGGTCTGTGTCTCTGTGGTGCATAAATCATTTCAGTTAGGCCTTGCGGCGATTGCGGAGATGGTGGATGGCATACGCAAACGAGGTGATGGCTGTGAGGGCAGCTGGGATGAAAAGCGCAGAATAGCTGAGGCGATGGAAGGCAACCGCACCCGCGATGCCGCCGCAGAGAAAACCGGAGATAACTAGAAAACAGAGCTGGAGCCGTCGCATGTCCACGGGCAGGCCGCGCAGCGAGTGGCCGAGAAAGATGCCGAGGTCGGTGAACATGCCGGAAAGGTGGGTGGTGCGGACGACTGCGCCGCTGTAGGTGCTCACCATCGCATTCTGGAGGCTGCAGGCGCACGACGCGGAATCGATGCCCAAGAGGTTGTTGCGCTTGAGGAGTGGGACGGCGACGCAAAGCAGAATGGACTCCAAAAGCAGAGCCACACCGTAGCGGCGTCCGAGCTGGAGAGTGCTGTCCCGAATGAGAAAACCACTCAAAACAGTGCCCGCCATGAAAGAGCCGATGATGGCGGCGAAGTGGAGAGCCGCCGCACCGTCAAGAGCGGCCAAGGCTGCTGCCAGCATCGACGTAGTGCCAGTAAGATGAGTGACGGCCTGATGCTCGAAGCCCAGCAGCCCAACGACAACGACAATGCCCGCGACGAAAGCCAGCGCCCACGCACAAGCCGAGACCCATCGAGGTAGTTTAGAAATCATCGGTTACAAGGTGCGACTAGCAACGCCTAACGCCCCAGCGACCCTGCCCACGAGACGCGTGGATTGCAACGACGGCGCGGTGGGTCGACCAGCCGAATCTCGAAAGAAGGCCGACCCAAAGTGGATCAGATGCTGGAGGAATTGATCAGGATCAGGTGGGGCATTTTTTCCGTTAAGACTCGCTTTCTGCGTGAGCTGCTTCATCTCCTCCTGGCTGGCTTCTGCTTTGATAAAATTCAGGATTTTATGAACAATCTGTTGAGTCAGAATCAGACCTTTGTCGTAGTTGGAGATCGCAACGGGAAAATGGGGGCAACTCGACGGACACGCAATCTTGGTTCCTCTCTGTTTTGAGTGGAATGCAAAGGATTTGGAGTTGGGATGGACCTTTCCCGGTTATCTAATCCCAGAAACCGGCAGGTTCCATCGAAAACAGCGAAGAACCTTTTAATTCCTTCGTAACCGATAGAAACGCGCGCTGCCGTCGAGGCCCTCGGTGAAAACTTTGTTGCCACCCTCGGTGCCCAGCTGATTCGTCGGAACCGCCGTCCATCCGGCGGACGATGCCGCGGTGTTGGTTTCCAGAACAAAGTCGGACGCCGACGCCGGCCAGAACAGGACGATCTTGGCACCGACCACGGCGGAAGCGCTGAGTGTGGGTGGCGAGCCGTCGGGCGGGCTGACCACGGGCACCTTGGGAATCTCCTCGAGCAACCGATTCATCAACGAGTCGTACGAGTCGTTTTTAAGAGACCCGTTGCACATGAAAAGAGCGCCGGTTTTGTCGGTCTGAAACAGGAAGTAGGAACCGACGCCTGACTCGGCACCCTGATGAAAGAATTGTGGCACTCCGTTGGCTGGTTCCCGAACCCCCAGCAGCAAACTTCCTTCGGGATCCAGCGCCGGGAATTGGGCGCGCTGCATCTCAACCGTGGCGCCGGCGGACAGGATTCTTCGTCCGGCCCATTCCCCTTGATTCATCAACATGAGCATGAACTTGGAAAACTCCGTCACGCTGCTGCGAAGCTGGCCGCTCGGATATTCGGCGAATCCATAGTGGCCCTAAGGCGCAAAGTTCTCATCATAAGGGATCGCGACCTGTGTGGGTTCGGGCAGTTCTCGGAAGAACCAGCGCGTGGAGGCTAGCCCCAGCGGCCTGAACAGATGCTGATTGCAGAACTCGTTGAACAATTGACCCGATGCCTTCTCAATCACCAATCCAGCCACGGTCGCACCCACGTTGGAGTAAGCGTACTGCGTGCCGGGATTTCTGGAGGCACGGTCCTGAGAATTACCGAAGGCTGCTTTTCATGAGCCATAGATGAATTCACCACTGCCTGATTTTGGACGCCGACCGGCGCGGCGTCAACCGCGTTACGGGTGATTCAGAACTCGATCAAGTGTGGCGGGACTAACCCGTTTGGGTGAGAAGCTTCGATTGTTTGAGATGCAAGCGGGGGGTTTCTTACATTCCAAAAGCGGAGTGGAGAGTGGCTACTTTTCTCCGATGTTGACATCGCCCGTCCAGTTTTCATCCGGGGGAGTCGCTAGGAGTGCTTTGATTTCTTTCATGTAGAATTTGCTCGGACCGTCGTCAGGCTTGATCTTGAGGGTTTCCTCAAACCCCCTGGACGACTCCTCGAACTCATCGCGCTTGAACTTCCTGAGGGCTGCTGCGAAGGAGTCACGGCACGGTTGGGTGGTGTGCATGATGTTCAACTCCCCGAGGATCTCGCACACCTGAACCGAGCGCCCGATGCCTTTCACTTTAAAGGTTCCGACGGATCGAGTGGTGAACTTATCTTCGATGGGTTTCTGAAATTCACGTGAAGCCAGGATTGAAGTTCCCAGATGCTTGTTAAGCCCTTCGAGGCGAGAAGCCAGGTTCACCGCAGCGCCCATGACGGTGTAATCGAAGCGCTTGGTGCTGCCAAAATTACTGACCAACGCCTCGCCTGTGTGGAGGCCCGCACGAGTCTTGAGAGGCGAGTTCTGGTTGTCGGCTTCGTAGAACACCAACTGTTCATGCAGACGAATGGCGGTGCGACAGGCCCGCTCCTCTTTGTTATGCTGGAGTTCCGGGGTGTTCCAAACGGCGAAGATAGCGTCGCCGATCAACTTGATCACCGTGCCGTCCGTTTCATGAACTGCTTCCAGAGCTTTCTCAAAGTAACTGTTGAGCATTTTGTCGAGATCCTGCAGCACGGTGAGCTCGCTGATGAGCGAATAGTTGCTGATGTCTGTAAAAAGGATGCTGAGCTGCTCCAACTTGGCACCGGGCTTCATGAGCTCCGGATTTTTGAGCAGCTCCTTTGTGCGGGAAGGGGAGATGTGCAGCGAGAGCGATTCCATCAAAACGCGGCGCTCTCCATACCAGTGGAAGGAGCTATGCAGCCAGGACCACAGCAGTCCGACGGGGATCTGTACAGCCACCAGCACCAGCCAACTCCACCAGACCTGCGCAAACCACACCGAGGCACAGGCCACGCAGATAATCCCGAGCCCTGCGACCAACGCCAGGGCGGCGGCCGAGAGAGGGCGAAGCAATGTGGCACCATAACCAAAACCCGCCCCGAACAAAATCACAAGCTCGAGTTCGATCCACTTTGGAAATCGAGTCAACCAATCCCCTCGTAGCAGGTTCAAGCACTGAGTGGCGTGGATTTCGACGCCGGGTGAAAACCCCATGCCCCAGCGAGTGTAGGCCGTGGCGAACTCGTCCTTGCCTTGGCCGCTGAAATGCGCGGAGAGCTTGCTGCCCACGAACACGATTTTATCGCGAAACATGCCGGATTCGAACCCCTGGCGCTGGAGGACCTTGGAAAAGCTGATGCTTTTGAGGCCGCCTGGTGGAGTGTAGTAATTGATCCAGCGAGCGCCTTCGCGGGCGGCCCTCGGTTGGACAAACGGGCTACCACCCAGCCTGGCTGCAGCCCAAGCCAGACTGTCCACTTCCTCCAGGCCACCCACGTTAAAAAGAATCGGAGCATGCATCCGGATTCCAAAGTCAGGATCGATTGGCAGCCCCGTTTTGCGGAGGCCCGCAGAGGCTTTTAGCAGATCCTCGAAAGGCACTTCCAACCGTTCAGATAAGGTCCCTTCGTGGGCCTTGAATCTCAGAAGGTTCATCGCGGAAACCACTTTGCCGTGGGCTTTGACGGCGGCCACCAAACTGGCATCGGCGGCCATGGCATTCGTGTTCGAGTCCACGAAGAGAATGTTGAAAGCCACCAACTTGGACTGCTCCGCGAGCAGCACGTCTAATAGTTTTGCGTGAAGAGACCGATCCCAAACAGCGGAGAAGGGTTGCTCCAAATCCTTGTGTGACTCCTCATCCAGATAAGTTACCACCACCTCGTCGGCTTTGATCGGGGATCTCAGTGCGAAAGGAAAATCATAACTCAACCCGACGAGGCTGCCGGTATCCCCTTAAAAACAGAAAAATAACACCCCTGCAACAGTGGCGAAAAGAGCCCCTGTCAAACCGCCCCACCGCTTTGGGATCCACGAAGTTTTAGGGTTGATGCTCAATCGGCGGTTGCACGATTGTTTTTCTTCCGAGTAATGAGCCCACCTGAGGGAGGTTGGAGGCGGTGGCAAGGACTTTGTTCGTGCAGCCATTCTTCCAATGAAGAAATCCAGAACCCACTCAACCGCACCGGGCTGTGAAATTGAGTTCATCGGCCTTGCCCCGTGCCCTGGGCGCTTGGGGGGCTCTTTTTGAGTCATTTTTCCGGCAAAACAGTGAAGCGAGGGCCGGGGCGCTCACAAAATGTCCCAACTCCAGTGGCAGAGCTGGGGGTCTGCCACAATGCGCCGGCCATAATGAGAATTGCGGTATCACCCTTTGGCTCGCTTGACAGGGCGCGGCGCGGGCCTAGGGTTCCATGTAACAGTTTCTAGAAAAAGTCTTATGCTTGAACAAACCCTTCGAAAGATCGAGGAACGACTGCGCGGC
This sequence comes from Akkermansia muciniphila, assembly GCA_945865375.1. GTDB lineage: Bacteria > Verrucomicrobiota > Verrucomicrobiia > Limisphaerales > F1-80-MAGS106 > F1-80-MAGS106. The sequence continues at coordinate 5,588 of CAMBEJ010000091.1, read as the reverse complement.
GCAGGTTCGATTGACAGCGGACAGAGGTCCGAGCTGCTGGAGTTGGTTGGGGCACTGAAAGAGGAGATTTCGGCCCTGGAAGGGTCGCAACCTGAGCACGCACGCAGCATCGCCGGTTTTGCGGATCTTTCAACGCACGAGGCGACTCGGGACGCCAAGCGCCCGGAACTACTGTCGCATGCTTTGGGAGGGCTGACTTCCAGCGTCCAAGGATTTGAACAGGCGCACCCTCGGTTGACCGAGGTTGTCAACCGGCTTGCGTTGCTGTTGTCGAACATGGGCGTGTGACGATTCCTGCCGTCATGGTGGACGACCCGCTACTCAGCATCCGTGACGGCACGCCTGAAGACACCTCCCTCGTTGCCGATTTCAACAGGCTGCTGGCTTTGGAGTCGGAAGGCATTGCCTTAGATTGCACGGTGCTTCACCAGGGTGTTTCCGCGGTTCTTGAGGATGCCTCGAAAGGGCGGTATTTTCTCGCCGAGCACGGAGGGCGCGTGATCGGTCAGACCCTGATCACTTATGAATGGAGCGATTGGCGCAATGGCTGGTTTTGGTGGATTCAAAGCGTTTATATCTCCAGGGAAGCGCGTCGTCGCGGGGTTTTTAGGAGGATTCACGACCATATCATGTCCCGTGCCATGGCGGCGAGCGATGTGTGTGGAGTACGTCTCTATGTGGACCAACACAATCACTCCGCAAAGGAAGTGTACTCGAAATTGGGGCTGAAGAGGACGGGTTACCAGTTTTTCGAGAGAGTCTTCGAGGGGCACCTCTCCAAATGACTAGGCTCAAATGCGATATCCGGGTTCGGTATTATCCTCCGGAGGACGGTACCTGCCGCAGAATGGGAAGATTTAACCACGGATGACACGGATAACACGGATGGGGAAAGGGAGATGAGATGAGTCCATTCTCCGTGGCATCCGTGGTGCCACTTGAGCGTCGTCAAGCGACGAGATATCGGCGTCAGGGGAGGGCGACCCCGGATAACGTGAGTTGCACCCACCTCGCGCCCCTTGCGAACGTGGGCATCTCAGATTTTTCCGGATCTTCTCGTAATCGTAATCGTAATCCTATCCCGGGTTTCCCTGGTGCAACCGGTAATCGGAGGTTGCCTTTATCAAGGCGACCTGCATCGAAACGACGCTCCAGAGGCGGTCTTTTCCTGACAGAACTTCCTCCCCAGAAAATCGGCCTTTGGCCACGAGCACATCCAGGGCGGCGGCACTTTCCAAAGCGGATCCACGGGCATTGTCAAAGGGTAAACCTCCAGCTTTTCGTGGTCGAATCGGCGGTTCATGGGATGACCATTACGATTACGATTACGATTACGAGTAGGAAACGCGAGCACGAAAAATCTGAGATGCGCCCCTTGCGAACTCTGGTTTGACTTCCCTGTGGGATTAGGAAAAGGTGCTTGAGTAACTCCAAGACTGAACTCTGCCGAGCCTGTATGAGAATATTTCGAACACCCAAAGCCTCCCGATCGGGTTTCACTTTGATCGAACTCCTTGTTGTCATCGCCATTATCGCCATCCTTGCCGGCATGTTGCTGCCGGCCCTCGGAAAAGCGAAGGAGAAGGGACAACGGATTGCATGCCTAAACAATTTGCGGCAGATCGGGCTCTACATGCAGTTCTACACGGATGACAACATCGAGACATTTCCAGGACATCGCAATGAGGGTTTGACGACCGACGATGCTAACAGGTCGCTGACGAATTGGTGGGGAACGACCATCTTGAGTTACGTCGCGAACTCCAATCTATTTCGTTGCCCCAGCATCAAGGGAAAACGGTTGGACAACGGGATTGCCTGGGAGTGGAAGTACGATCCGCACAAGGTGGGATACGGGTTCAATTCGTTTTTCTTGGGAATACACCCCTACAGCGGAGGAGATCAGACAGTGGGAGGGATACGGTTCACGAGCCCCGCGCATTTCAAGCGGACATCGATCGTGAGTCCTTCCCAAAGCCTCTGCATTGGGGACGGGATGCCGAAATCTGATGGGATGTGGAGCAGCAGCCTTTGGTGGCCCACTTCCTGCATGGACCCCAAGGCGTCGGGCAGCAAAGCGTTCGAGGGAATTGATGTCCTTCGCCACAAAAAAACCGGGATTGTTGTGTTTAATGACGGCCATTCTGAGGCTCGAAAAAACGAGACGATAAATCCCCCTGTGGACCCAAGCTCGGGCAACGCGAGAGGGTTGATCAACTCTGAATTCTGGGATCCGCTCCAGCGTGGCAACAGATAGGTCTCATGAGCACATCAGGGTTTGGCGGAGCCCCGGCCCTCTTCATGTAACCGTTGCAACAGGTCCTGTGCGATTGTTCGTTCAGGCCTAGCTGCCACCAAGGCCTGCAGAATCTCACGTGTCAATTGAGGTTGGGAGTTGGCCAGCAGCGGAATCAAACTCAGGCATTGCGCGTAACCCAAGCTGAAATCAGGGCTAATCCTGGCGGATTCAACGTAGGCCCGGAGGGCTTCGCCAACCTTCTTCTCAGATTCCAGCACAAGCCCGTTCAGATACACATTCCTTGCGTCGATGAAACTGCGGGCGCTTGCGGAATTGATGGCCCGTGATCCTGCGGATGCCTGCCGCAGCAACTCCATGAACCGACCGTAGGGAGTGGCCGACCGTTGGAAGGAGAAGGCGGGCGCGTGGAGGGCGATCCACTGGTTGTCATCGGTGTTTATGGGAGCTCCATCGGTCAGCCCTCTCAGGGTGGGGGCGTCCGCCAGGTAACAGCCTTGAAGGCGAACCGTGTCGGCCAGGGAGAGGCTCTTGAGCTGCCCGGCGAGGGGAGAGTGGGAGAGCCTGGATTCAACCCATCCATCGCTGAGCACCGGAAACTTGCCACCCACAAGTCCCACCACCGGGGCATCCACAGCGAAGCGGAGCATCACGGCATTGGCCTCCGGGAAGATCTGCATGAACGTGTGCACGATGCAGTTGAAAGTCTGGCGATCCACCTGGTGCATGGGGATCCATTGACAGAACAAGCCCTCCGGAGCGAGCAGGTTGCGGATCGCCTGAAAATGTTCACGAGCGTACAGCGCCCCACTTCCGTCCAAAGCCGGGTGGAACAAGTCTGAGACGATCACGTCGTATTTTTTGTCAATCGCCAGAACAAAACGGCGCGCGTCGCTGATGAAGACACGAAACGCAAGACCTTCCGGCAAGGCGCTGTAAGGTTCGAAAAAGGGTCGCAGTTGAGCGACCTCTGGCAGCAGCTCCACGCTGTCGGCAGAGAGGTTCGGATGCACCGACGCCGCAGCAAAGGTAATTCCGGTGCCCATGCCGAGGAATAAAGCAGTTTTGGGTCTGGGGTGGAGCAGCAGTGGGATATGGGCCTGTCGCCTCTGCGGCGTCACGGCACCTGTGCCACCCATCTGGAAGCGCTGGTTGACGCGCAGCGTTCGGTGGCCATTGGGGGATTCCAACACAGACGCATTCACCCCGGGACCTTCCACGCTGGCCAGGATCTTATCGGTGGCAGGCTGCTTTTCAAAAGGGATCACAGATGCGATCAGCGCTGCGACCAGAACTGGACCAGCCCTCCAACCCCAGAGCTTCCACGAGGGCACCACGAAAACGTAGGCCATGGAGAGAAGCAAAAGAGCAGTCTTGATCCCTGTCAGTTTTAGGAGAAAAAGACCTGTGAATGCTGGGCCCACGGCCGCCCCTAGGAGGTTCGCAGCATAAAGGAGGGCGATTGATTCAGCCGGATTCGCCCCCTCCGAGCTGTGCCTCCACAGACTGCAGAATACGAATCCCATCCAAAAGCAAACAGGAGCGGAAACAGCCGACACGATGATGAATTCGGCCACGAAGACCCCACCCAGAGCATCCCCGAAAAAGGATCGCAGCGAGTGATACCAGGGCCCTGCGGCGGAAAGCGCCATGATGCCGTAAAAGCCCGAAACAATCAACGCGGCGAGGGCGTTTATGGGGAGAGGGTCGTGATCTGTAGGGGGGTCATGTTGCCGCTTTTGATTCCAGGCCGCGCCCAAGGCGCTGGATCCCAGGTAGACCGCCAGGGCAGTTGCGAACGTGAAAGCCGTGTTCTCGAGGATTCGCGACAAACCGCGCACGATCAGCATTTGATAACCGACTCCAAGAAAGCCGCTCAGAAAAAGCGCCCCCAAGGTTGCGAGACCGATCGTCTTTTTTACGGTCTGGTGAATGAACGGGCCTGACTTCTGCGGTTGCGATGACAGGGGTTTTCGAGACATGCAACTCGTCCACGCGATCAGAGCGGTGATGCCGTTCACACCGGCCAGAATCCATGCGGTTTGTGCGCAGCCAAATTGGGGCAGCAACAGAAACGTGGTGAGCAAAAGCCCGACCAGACCTCCAGCGGTGTTGGCGGCGTACAACCCTGAGATAAGCGGTTGGGCAGGGCGTGCGGCCTCGAGCCCGTTTTTGAGCAAAAGAATGCTGACTCCCTGACCCAGCGAAACGGGGAGCATCAACACAAACGGCACAGCCAGAGCGACGGCCCAATGCCTCAAGGGAGAGGGGGTCAACCCAATCCAGAGCGGGAAGTGCTGCTGAAAGGTTGGAGAAAACGCAACCAGAACGACCATCCATGCCGCAGCTTGGCATTCCAGGAAGACAAACAGCCGAAACGGATCAAGACTCGTCCGCCGCCACGCGTGCAGGAGCCAGGCGCCGAGCGCCATCCCGCCCAGGAAAGCCGTGCTTGAGCTGATCACAGACGGATATTCGCGTCCGAGGCCGATCGAAATGGTTTTCACCCACAGGACTTGAAAACCCAGGGCCGGGACCCCAGACAGAAAGGCAAGCAGGATTGTCGTGAGTCGCAACATCCTCGGTTGGGTCATGCCCGCATTATCGCTAACCAAAAATATTTGAATTTTGAACCACAGAGGCACAGAGGCACAGAGGGAGGAAAATACGTGGAAAACAATCCGGTTTCAATGACTGTTCTTCTTGGTGCCTCTGGGGTCAGGGCTGATTCAAGAAAACAGCTGCCGCCCAGCCGGACGGGACGGAGCGCCGATTTCCAATCGGCTTGGGAGCGCGACCGGCGGATCCGTGAAGCAAAGCCGGCTGGAAGCCGGCGCTCGTGCGCTTGAATCAACCCTGCTCTGGGGTTCAAATTCTGAGAGTTAATTCATCGAGATTTAGGTTCTTGGCTGTTTTGAGTGGAATGACCCGCTTTCTTAAGGCTTGGAAAGCGCCTTTTGCCCTGGAAGGGTCGGAGATGTTAGCCAGGCGCAAGCGAGTCTACGAGCGCGGCACCTGGTTGGTTTTGGAATTGGATTCACGCCCTGGAAGGGTGATGGATCAAGGTTCACCAAAAGTCAGATTCATCAATAATCACACAGTTTCCATTCAACAACTCACGATATTGCTCGGGTTCGTTTCTAAGACGAAATCCATCGGCCCTCCGGCCTGCCCGCCGTCCCGTCCACCGTAGCTTCAGCGAAGGCGGAAGCCTTGGCGAAGGAGGGGGCGACTGCCATTGGGGCTGGGATCCAGGGGCGGCACTCGCAGACTCGTTTGCCCCTGGCTAAGCTCCTTCAACCCTCTCGGGTCATCCCAACTCCGAAACCTT
>CAMBEJ010000090.1 GCA_945865375.1 Akkermansia muciniphila | reverse complement strand
ACGAGGTCTCCATCGCGCCGCTCGTCGAACGTCATCCCGTACTGAAGCCCCGAGCAGCCTCCTGATTCCACGTAAAGACGCAGGGGTTTCGACGCGTTCGAATCGGACTGCCCGAGAACCTTGACTTGCGCCACGGCGGGTTCCGTCAGTTGAACAACAAAATCTGCTGCGAGCTCGGTCTGCATAGAAATGACTAATCACAAGATTAAAACCAAGGCGCACGCATGTCAAACAAGCCGTGACGGAACTGCCTTCAAAAGTGCGCATCTCAGATTTTTCCGGATCTTCTCGTAATCCTAATCGTAATCGTAATCCACCCCTCTGTTTCAAGGGCAACACCCGAGGATTACGATTACGATTACGATTACGATTACGATTAGGAAAAACGGAGGAATTGGGGTTGCGCGCCCAGATCACGATTTCAACCGGTTTTACTGAGGTCTGAATGTAGGCTCATGGCTTCTTGAGGATCACCTGATACTCCTTTTTTAACTTCTCGAAAAACTCAGGCAATTGCTTCTGCACCTCATCGAAAGCCAGCTTTTCCTTGATGTCCATCCCCGCCTGGGAATAGGGAATCTTTTTCTCAGAGATCCGCTCCAAACCCTTGATGATATGAAATCCGTGGACTGTGGTCACGAGGTCACTGAGTTGGTTCGGGGCGAGGGCGAAGGCGGAAGCTTCGAATTCAGGCGGCATCTGGCCCCGTGGAAAAGTGTACTCACCGCCCTTGTCCCGCGATGCACGGTCATCGGAGGCCTCCTTGACAAGGGCTTCAAAATCGTCGCCCTTTTTGGCGCGTTGCAAAAGCTTTGAACCGATTTCTTTTTTCGCATTCCGAAGGGTCTCAGGCAGGTCTCTCCCGCCCAGATCACGGGTGCTGACCAGCAGATGTCTGACCCGCATCATTTCTGGTTGCAGAAAACGCTTGGGGTTGTCGTCGTAGAATTTTTTTGCCTCGGCATCCGTGATGGCGGTCTTGCTCTTGAGCGCTCGGTCCAAAACCTGTTCGCAGACGGCGCGTTCGGAGATCTGTTCTTCAAACTTTACCAGGGTCATCCCGGTGGCCATAATCTGACGTTTGAAGGCCTCCTCAGAGGGTGCTTGTTTGCGCGTTTGTTCAATGAATTTGGCGCCGGAAATCTTGGCTTTAGCACGGTCCTCCTGGGTCGCTTGGGCCATCAAAATCTGGCTGACGATCAGCTTGTCCAAAAGTTGCGCCTCAACTCCTTCCCGCTTTTCATCGGGGAATCGCTGACCTCTCGAAACGAGGTTCGCCTTGAACAAAACAAAGGCCTCTTCCAACTGGCTGCGCCGGACGATAACGCCTCGGCCCTCGGCCAGCACATCGTCCCCAAAAAGGTCCACCTCCGACTTCGCGGATCGGGCTTTTGGAGAGGTGTTCTGCGCTAGAGCGGACGATATCAACACGCGATCCCCAGACAGGCCGCAGCACGCGAGAACGCCGGCCAGAACAAGCTCTCGGGTCCAAAAAAAATGCGCCGTCACAGTCGAATCCTATTCATAAGAATTACAGTCAAAGCGAAATAACACGAACATTGCTGATGTCTGGATCCATCCGAACTTCCTCGATGGTCGATGCCGAAGGAACGCTGTCGAGGTTCAACACCGTGAGAGCCCGGCCTCCGGCCTCATCACGGTTCAAACTCATGCTCGCAATATTCACATTGTGTCGCGCAAACAAGGACCCGATGTAGCCCACAATACCAGGCCGATCCCGGTTGTTCATCAGGAAAATGTTTCCCGAGGGCACGATCTCCACCGTTTGTCCGTTCAACCGGACAATCCGCGGGTTGTTGTGCGAACCGAAAAAGGTTCCCCCGGCAGATACTTTTTGGTCCCCCGAGTACACAGCGATGTGAAGCCACTCATTGTAGTCAATCACCTCAGCCGACTTGATCTCTTCAACCAAAAGACCCAAGTTGTCCGCATACGAGCGCACATTGACCTGGTTGACGTCCCTGCCGGCGATTGGGGCAAGGAACCCCCTCAAAACGGCCCGCGTAATGGGATCCGCAGGCAAGTCTGTCGCCTTGCCGCCGTAGGTCACAACAATGCGATCGTTCCTTTTAGGAGCCAACTGAGCCAGAAGTCGGCCCAATTTCTCACCCAGGCTCAGGTAAGGCTTGACGATCGCGTAAGTTTTGACGTCCAAGTTAGGGAGGTTGACGGCGTTGCGCACGGCGCCATGCAACAAAAACTCGATGATGGCCTCCGCCACCTCAATGCCCACATTCTCTTGAGCTTCCTCAGTACTCGCGCCGAGGTGAGGCGTCATGATGAGCTGCGGCATGGCTCTCAATGGGCTGTCCTTGGGCAGCGGCTCCTCCTCGTAAACATCCAATGCCGCACCGGCAACCTGTCCTGATTTCAGCGCCTCCAGGAGGTCCGCTTCCTTCACAATCCCGCCGCGGGCACAATTGAGAATTCGCACCCCCCGCTTCATCCTCCCAAACGCCCCAGCGTCCAACATCCCCTTGGTTTCGTCGGTCAACGGCATGTGGACTGTGATGAAATCTCCTTGTGCGTAAATCTCATCCAAACCATCGGCCAGTTCGACTTGCATCGCCTGGGCTCGTGCTTTGGTGAGATACGGATCGCAAGCCAGAACTCGCATTCCAAACACCAAGGCTCGCTTCGCCACCTCGCTCCCGATCCGGCCCATCCCGAGTATTCCGAGGGTTTTGTTGTAGAGCTCTACTCCTTGGAACATTTTGCGGTTCCACTCGCCAGCCTTCATGGTCATGTGCGCCTGTGGGATCTTTCGCGCGAGAGCCATCAGCATGGAGAACGTCAGCTCCGCCGTCGATATTGTGTTCCCACTCGGCGTGTTCATCACGACGACGCCCAGATGGGTCGCCGCGTCGGTGTCCACGTTGTCCACACCCACCCCCGCCCGGCCAACCACCTTGAGCAGGGGAGCTCCCTCCATCACTCTGCGGGTAATCTTGGTTTCGGAACGAACCACCATGGCCTCGACATCGGAGACCAAAGCCAGAAGTTCGGCTTCAGAGTGCTTGCGATCCAAAACAGAGACCTTCAGCTCGGGTCGCTGTTGCAGAAGCGCAATGCCTTTGGGCGAAATTGGGTCGCAGATAAGAACGTGCATAGACAAGGGCGCGGACTCTAGGACATGCTCCCCGTACGGTCAAATACGGAGTGCCGAAAAAAATGTAATCCGAATGCCTGTGGCTCAAACGAATGCGTGAGAGAGCGCCGTTCGCGAGCCATCAAATGAACCTCACATTCAAAGCTGAATGACGGTTTTTTAAGAGCCCATCTTGGCGAAATCTGACCCGCTCAAAAAAAGAAAGCTTTTAATCTTTAGAGCCGACTGTTAATTTGAGGCGTTACCCAATGGACGGCGTGCAGGATGAAGCTAGGCTGCAACGCACTGGATGATGTCGGACTGTTTCCGAATTCAGAATGCGAGGGAGAACGAGCAGATCGGAGAACGTCTTTTGAAAATAGTCGTTTTCGAACTCCTCGCCCCGGGCGGCTGAGCTCACAACGCAAGGGCGTCAAAATACTGCGTCGCACAAAGGGCGGCACAAACCAAACCTGATACATTATGGCAGCACTGAAGAAAGTCGTTACGAAAGCAGCCCCCGCTAAAGCGCCCGCTAAAGCCCCGGCGAAGGCCCCTGCAAAACCCGTTGCAAAGGCCGCAGCCCCGGCGAAAGCAGCCGCCGCCGCACCCAAGCTGAGCCCGAAGGGCGCAGCCAAGAAAAAGTAAGCCCCCACAAGAACTCTGGGTTTCCGTTCTACTGGGATACAGATCTCCCTCATTTGTCAAAAAAAGTACCCCAGGCAAACCCATCAAAGTGAAGACTCGTTAAACGGTGCAGTGATGGCTGCGCGAGTGGCTCTCTCCATGCATCCAGCGGACGAGGTTCTTTTCTGGCGAAGACGCACAACCTCTTCGCTCAAATCCGGGAGCACAACCCCCGAACGACTGCGCGTGGAACGTGGCGGGGGATTGTGCTCCTGGACTGTCTTCGGACGCTCTTCTTCAACAGCTCTGAGCCCTCGCCCCACCGCGGGTGCCTCCGAAGGGCCTCCCTCGTGAATGACTGGCTTCCTCCCCTGGCTCCCGGGCGAGATGGGCTTCGTATGTTTTTCCAAAACCCGCAGCGCCAAGGCGTGAAGCTTGACTTCGCGCCGTCACTCTTTAGTTTTGGCTCATGCCAAAATCGGCGCAAAAAAAAAATGGTAAAGCCCTTCTCCTGGGTGTCGGTCTTGACTCGGACGGGCACAGACGAGTGACCACCGGGCCCAACTTCGCATTGGTCGGTGGATCCCAGGAAACCCACGAAGGCATGACCGAAAAGGCGCTCAAGATTAATGAGAAACTCCAAGCAAAAGGGAAGTGTCTGGATACGGTGAGCAGGGAGGAATTTCAAGATATCGCCGCGTCCGTTGGGCTCGTCAAACAGCTCGACCCCAGCAACAATTGACCGGCCTCAATGAAGAATCCCAAGAGCCGATCCGCAGCCGCACCCCGTCACTTGACGATCTGATTGTCCCTCGTTAGCGTCACTCTCGCCTTGCTCCAAACCAGAAATCATGTTGATGAATACCGGCTACAGCCCCTCGTTCTTTTTGGTGGTGTTTTTGATGGTCGCAATTCTATTCACGGTCGCCCCCCTGTTCCTCGCCCGGCTCTGGGCTTTGAAATTCTCGCCGAAAAAACCCGGCCCAAGCAAAAACGCCACTTACGAATGTGGCTTGGAGTCCAAAGGGGACGCCTGGATTCAATTCCGTCCCGAATACTATGTTTACGGAATCATCTTTCTGATTTTTGACGTCGAGACCCTGTTCCTCCTTCCCTTTGCAGCGGTGTTTCCCGAACTCAGCTTTGGCGCTTTTGCGGCGATGATCCTCTTCTTGCTCCTGCTGGTGGAGGGCTTGGCATGGGCTTGGATGAAAGGACTTCTGAAATGGAAGTGAACGACCTATGGATGAGGGATTGCGCCACGAACTAAGCCGGCAAGGAATTTTCACGACGACTCTGGAAGGCCTCTACAACTGGGGCCGGAAGAATTCCATCTGGCCTCTCCAATTCGGCCTTGCCTGCTGCGCGATCGAAATGATCGCCGCCACGATGGCCCGTTTCGACCTGGCTCGTTTCGGAGCCGAGGTGTTTCGCCCTTCCCCAAGACAGGCAGACTTGATGATCGTTGCGGGGACTGTCACCAAAAAAATGGCCCCTCAGGTCGTCCGCCTCTACAACCAGATGCCTGAACCTAAGTACGTCATCGCCATGGGCGCTTGCGCCATCTCGGGAGGCCCCTTCAAACAGGGCTATAACGTTCTCAAAGGCATCGATCGCTATATCCCCGTCGACGTCCATATTCCCGGCTGTCCTCCACGCCCCGAGGCTCTGCTGCACGCGTTCATGACTCTTCAAAGGCGGATCGACGAACAAAAGCTCTCCGGGCCCGATCGACCCAGGCATCTCAATGTGATGGAGCCTAGCGAGTTCCCGATTCCAGAATTCGGAGCCCACGACCTGATACCCGGCAAGAATCCCGCGCTGTGGCACCCTCCAGAGATCGTCCGCGGCACATGAGCGCACGAGCCACCATGCGAAGTAGCCCATGAACGAATCTGTAGAACAATTGGTTGCTCGGATGGGCTCGTCCTTGCCCGGGGCAGATGTGACTCCGATGCCAAATGATTCGCCCTCCGCACAGATCTCCCTGCTCGTCGCCCGAAAAGATGGCAAACGAGTCGCCGAGTTCTTCAAATCAGACCCGCTTCTGCGCATGGATTTTCTGTCCAACCTCACCGGCGTCGACTGGCCTGAAGCGGTGATAAAGCAGAAGATCAAAACCAGGCGGAACGTGGAGGGAGTCGAGAAGGAAGTCGAGGAAACCGTGGAGACCCGGAGAGCGGGTTTCCTGGAGGTTGTCTACCACCTGTATTCGATGGAGCTCAAACACGGGCCTCTGATCTTCAGGATGCGAACGGAGAACCGCTCCAGTGGTCTTCACCTTCCCTCCTTGACATCGGTCTGGCGGGGCGCAGAGCTCCAGGAAAGGGAAGTGTACGACCTCTACGGTGTTCTTTTCGATGATCATCCAGACCTCCGACGATTGTTGATGTGGGAAACGTTCCAGGATCACCCGATGCGCAAGGATTATGTGGAGCCGGATGATTATGAATATGAGCCCACCGCGCACGATGAGGTGCTTGGGAAGTCCAAATCGCACGATGCCTCGACGATGACACCAATGCCCAGATCACTCCAGCCTTAACCTCGCTCAAAACGCACACAAACCAGCCCCCATCCCTTTCGAAATGTCCGCAACCAACCTCGAGTTAGAAGCCCCGATCGAACCGGCCTACAGGGTCGAGCGCCGCGCGTCTGTCGAGGGGGGTGATCTGCTCGAGGTCTCGATGGGACCGCAGCATCCTTCGACGCATGGAGTGTTTCGCATGGATGTGGTCCTCGACGGGGAACGGGTTGTGAAGCTGAAACCTGTTTTTGGTTATCTGCACCGAAACCATGAGAAGATAGCCGAGAACACGAGCTATCTTGGATCGATGCCTTACACGGACAGGTTGGATTATTTTTGCTCCCTGACCAACAACTGGGCCTACGCCTTGACCATCGAAAAACTTGCGGGCCTCCAAGCTCCTGAGAGGGCCGAATACATCCGCGTGATCACTGCGGAATTAACGCGGATTCAGAACCATGTGTGCCTCATCGGGTTCCTTCTCCAGGACATGGGAGCCAGCGGCACCCCGCTCATGTATGCTTTTCGGGAGCGCGAGGCCATTCTGGATCTCTTTGAGTCTCTCACCGGGGCGCGGATGATGTGCAATTACATGCGCTTTGGTGGCTGTCGCGTGGACCTGCCCGCTGGATGGCTGCAGCAGGCCTCAATAGTGGTGGATCGTTTGCCACGGTTCCTTGAGGAATTTGACCGTCTGATCTCCGGGAATGAAATCCTGGCTGCGCGCACCCAGGGTGTCGGTGTCTTGCCCAGGGAGCTGGCTGTCAATGCCAGCATCACGGGCCCGGTCCTCCGGGCCAGCGGCGTCAACTATGACATCCGCAAAGTCGACAAATACGGCATCTACGATCGCTTTCCCTTCCGCGTACCTCTGGGGGACCACGGGGATGTTTATGATCGCTACATGATCCGTGTTCTGGAGATGCACGAATCGATCGCGATTCTCAAACCAGCTATTCGGGACATCCCGCCCGGCCCAATCATGGATCCAAAAGCCAAAATACGAGGCTTTAAGCCCAAGGCGGGCGAAGCTTATGGCCGCATCGAAAGCCCAAAGGGTGAGCTCGGGTTCTATGTCATCAGCGACGGAAGCCCCAATCCCTACCGTTATCGAGTGCGGCCACCGAGCCTGATCAATTTGACTGTGCTGGAGGATATGTGTCTGGGCCAAACCGTGGCCGATGCAGTGATCATCCTCGGCAGCATTGACATCGTCCTCGGAGAGGTCGACCGCTAACCCAAATCCTTAAGCACCAATCGAATCATGCTGGGAACAGGACTCATCAAGGGAATGGCGGAAACCGCACGCAATTTCGTCGGCAGCTATTTCGAGGCAGATCGTCTGACCACCGTCCAGTACCCGGAGGAGCGAGTTCCCGTGAAAGAAGCTGCCCGCTCGTTCCCCTTCCTGGTGTTTGACGGTGAGGATCCGGAAAAAGGTCTGCGTTGCGTGGCTTGCCAGATCTGTGAAAAAGAATGCCCCCCTCAATGCATCCTGATTGTCAAAGACACCGCGAAGAAGCCCGACTTCGTCGGTAAGATGCAGTTTCAGCCGAAAATTTTCGACATCGATCTTTCGGTGTGCATGAGCTGCCAGATCTGCGTCGAGGTGTGTCCTTTTGAGGCCATCAAGATGGACGTGGACTTCGAGATGAGCCGTTTCGATCGGTTCGAAGGTCTGTTGATTCACAAGCGCGAACTCTCGAAGTCAAACGGGCATTTCCAAAAAATTCATCCCACGGACGCGGCGGCTGTAGATGCCAATCTCGCCGCTGAAAAGGCCAAGGCGGAAGCGAAGGCGGCTGCGGAAGCCGGGGCCAAAGCCAAGGCTGCGGCCACCGCAGCAGCGGCCACCATAGCAGCGGGCGCCGGAGCGGCAGCAGGGACTCCAGCAACCAAGCCCGGAATAGCCCTGCCCGCCGCGCCTGCGGTCCCGACATCCAAACCGCCAACAAGCCCGGCTCTACCCCTTACAATGCCAGGGCAACCGACGACCGCACCCGCTGCCATCTCATTCGTTTCGTAACCCCCATGATAGAACTGGCCGACCAATTTTTCGTCTTGAGCAAGCAACAAATCCTGTTGCTCATGCCTGTCGCCGCGCAACCACTCGCCTCCGTCCTGCTGTCCATCATCCCGATCATCGGCGTGTTCGCCACGCTTTTCGCCCTGACGACGGTTCTGGAGAGGAAAGGCCTCGGTCGTATCCAAAATCGCCTCGGGCCCAATCGTGTCGGGCCGTTTGGATTTCTCCAACCCCTGGCTGACGGCATCAAATCCCTCACCAAGGAGGATGTGGTTCCGTTTCGGACCGATGGTGTGCTTCACTTTCTCGCCCCGGTTCTGGTGATGGTGGCGGCGTTGCTCGCCTACTCCGTGCTGCCGCTCGGAAGAAATATGGTCGCCTTGGATCTGGATGCCGGAGTTCTGTTTTTCTTCGCCGTCGGGGCCTCGACAGAACTCGCTGTATTCATGGCAGGGTGGTCGTCCCGAAACAAATATGCGATGCTGGGCGCCATGCGCGCCATAGCCCAGATGATCAGCTATGAAATCCCCTTGATCTTATCCACAGTGGGGGTGTTGATGACGGCCGGAACGCTGTCAACCACGGGGATAGTCGAGGCGCAGTCCGGTTATTCGGGTCTCCTGCCCAACTGGTATGTGCTCACGCCCTGGGGGTTTGCCGGGTTCTTTCTATTCCTTATCGCCGCCACCGCCGAAGCCAATCGATCCCCGTTCGATCTCCCTGAAGGTGAATCGGAAATCGTGGCAGGCTATTTTACGGAATACTCCGGGTTCAAGTTCGCGATGTTTTTTTTCGGCGAATACCTGGGCTTGTTCGCGGCGAACGCCCTGGCAATCACGCTGTTTCTGGGAGGATGGAACTCGCCGCTCGCGATCCTGGACTGGGTTCCTTCCTATGTCTGGTTTTTTGCAAAACTGATGGGCCTGATCGGTTTATCCATCTGGGTTCGCGGAACAACCCCTCGCATGCGCTCGGATCAATTGATGAACTTCGCTTGGAAATTTATGCTCCCTATGTCCCTTGTAAATGTGCTGGCGGCCGGTCTCTGGCGTTTCACGGGCCACGGTTTCCTGGGCTGGTTCGTCTGCGGATCATTGGTTGCGGGTTCGTATTGCTGGCTGGGCGTCGAGCTTTCCACGAAAAATTCCCTGAAGAAGCGCGTTTATCGGTTCGCCACCTGACAAAGAACCATGAATTTAGACCTCGCCATTTTGTCGCTCTTGATCGGTGCAAGCGCCGTGGCAGCCATCACGCTGCGCGATCTGGTCCACTGTGTGTTGTGTCTCGCGGTGACATTTGCCGGACTGGCTGCCGTTTACTTACGACTCGGAGCCGAGTTCATTGCGTTCAGCCAGGTGCTGGTTTACATCGGAGCCGTCGCGATCCTGGCTCTCTTCGTGGTGCTTTTGACACGCACCGGAGAGATCGAGAACCAATCTCGATTTTCCCTCCAGAAATTGGCTCCTCTCGCCGTTTGCGGCCTGGTGTTCACGGGTCTCGCCGGCGCCGCCTGGTCCTCCTCGCTCAGGGGATCTCAGGAATCCGTCGCCGCTTCCATCCGTCTGCGCGACGTGGGACGAGAGCTGATGTCCGCCTACGTCCTGCCCCTGGAGGTCCTGGGCTTGCTGCTCACCGCCGCGCTGATCGGGGCCGCGATTCTGGCCCAAACAGAAGAACCCAACGAAGTGGAGAACCCCAACGGCGCTTCTAGCCACCCCCCTGCCAAACCTCATTGATCACGACAAGAATCATGCCACGCGCAGACATCTGATCACCATGTTACCTTATTTACTTCTGTCTTCGCTGCTGTTCTCCGCAGGCTTGGCTGCGGCGCTCCTACGCCGCAACGCGATCCTCGTGCTGGTCGGCATCGAACTCATGCTCAATGCCGCGAATTTGAACTTCATCGTGTTTTGGAAATTTGGTCCCCACCCTGAATCCATGGCGCCCGTTTTGTTCGTTCTTTTCTCGATCGCCATCGCCGCTGCTGAAGCGGGCGTGGGCCTGGCTCTGATCCTGTTGGTTTACCGGCATTTCAAGACTACGAACGTCGATGAACTGAATTTGTTGAAAGGCTAAGCGCCGCCACACATGATCCGATATCTCTGGCTGATTCCCGTGATACCGCTGCTTGCGGCGTTTTGCAGCGCGTTCCTGAGCAAGAACCGATGGCGCGTCTCCGCAACCCTCGCCATCGGCGGGATCGGCATCTCATGCCTGCTTTCCCTGGCTGCTTTGTCTGCCAGTCTGCAACTGCCCGAAGGGGGACGAGAGGTCGTGAATTTCACGTGGCTCGATTTCAGTGCGAGCGAACTGGGCATTCCCCAGCTCGCGACCTCAATTCCCAGGCTCCAACTCGGCTTGGTTCTGGATCCTCTCAGCGCCTCCATGCTGGTCATGGTCACTTTTATCTCCACCCTGATTTTTATCTACAGCGTGGGGTACATGAGCCATGATGAAAACCCAGGGCGGTTCTTCTGTTTTCTCTCTTTATTCGCAAGCGCCATGCTCGGTTTGATCCTTTCAAATAGTCTGTTGCTCCTGTTCATGTGCTGGGAATTGGTGGGGCTGGCGTCCTATTTGCTCATCGGATTCTGGTTCCATAAACCCCAGGCCGCAGCGGCCGCGAAGAAGGCTTTCATCACCACTCGGATTGGCGATATCGGCTTCCTCATCGGGATCTTGTGGCTCTACACAGAAACGGGGACCTTGCTGTTTTACGATGGTGGAAAAGGGTGTTTGGAACAATCCGCCCTGACTCTATTGGTGGCCCAAACCACCGCGGGAGGCATGGCGGTTTCGACGGCCATCGCCCTTCTGTTGTTCTGCGGTGCGATCGGCAAATCCGGGCAACTGCCCCTTCATGTCTGGCTCCCCGACGCGATGGAAGGCCCCACACCTGTCAGCGCTTTGATCCACGCCGCCACAATGGTTGCGGCCGGCGTGTTCCTCATGGCTCGCATCTTCCCATTGCTGGATGCTGACGCGTCCGGAATCCAAGGCCTTTCGCCGGCATTGACAACGATGGCGTGGGTCGGTTCGATCACGGCGGTGTTCGCGGCGTTGGTCGCGGTGGCTCAAAATGACATCAAACGAATCCTGGCATATTCTACCGTGTCGCAGTTGGGTTATATGTTTCTAGGCTTGGCAACAGGAGGTGTTCCGGTTGGCATGCTCCACCTGCTCACCCACGCGTTCTTCAAAGCCTTGCTTTTCCTCGGGGCGGGGTCGGTCATCCACGGATGCCATGAGGAACAAGACATCCGGAAAATGGGCGGGCTCAAAGACTTGATGCCACAAACATTCCGCACCTACGCGATCGGGATGATGGCGCTCTCAGGGGTGCCCCTTGTGTTCTCTGGTTTCTGGAGCAAGGACGGAATCCTGCACGCAGCCGTCAATTGGCAGGTGTCGAAATGGCCGTTTGCCCTCGGCTTGGTGGGTGCCTTCTTGACGGCGTTTTACATGACTCGCCAAATGGCATTGGTGTTTTTCGGAGTCTCAAAACAGGGGCCATGCGAGCCCCTTCATCCCTCGAAAAAGCGTCCCGGAGGGGATCCTCACGCTCATCCGCCGGCGGCTGGGATTCACGAGAGCCCGCCCATCATGACCACGCCGCTTGTCGTGCTCGCGGCATCCACGATCCTGTTGACGTTCCTGGCGACGCCGGTCTGGCCGTGGATTGAGTCCTATCTTTCTGGCCATCTCGCTCATTTCGAACTCAAGCATTTATTCCAGGCTGGGACGCTCGCGGTGCTGCTGCTTTCAACCGTGGTCGTCTTCTGCGGGATCGCGGCGGGCTGGGCGCTTTATGGAGCCTCCGCAGTGGGCTTAAGCCGGGGGATAGACCCGCTCCAAGCGCGTTTCCCCACGGCGCATCGCTGGCTGACTGACAAGTTGTATTTTGATGAGGTCTATGAGGCAGTCCTCGGTTCTCTTCTGAAGCGCTTCTCGCGGTTGAGCGCCGCCGTGGATGAGAAAGTCATTGCCCCGATCGTGAGCCTTGTTCCCTTGTGCATTCAAGCCCTGGCATGGGTCAGTCGGCTGGCTGACGAGTTCCTTGTGAATCCCGGGTTCGATACGGTGTGCACGCGGATCGTGTCGCTGGGAACTCGTCTCTCATCGCTCCACTCAGGTCAAATCCAGCAGTACCTGGCGGCGCTGGCGATGGGCGTGGTGGCTCTGGGAATGTGGCTTGCCTGGATTTCCCAATGAACACCTTCCCCTGGATCACCCTCATCACCCTCATCCCGCTCGGTGGCGCGGTCGTGATCGCCCTTGCGGGAAGGAAGCCTTCCGGGGGCACGCGGAGTCTGGCGTTGGTCTTCTCACTCATCCCTGGGTTGTTCGCCCTGCTGCTCGCCTCAAAATTTGAGCAGAGCGTTGGGTCGGCACGACCGATGGCCTTTGGCCCCGATCCCAGCGTGATGCAATTCGTGGAGCGCCACGCATGGATCCCCACTCTGGGGGTCGATTATCATGTCGGGTTGGACGGTCTGGGGCTCTCGATGGTGCTGCTGACTTCCTTCGTGATTCCGTTTGCCATCGCCGCCACACGCGGCATCAAAACTGGGCAAGGGGCCTATTTTGCCTTGATGCTGACAATTCAAGGTGCTCTCTACGGAGCGTTCACTTCGATGAACTTTTTTCATTGGTTCATTTTCTGGGAGCTCAGTTTGATCCCCGCCTACTTTCTCGTCAGGCTCTGGGGTGGAACAGACAGAAGACGCGCCGCCAATCAATTCTTTGTGTACACCATGGTGGGAAGCATCGCTCTGCTCCTCGCCATGGTGGCCGTGTTTCTGGTGTCCGGCACCTTCGACTTTGCCGCGCTCTCGTCGGCCGCTGCCAGGGGAGATATCACTCGGAATCTGGAATCCAAACTGGGGTGGTTGTCGGTTTTCTCAAACGGCAAAGGGCTGGGGCTCTTCGTTTTTTGCCTCGCTCTGCTGGGGTTTGCGATCAAGGTCCCTCTTTTTCCATTCCACACATGGCTCCCCCTGACATACACCCAGGCTCCCACTTCCACCACGATGGTGCTGACGGGCGTCCTGTCTAAGCTCGGGCTTTACGGGATGCTCCGGATCCTTATGCCTGTTTACAAGGAACAAGCTGCCCAACTCGCCGCTCCACTGCTGGTTCTCGCTTGTGCCACCATCCTCCTCAGCACGCTGGCCGCACTGTCCCAAAAGGACCTGAAAACCATCCTCGCGTATTCCTCCATCAACCACCTCGGTTACTGCCTGCTCGGCATCTTCGCCCTGGCTACGACGCGCCAAACTCCTGGGCAAGGGATGGAGGATTCGGTTGTCATGCTGTTCAATGGGGTGAGCTTGCAGATGTTCAACCACGGCGTCATCGCCTCCTCTCTTTTTTGTTTTGTCGGTTTTCTCGAATCGCGCCCTGAAGGCTGCCCGAATCTGGTGAATTCGGGGGGTCTTCGGAAACGGGCGCCCGTGTTGGCGGGGCTGATGGGTGTGGCCTTGTTTGCCTCGCTCGGGCTGCCCGGCTTGAGTGGCTTCGTCGGAGAGTTCCTCATCTTCAAGGGAACGTTCGGATTGGCGGCTTGGGCCGCTGCCCTCTGCACTCTCGGTTTGCTGCTGTCCGCTCTCTTCCATCTGAACATCATCCAGAAAGTTTTTTGCGGCCCTTTGAAGGAACCATGGCTCAAGTTCTCGGATCTCACCACGGAGGAATGGGTCACGGTTCTTCCGGCTATAGCCTTGCTCTTCATGCTCGGGTTTTGGCCGCAGCTCCTGGTCGGCATAACGCGCCACTTTAAAGGGTTTTAAAGGACACAAGAACGCGATGATTTGTGATGGAATCGAATTGAAAAAAGCATGTTAGCCTGGACGATCTACATCCCGTTGACCGCCGGCTTGGCCCTGCTTTTGATGCGCCCTCGCTCAGCGGCTTTGGCCCGTTGGACTTCGCTGGTTGCCGCGCTGGTGACCGTGGGAATCGCTGCCGCCTCGATGGGGCAGTTCATCGGCCCCGCCGCCAAGCTCACCACGATCGTGAAGGTCCCCTGGATCCCTCAGTTGGGAATCCAATACTACCTGGCCGCGGACGGGATAAGCATCACGCTGGTGCTCCTGACCAGCATCGCGGCGTTCGTTGGGATTTTGTTTTCGTGGAACGTGGAACATCGAGCCTCCGAATTCTTCGCGCTCTACCTGATTCTGATCGGGGCCGTGTTTGGAGTCTTCTTGAGCTTCGATGTGTTCCTTTTGTTCGCGTTCTACGAGCTGGCGATCATTCCTAAATATTTTCTGGTCGCCATCTGGGGCTCCACTCGTCGCGAATATGGCGCGATGAAGCTTGTGATCTATTCATTTCTCGGGAGCGCACTTGTCTTGGTGGGCATGATAGCCGTGTATGCCACGCTGCCGCTCCCCACATTTGACATGGCGGTTTGGGCTCAAACAGCTTTCCCACGACCGTTCCAACTCTGGGTGTTTCCTTTCGTGTTTGTGGGGTTTGCCGTGCTGGCGGGCATGTGGCCGTTCCACTCATGGGCACCCACCGGACATGTCGCGGCACCCACCGCCGCCTCAATGTTGCTCGCAGGCGTGGTGATGAAGCTGGGTGCCTATGGGGCTTTGAGGGTTGGGATGGCCCTGTTTCCGGAAGGCGCCCGATACTGGGCTCCTTGGATCGGATGGCTCGCCGTAATCGGCATCGTTTACGGGGCATTGATCGCCCTCGTTCAGAAGGACTTCAAGTTCGTGATCGGCTACTCCAGCGTCAGCCACATGGGCTTCGTCCTCCTCGGGTTGGCCAGCCTCAACCTGGTGGGAATGAGTGGTGCCGTGCTGCAAATGTTTTCCCATGGCATCATCGCTGGATTGTTGTTCGCTGTTGTGGGACGAATGGTTTATGACCGCGCGCATACCCGTGATCTCGATGCCCTCGAAGTCATGGGCTTGGCGAAAGAGATCCCCTTCGCAGCGGGCATTTTCGGCGTGGCCATATTCGCGTCCATGGGCATGCCCGGATTCAGCGGGTTCGTCGCTGAAATGCAGGTGCTCGTCGGCGCTTGGAACGCCTCTCCAACGTTGGCCTTGCTGGCAGGCTTCGGGATCCTGGCGGGGGTCGGATTTTCCCTCCGCGTGCTTCATAAATCTTTCCTGGGAGCCTCCGCCTCACCATCACGTCGGAGGCGGCACGATCACGGGGCTGGGCACGGGCACGGGAAGATGGAGCCCATCTCCACCCAGGAGGGTCTGGGAGGAATCATTCTGGTGGCTTGCACCCTCATCGTGGGCCTCTATCCCGCCTGCCTCCTGGATCTGATTGTGCCCGCTCTCAAGGCACCGTTTTTCGAGGCGCTCCTGCGGCCCTTGATCAAATGACATGAAGAAACTTGAAGAATGAGTTCCGTTGAATATCTGAAGTGGATCGAGTTTGTGGTGCCGGAAGCAATCGTCGTGGCCGCAGCGCTGGCGGTCCTGTTTATCGACAGGCTGGCCCTTCGAGACCAGGCCCCAAACGTCAGAAGCTTGCTGGGATCCATGTTCTCGGTCTTTGCCTGTGCGCTCTCCCTTTTTTGGATGTCGCAAAACAACCTCGAAGGAATCCTGGGTCCAGGGATCGCCCACATCACGGCAGAGACGGTCCTTGCAAAACAATTGATCGTGATCCTGGCCATCGGCGCCTTGGCCTTGGCGTGCGACGCGAAGTTCACGCCCCATCCCGCTGAGTTTTTATCACTGCTCCTGCTCAGCACAAGTGGACTCATGTTTTTGGTGAGCGCCGAAAATTTGCTGATGATTTTTCTATGCCTCGAGCTCGCTACCCTGCCGCTCTATCTTCTGGCCTGTTTCGATAAAACGGATAAAAGGGCCGCGGAAAGCGCCCTCAAATACTTCCTCTTCGGAGGGATGGCGGCGGCTTTCACGGTCTATGGCATGAGCTTGCTCTATGGCTACACAGGAACCCTCGAGCTGTCCGAAATTGCCGTAAAACTTGGCGCGATCAAGCCGGAGCCCCTCCTGCTGGTGGGCATCACCATGACGCTCGCGGGTTTCGCATTCAAAATCGCCGCCGCCCCGTTTCATCTTTGGGCACCGGATGTTTATCAAACCGCTCCTCTTTCCGCGTCCGCGATGATCGCCGCAGGATCGAAGCTGGGTAGTTTTGTCGTGCTGACACGGTTTACATCCATCGCGCTTGCTCCGCATGCTGGGAGAGCCTCGTGGGAAGCCTGGCTTCCTGGCAGCACACCTCTGCTAGCCATCCTGGCCGGCGCATCCATGATCATCGGCAACCTGGTCGCCCTCCGTCAAACCAGCGTCCGCAGGCTGCTCGCTTATTCCGCCGTCGCGCACGCTGGATATATGTCCGTCGTCATTGCGGGCAACCCCGCTCAAGCCTTCACTCCCGTCCTCTACTACGCGTTTACTTACGGACTCACGATCATCGGCGCGTTTGCGGTCGTCTCGGTGGTCCAGAATCATTCCGGGAGCGACGCCATGCAGGCCTTCGACGGTTTGTGCGCGCGCTCACCCTCGATAGCTCTGTGTTTTCTAATCTTCCTACTTTCTCTAGCCGGCATCCCCCCCTTAGCGGGCTTCTTCGGGAAGTTTTATCTGTTCGGCGCCGCCCTGCGATCCAAGCCTGCTCTCGACCTCCTTTGGCTCGTCATCCTCGCAATCGGCATGAGCGCTGTGTCTCTTTTCTACTATCTCAAGGTGCTCAAGCACGTTTACGTTTTTCCCGCCGCTCCGGACAAATGCGCCTTGTCGATCCCTCTCATCATGCGGTGTGCAATCATCCTACTAGCCGCCTCCGTTCTTTTCCTGGGACTCATGCCGGGCTTGGTTCTGGATCGTCTGCCTAGCCACTGACGATAGGGTGCGCATCACTCTGAATTACGGTGGCAACAAACGGGCGACACCGCTTTAGCTGAGGCTGGGGTCAGAAACCGGGAGGCTTCAGACCTCAGTAAAATCTGTTGAAATCGTGATCTGGACGCCCAACCCCAATTCCTCCATTTTTCGTAATCGTAATCGTAATCTTGCTCGTAATCGCAATCCTCGGGTGTTGTGTGGCCCTTGAAATAGAGGGGTGGGTTACGATTACGATTACGATTACGATTACGATTACGATTATGAGCAGGGAATTGGAGTGGCTCGAGCATCAGGCTAAACAGGGTCGTTTTACTGAGTTCAGAGCTTGATTTGCTACTCCCGCATTGTGATGTCGGTTTGATTGCTGGACTTGTTTTCCAGGACGAGTTTGCCGGAGCGCAAATGCAGATCGCGCTGCGGAAAGGGTATTTCGATGTGGTTCTGACGCAGAGCTTCCTCCATGGCGTAATACAATTCGCTGCGAAAACGCAACGGGTTGTGCGCCATCTCAACGGTCCAGACACCCAGTTCAAAATCCATCGAACTATCCCCGAAACCGATAAAGAACAGACTGGGAGCGGGGTCCTTGAGAACGGCGGGATTCCTGGCGGCCACTTCGAGGAGCACTCGTTTGAGTTTGGTCACATCCGAACCATACGCCACACCCACGGGCAGCCGCAGGCGCACTTTGGGATCGCCGTGACTCCAGTTCGTCACAGGACTGCTAATGAAATCGGAGTTGGGCACGATGATGGTGATGTTGTCGTTCGTCACGACGGCCGTGCTGCGCAGGCTGATGCGGGTGACCTTGCCCGCCACCCCACCCACTTCGATCCGGTGGCCTAAAGCGATCGGCCGTTCCGCCAGAATAATCAGCCCACTGACGAAGTTGCTGATCACGTTTTGCATGCCAAAGCCGATCCCGATGCCCAGACCGCCTACGACGACCGCCAGCGCGCTCAAATCCAAATGGATCGACTTGAGCGCAAAGAAAAAGCCCACCGCAATAAAGCAGTAACCCACGAAACGGCTGACGGCGTATTGCAGGTCGGGCTCGAGCTTGGTGAGGGACAGAATGCGTCGACGCAGGACGTGTCTCAGGTATCGCTCCGCCACCAGAACCAGCACCCCAAGCACCAGGAGCCTGAGAATGCTGTTCAGGGTCACCGGGCTGTCACCCAGTTCGATCAACGGGTAGTTGATGACCTTTTGGGCCAGCGTCCATGCCGTGCTCAATCTTTCATTCATAATGGCTTTCTTCTCACGCTTTCCCGCAGGTGCGCATCGCACATTTTCCAGGATTTCTGGTGATCGTAATCCTAGCCAAACAGAGTTGAAATTTGAACCACAGAGACACGGAGACACAGAGGGGGAAAAAGTTTAGGTTCATTGTTTGTTCTTCTCTGTACCTCTGTGCCTCTGTGGTTCAAAATCTGAGAGATAATTGATCGAGATTTAGGATTTAAGAATCTAATGTTCCAGCTTTTCGCAGTCGAATCGTCGGTTCATGGGATTAACACCAAGATTAAGAGTCGGAAACGCGATGATGACGAAGTTGTGTGGCGCAGTTCCCACGGAGATCGCTGCATTCCAGCTTGCTTTACAAAAAAAACGGCGGACGCGAGCTCAAGAAGCCTGCATCCGCCGCCGAAGGTCTGACTGCTACCTGGGTCAGTTGCCGAGGATCCTGTAAAATCCCGCATTTCCAGACCGGGGCACCGTCACCGACAACTCACTTGTCGTGGAGACATCTGTCCAGTTGCCGGCACCCAAATCGTCGCGCTTTTGGACTTTAAATGGAGCCTTTCCACCGGACCAAGTGATCGTCAAGTTGCCGGCGACCGCCATGGCGCTTCCAATGACCAATGGGGGTGGCGCGAGGCGCTTGCCAGCCTTGCCAATCTCAAAGACCTGCTGAGCTTCAGCAGCGCTTAGCGCCCGTTCGAAGATGGCGACTTCGTCCGCCGCCCCTTTCCATCGTTCCTGGGTCCCTTGGCCACCGAGATACAACGGCTGCTTGTTCTTCGGGCCACCCGTGATCGCACCACTGCCGGATTCAGCCCCGTCCTTGTAGTAGGTCAGTTTCACCCCCTGTTTCGTGACCAGATGGTGGGTCCATTTGCCGACGACAAAGTCAGTATAATTGACGTTCTGGCCCGCCGCGTTGAAGTGCCACTCGAAGTTGGAAGGGGTGAACTTGATGAACTCGCGCGGAGAAAACTCGGCTCCCGCAGCGTTGTACCGGTTACCGAAGACGACGTTATTGTTTGCCGCGGCGGCCGTCCCGGTTTCATCAGATTTGATCCACAACGACCATGTGAAGTCGTTGGCGGTGGTCATCGGCGGGATAAGCGCACCAAAATCGATCACATTGACCCCGGTTGCCTTGTAAACTGTCCCCCGTTCCGGGTCTGTCACCCAGGCGCCGGCAGCGTTGTTGATGATTTTGCCATGGTTGCCTTTGCCGCTGGAATCCGGGACTGCCGTCCCCGCTGCTTCATCCATGCGCCAATAACCGGTCAACCCCGCGAAGTTGCCGTCCTGTGCCTCTGTGCTCTTACCCACCGCATATTTCACAGTGTTGAGAACCAGAGTCTTTCCCGCCTCGGTGAACCATCGAACTTCCGGGTTCCAGTTGGCAGTCAAGGAGGCAACTTGTCCGGTGAACAGGCCGATTCGTTTATTGGGACAAACGCTGCCGTCCACTAGCTTGTCACCCTTTTCATAGACGAAAAGGCTCGGGAATTCGCCGTTTTCTCGAACGCTGGCGATGACGTCAGCATCGGCCGATGGTTTTCCATAGTTGAAGCTGTAGGGTGGATTGTAGAGCTTCACTTTACCCGTCAGCCCACCGGCGATGGGGTGCGAAGGTTTCTTGATATACAGGGAGTCAAAGGCAAGTTTTAGATCTTCAGGCTGAGTATCCTCGCTACGGCCCGTGTTCCCGAAGAAGGAGAATTCATTCGCAAAACCTTCCGGGTGCTCCGTCCACTCAGCATTGTCCCACATGAAAGCCTCCCAGGAAATGATCGGTATGTTCGTGTCGCGGTAGACGAATTGTGAGACCGGAGGGTCACCGATTGGTTCGAGGACAGAGCCTGATCCAAGGCTTTCGGAGATCATGATCACATCCTGACCCACTGCCGCAGCGCGCATATCATCTCCTCCCGCAGGGCCGCTTGATGTGAACGGCGTGACCGTGTAACCCGCAGCACGGAGGAGCGCGACCACACTCGCGTCGTCGGTGCCGGACAAATCCGCATTAGCGCAGAGATAGAGGATTTTTCCTGAACTCAACTTATCCGCGTCATAACCGAAGATGATTTCACCCGTACCGCCGTGGGCAAGACGTCCAGTGCTGTCGATGAACAGCGGGTGATTTTCCACGTCAGTCCGCCAGACTTGAGCAGCCCTTTCCTCTGGAGTCAGGCCTTCCAGATAAGCGGCGTCCAAGCCCTTGTAGCGCGCGCGGTTGGCCCAGAAGTACTGGATTGCCAGGTCTTGCGTGCTGCTTTTGTTGCCGTTTATACCCGGTCCCGTCTTGTCGTCGTCATCCATCCCGATGTTGAAGCCCATGATATAGCCGTTGCGAAGCTTGTTTCCCGCCGCCGGGTCTTCGAACATGCGTTTCTTGAACCGAACTTCCATTTTCCAACCGCCCGCGGCGGCCTTGCCCAACCCGAACACGTCACCGTTTGCGCCGTAGGTCCATTCCACTCCGTTGGCCCAGGTCTGCCCGCCTTTCGCATTGGCAGCCTCATCCCACGCGGAAAATCGGCCCTGGAAATTCACGTAATTGTGACCGCCAAACGCGTCCTTCGAACTGTCTGTGTTGTTGTCCAACCGGTCGTTCAACGCGTCCACGACGATTTCGATGGCGTCATCCTTCCAGAAGGCGCTGTTCACATCGTCACTGTTAACGACGTCATCCTTGGCATCCACACCCACATACAAGTAGTCGTCGTCATGCGCCAGATAGTAGGTGAAGCTCGAATCAGTGGCCCCTTCCCAGTTGCGGTCACCGGGGAAATCCAAGATCCAGGCATTGACGCCCGGCGTGACGGTCGCACCCGTGGATCCGCCGTATTCGGCGGAGGTGATGGTGCTATCGAGCTTGATGGATCCGTTGGGCACTTTCGGCACCATGAGCGTGGTGCCGTTGATCGCGGACCACGGCCCTGCGGCGGTCCCGTCAAAAGTGGAGATGTCGAATGCCTGGGCGTGAACGAACTGAGGCAACAACACCGAAGCGAGAACAACAGGGAGAACAGGTAGATACAGATGCTTTTTCATAAACATAGCTGCGCGAGTTTCGTGGGAGACGACCCTGAATAGCCGAAGGACTCCTTTGAAGTCAATCCGAATAACACGAATTCTGCGCCAACGCGCCCTGGAGTTTGGGCATTTATGGAGACATCTCTGGCGTTCCTTTGTCGCAAACTTTGTCGAATTGTCAGCCAATATGCTGGTCGGGCTCGAAAGGGCCTAGCTTCAGACCGTGATGCGCGAAGAAGCAAGCCCTCATCAAGCGGACTCTTAACCATGCTAAACAGCTGCCACCCCGGCGTATTCGGCCAAGCCTGATTCCCGCGCCAGTTCTTTCAACTTTAGTCCGCAGATTCTGCGGTCCAGAAAGAGCACCAAGTCCCGCCCACGATCCCCGTGGCGGTCTCGAAATGTCTCCCACGGTTCACACTTCACCTTCTGCACAGCCTGAATCACCGCCGCCAGACTGGGTCGCGCTAGCGTCAAGCGCCGCGCCCCTCGCTGTTCCAATGCTGAGGTCTCAACGCAGCGATTCGTTCCCCGACTCGCGCGGATTCCGGTGCCGGCGACACTCCGCCGCAGACTCGCTGCTGATCCGATTTGCGCAGTCCCACGAAACAATGGAGGCGCAGATGAAATCGAGGAACCAGTTCCGCCAGCAGTTCGCAAAAATGCCGACGGTCGCGTGCGTCGCGATAAATCGGCCGTCGTTCATTGCCGCGCGCGGTGAGATGATACCAACCGCCCGCCCGCTCGATGCGCAGGAGTCTGGACACGAACACGACCGTGACGTGCCCAATTTCAAAATCAAGTGTTAAATGTTAAGATGTGACCCCTTGTTCCGCGAGTGATCATCTGACAGTGTTTCTCCAGCCAACTCGGCTTCGATTTCCTCGATGCTGGGCAGGTTCGTTTGCAGGCGCGCAGGGAGGGATTGCACGAGCTGGTATTCGGCGACGCCGATGGGTTTGTTGCTGTCCCTCAGGGCATATTCGGCGACGACGGTGTTTTTGCTTTTGCAGAGCAGGAGACCGATGGTGGGTTGGTCGTCGGGGTGTTTGATCTGGGCATCCACGGCGCTGAGGTAGAAGCCCAGCTTGCCGGTGTGCTCGGGCTTGAACGGGCCGGCTTTGAGTTCGACCACGACGTAGCAACGGAGTTTCAAGTGATAGAAGAGGAGATCGATGAAGAAATCGTCGCCACCCACTTCGAGTGGGACCTGCCGTCCGACGAAGGCGAAGCCGGCACCGAGTTCGATGAGGAAGTGGGTGATGTGCTGGACGAGGGCAGATTCGATGGCGCGTTCTTCGGCCTCTTTGCCGAGACCGAGAAAATCGAGACGGTAGGGATCCTTGAGGGACTCGCGGGCGAGGTCGGACTGCGGCTGGGGCAGGCGGAGGTCGAAGTTGGTGACGGCTTTACCCTCTCGTTCCAGTCGCTGGGTTTCGATATGGATGTTGAGAACATTGCGCGACCAGCCGTGTTCGATGGCTTGCCGGGCGTAGGTGAGCCGCCAATCAGGGGCTTTGAGCCGGGTGAGGAGAACGATGTTGTGGCCCCATGGCAATTGTCCAACAGCCTGTTGGACAATTGCGGGATCGGGCCAGGCTTCGGCGAAGGCGCGCATGTAGAGCAGGTTGGCGCGGGAGAAACCTTTCATCTCGGGAAAGGCGGTGCGGAGGTCTCGGGAAAGGCGCTCGATGACTTTGGCTCCCCAGCCTTGCTCGGCCTGACGGGTGAGGATGTCTTTCCCAAGCTGCCAGTAGAGGGTGATGAGCTCGCGGTTGACCGAGAGCGTGGCGCGTTGCTGCGCCTGATGGATGCGGGCCTTGAGGTCCGTGAGCCATGCCGGGTAATCCGTGGGGATGAGGTCAGAGGGCATAGCCGAGGCCTTTCAGATTGGCGCGGATGGCGGCTTCGAGTTTGGCCGACTCCGCAAACTGACCATGCAGTTCGGCGACGAGGCGCGGCATCTTTTCTTCGAAGGGTGCGCCGTCGTCTTCGACTTCCTCGGCGCCGACGTAGCGGCCGGGCGTGAGGACGTGGCCATGCGCGGCGATTTCGGCGGCGGTGGCGGATTTGCAGAAGCCGGGGATGTCCTCGTATTGGCCCACGGCTTTTGCGCCCCGCCAGTGGTGATAGGTGGTGGTAATTTTCTCCAAGTCAGCGTCGGTCAACTCGCTGTGGACGCGGTCGATGAGGGTGCCGAGTTTGCGGGCGTCGATGAAGAGGGTTTGTTTGCGGCGGTCCCGCAAAGTGGAAGCGGCATCCTGCCGCTTGGCTGAAGAAGAAAGCGGCGAGACGCCGCTTCCACTTTTGTTTTTCGCGAGGAACCAGAGGTAGACAGGGATCTGCGTGCTGTAGAAGAGCTGGCCGGGGAGCGCGACCATGCAGTCCACGAGGTCGGCTTCGATGAGGGCTTTGCGGATGTCGCCTTCGCCGGACTGGGTGGAGGACATGCTGCCATTGGCAAGGACGGGGAAAGTGGGAAGTAGGAATGATGAATGAAGAAGTGGACCTTCCTTTCTCATTCTGCCTTCTGATTTCCACCCTCGCGAGCTTTCTTGATGATCGTGACGAAGATGGCGGTCAGTTCGTCGCACTCGGAACGAAGCGGTTGCAGCTTCGCTGCGGGAACGATTTCTCCATCGACGAGGGGTTCCAGCCAATAGGCGGATTCTTCCAGTTCCCGAAGCGAGTCGCCGCATTTGGCGATGAACTCGGCTTTGCTTCGTCCGCGATGGGCTTCGCGGTAATTCGCCCCGACCGAGGTCCCCGAGCGGAGCAGTTGTTTGCCGAGCACCTGAGCCTCCGTCGATTTTGGCAGACTTCCGAACAGTCGGATGATTCGCACCGCAAACTGTTTGGTGCGGTCCTTGAGGTCGTTTTCTTCCTTCATAATTCTGATTTCGCACTTCACTCATGCCGCCGGAGCCGCAGGCGGGGTCGTAGATGCGGCCCTTGTAGGGGACGAGCATCTCGACGAGGCAGCGCACGACGCAGGACGGGGTGTAGAACTGGCCGCCGTTCTTGCCCTCGGCGCTGGCGAAGCGGGTGAGGAAATATTCGTAAACGCGGCCGAGCAGATCGACGGAGCGGTGGGTCTTCTCGCCCTCGCTGGCGGCGGTGAGTTCGATGGTGGCGATGACGTCGATGAGTTCGCCGAGGCGCTCTTTGTCGAGGCCGGGGCGGGCGTAGTCCTTAGGGAGGACGCCTTTGAGGCGCGGGTTGTCGCGCTCGATGGCGACCATGGCGTCAGGCCAAGTGTGAAGTGAGAATGAAGAAGTATGAAGTTGGGGGTGTGGTTCTTCCTTCTGCATTCTGACTTCTGCCTTCCTTGCGGGCTGCTTGGCGCTGGTCCCCCACGCGCGGGATGGGGACCAGCGGGCATCGGCGGGGACCCAGAAGACGTTCTCGGCTTTGTATTCGTCCGGGTCTTCGGCATTGGCCCCGGCGTAGTCGCCCTGACCGGCGATGAGCTTGGTGCGGTGTTCCTCGAAGGTGTCGGAGATGTATTTGAGGAAGATGAGGCCGAGGAGTCCTTGCGGACGGCCACCATTGTATTC
This sequence comes from Akkermansia muciniphila, assembly GCA_945865375.1. Classification (GTDB taxonomy): domain Bacteria; phylum Verrucomicrobiota; class Verrucomicrobiia; order Limisphaerales; family F1-80-MAGS106; genus F1-80-MAGS106. The sequence continues at coordinate 505 of CAMBEJ010000090.1, read as the reverse complement.
CGCATCGGCCAAATGGGGTGCAGGCACTGCCTGCTCGGCGGTGAGCCAGAGCTTGGCCTCGAAGCCGATGGTGGCGGTGGAGGCGTTGGTATTGGGTTGGGTGAGTCGCGGCATGATCAGGGGGGATATGCAGTGCGGGCGTATTCTCAGAGGGGAGCGGGCGTTTGTTTTTTCCGAGGGGCCGCCTCTGTGCATGGAACAGGAGAATGTACGACATTGCCAAATGTGGCAAGGGCTTGGCTGCGGGCGGCGTGGGCGTTGCTGGGCTTGGCAAAAACGTTTTGTGCGGTCTGCGGCTCTGTGGTTAGCTCTGCGTGATGTCTTTCTACGACAAGCTCAAGTTCAACGCGGACGGCTTGATCCCGGCCATCGTGCAGGAGCAGTCCACGGGGCGGGTGCTGATGATGGCGTGGATGAATCGCGCGTCGCTGGAGACGACGATCGCCACGGGCAAGACTCATTTCTGGAGTCGGTCGCGACAGAAGTTCTGGATGAAGGGCGAGTC
>CAMBEJ010000089.1 GCA_945865375.1 Akkermansia muciniphila | reverse complement strand
CCTGACTACAAAAAGGCTCATCGAGTGTTTGGAGGTATTCAGGTGGAGGACTGCCTCGAGGAATTCATTTTTGGGCGCGACGGGAAACCATTCTATATGCGCGGACCGAGCGAGACGGAGGCCCGAGCCAAGCAGATTGTCCTCCAACTACAAAAACGCTGCGGAGAAGGAAACTACCACTCCGTTGTCCCCATGGGCACGGTGAATGAACTGAACCGTTTGTTCGAAACCTGAACCCCCAGATACTTCCCCGCAAATTGAGGGCTATGGGATGGGATGGAACTTGATTCAACCGCAAGGTGGCGCGGTGCCCCTCCAAGCCGTAGGGATTTCTGGTGTTCAAATCCCGGCCAATCGTTGATCCGAATCGCCGAACCGTGGCAGGGCCACTCCCATTCGATCCATCAGCGAGAGGTACAAACTGCACGCGCGGCGATTCGAGTTTCCCAGTTCCAGACAGTCCAGGATGCGACCGGTCTTGAGGCTGCCGCCGCCGCGACCGGCGAGCAACATCGGCATCTGGTCAGCCTGGTGTCGGTCGCCATCAAGGAGGTTCGAGCAGAAGAGCAACAACGAATTGTCGAGCAGAGACTGTCCGCCTTCGTCGATTGCCTTCAGACGTCCCACCAGATAGGCGAATTGTTGGACATGAAATTGATTGGTTTTGAGATACATCGCCTCGCGCACCGGGTCCCTGCCGTTGTGCGTCAAGTCCAGGTGCAAGCTCCCTCGCACACCCTCTAGGAATCCGAAGTTCATCTGCGAAAGGTCGTTATTCAACATGCAGGTCACGATGCGGGTTTTGTCCATACGAAACGCCAGCACGATGAGATCGAGCATCAGCTTCATGTGCTCAGGCACGTTCTGAGGGAGCGGGTCTCCAGGGCGTGCCATATCCGGAGTGGTGAGCCCGGGTTGCCAGCCTTCCAGCCGTCCGTCTCGCTTGGCCCGCTCAATCCGCTTTTCCACGTCGCGAATCGATTCCAAATACTCGTCCATCTTCCGGCGGTCGCTCGCGCCGATCCGCTGTTGGAGATCCTTCGCATCCACCCGGACCTGGTCGAGGATGCTCCGGTCCAGACGGCGCTCCTTGCCGTTGCCGATGAGCAGGTCGAACACACGAGCCGGGTAGATCTCCTTCATCGCCGGTTTCCTCTCCGAGGCCCATGAGATGCACGACCCATAAAGCATCGACAGGCCGTCCTCAAGCCGTAATTCAGTCGGCTCGATGCCCAGAATGAGACTTGGCACCGGAGTGCGGTCTCCAATCTGCTGAGCCATGATCTGATCCATGGTTCTGCCAACATGGATGTCGTTCTGATCCGTGCTCACCCAAGCGCCGGACAGCAGGTTGGGGATCCTTCCAAGATGCGGACTCTTATGGGCATCGGCCTGCTCGTTGAACAGGCCGCGCAGAAAAATCATATCTTCGCGAAAAGGCGCCATGGGCTGCAAGCATGGCCCGATCTGCATCGCGGCGTCCGCGCCGCCGGGCTTGGCCCACCAATGAATGGGTTCGACACCGTTCGAGAAATAGACGCACGCGAACCGGACCGGCGGTTTCGATGTCGCGGCCTGGGATACGCGTTTGCCAGTGTCGGCAGCGCGCAGCGGCAACGACTCCAACCAGGGCAGGGCCAGCGACACTCCGGCACCGCGTAAAAACGCCCGGCGAGTGGTGGGTAGATCCCGCAGAGAACGCGGAGGGATTGGAAGGCTCATTTTTTCTATTTGACAGAGGGTGTGTCGCCCCTGGGTGAGGGAGAATCGATATCACTTCCGCGCAGAAACCGGAACTGAGTGCTGGTGACAACTTGAGCGACGAGATTCCCAAACCGGTTTTCTTTTTGCAGGCTCGTGCGCATCCGGTCAATTAAGGGGCGGTCGGAAACCAGTTCACCACGCCCGAGGGCATAGCCCAGCAATTTCACGCACAGCGTCCTGTGAAACGCCGACTCCTGGCTCCGAAGATAGCGTTGCAATCCATCCAAACCCTCGATTCGAACCCCGGTGTTCAGCGTGCCCGACGCATCGATACTTTGGCCGTCACGATAGTTCTCACGCCAGCGGCCGATCGAATCGAAGTGCTCCAGGGCGAATCCCAGGGGATCGATCCTTGCATGACAAGCCGCGCAGGACGGGTCCCGCCTGTGGACTTCTAAGCGTTCACGCACTGTGTGGTGGTCGGAGAGAACGTCATCCGCTGGGATTGACCCCGCATCCCCTGGAGGAGGCGGAACGGGGGTCCCCAGGATTCGACGGAGAATCCAATCGCCTCGTTTCACGGCGCTGGTTCGCAAGGGGGCGGACGTGACCGTCAAGACCGCGCCCAAGCCCAGGAGGCCACCACGATTAAACTGGTTCACGCCTGTGACCCGCTCCAGCGCGTTCGTGGAGAGCACCCACGCCGGTTCCCCGCTTGCATTGGGGTCATGAGCCAAGTCGGAAGGAATCCGGACAGCCTTATCAGCAGGTTTCGTTCGTCTCTCAGAGATCCTACGCACATGGCTGTCCGTGCTCTGATTCGTGGAGACGGCGGTCGCGTCGATGCCGTAATGCTGAGCCAACTCGCGATTCAGAAAGGAATAATTAGCGAACAAAATGTCCTGGACCGGACGGTCTTCGCGGATGATGTGTTCAAAAAATGAGACAGCCTCGTCATGCATCGCCGACTTTAAGGTGTCGGTGAACTCAGTAAATCGCTCGGCGTCCACTCCGCGGTGGCCATCGAATCGATAAAAACCGAACCATTGACCGAAGAACTCGGTCGCAAAGCGGCGCGCTTTCGGATCCTGCAACATACGTTTCGCCTGTCTGGCCAACTGCTCCGGCTTGCGCAATTCGCCCGAATCCGCCGCGCGTCGGAGATCCGCATCAGGCATCGAAGACCAAAGGAAATAGCTCAGCCGGCTGGCCAGTTCATGATCGGAAAGCGCGACTCTGCCGCCGCCGCGAGGGCCTCTATCCGATCCAGCCAGCAGGCCAGGGCTCTCGGCTCTATAAAGAAATTCTGGGGACACCAGGATGCGCCCCAGAACCGATCGGATCGCGTCTGGATGATCCAGTTTGGCGTCCTCCCTAAGATTCGAATACAAAGACCGGAGCCTCCTCGCCTCCTGATCGCTCAGCGGTCTGCGCCAGGCGAGTTGCGCGAATTGAAGAACGTCCTGGATGTGTTCTGGCTCGGCTGCCTTCAATTTTTGCTGCGTGGAAATGTAATGCTCGTGGAGGGTCTTAAAGAACTGCCGGGGCCCCTCCGGGATCCGGTCAATCCCCTCCTGACTCAAGTTCCGCACGCCGTCATCGCCCAAATTCAGCTTAAACTTTCGGGCAACAAAACGGAGGAACGTATCGTGAAAATCAAAAGATGTGAGCAGGTCAACCCATGCCCCGTCCAGACGGGCGCGGGTGGCATCGTCCAGAATATGTTCGGTGAGAAAACGGTCATCCCGATGATACTTGATCTGGGAATGAAAACTGTTTCTTTCGGCGCTATTGTAGCGATTGTCAAACGGCGCAGGGATCGGATCTTTGTCCGCGGGAGCGGCTTCACGATGGGATATCTGGGGAAGTTTCCTGGCGAACTCACTCACCCCGGCGCTCCACGCTGCGCTCTCCGGGCTATTCGGATTCGACAGGACGACTGAGCGTGCTCCCGAAGCCGAAGATTGTTGGTTTACCCCGACCGCACGGCCTGAAATCAGGCAACGCACTGGAGAGTCGTCTCCATGTTCGATGTCCAGTTGAGTCTCCACCAGGAACTCGGCCTGAGTGGCACCCGTGGGCACGGTGAAATCGATTGGTAGCAGAACTCGCCCAGTGGTTACAAAATCGGCTGCATCGATGGCTTTGCCGTTCACCCCTTTGCCGAACTCGAGCTGTTGAGCACTTTGTCTCGAGAGGATAGGCTCGAGAGGCATTATTTCTGCGAGCCTGCGGCCTGGCTGCCGAAACCGAACGCGAGGTTGGCGCCATACGATCGTGGCCTTCGCAGCAACCTTTTCCGCCGTCGGAACAACGGAGAGGACAACCGAAACATTCGTCATCCCCGGGGGCCACTGAACGATTACCCTGAACGAACCTTTCAGGGCGGGACGAAACGAGCTCTCCGTGAGCACGTCGTCCTCCTCGAGATCGACAGGGTGTGGAGCGAGGCCTGTTTGCCAGTCACGCAGCAGATTGGGGAGGGCCTCGCATCCGGCGCGCGCCGCTTCGTTCAAACCGTTGCCGCGGCCCGTGGGTCGGGGCAACGCCCGCCAGGCTTCTTTTATCTCGGAAAGCGGAACGGATTCTGACGGATCATTGAGCACGGTCCAAATGTGTTCGGCAAAGCGGACATCGACCGCTTCCTCCTGCGCAAGCCTTGCCAAGACTGCCCTGCCCAAACCGAGCTCACGGCGATAGTGGAAACGCCAGGCCACGTAAAAGGCTTTGGCATACCGATCCAGCCCATAAGCCTCACCGCCCTCCCCAGATCCGGTCCGAAAGCCGTGTTGCCGGTAAATCTCTTCGATGCGGTGGATTGCCGAGAGTTCCTGTCCCGTCCTTCCTGGATCCGCATAGAACCTAAGGGGTCCGGTGCCGATCACCGCGTGCGAGGCCACGACTTTTGCCGCTTCCAGGTACCGTTCCAGAGTCGAGTCCTGGATGAACTGGGTGTCGCCCACATTCGAGAACCCCTCGCCGCCGACGGCGTCGTTGACGAACCCACGTTCCAAACCCAGATCCAGGTCCGTGAGATCGCGAATGGTATTGGCGTATTCGGCGCTTGTCAGGTGGCGCACAACAACCCTTCCGGGATCGCCGGCCTCATGGCGAACGAATTCTCCAAGCCCGTTTCGAAGGGCTGAAACAAGCCTCCGTCGCTGTGTCTGGCTCGGTTGCGCTTTGTCCTCCGGGGGCATCTCATTTTGGTCCAGCACCGCGATGATCTTCTCCCAGGCCTTGAAATGACGAGCAAAATCGGGTTCGGCCACCAAGCGCTCGAGATCGACACCCGCCTTCGATTTCTTGCCTCCGTGGCAATCGAAGCAGAACTGTTTGAAAAGCGGCGCGGCGGTCCGGCTCAGCTCCTTCTCAGCGCGAGAAGAGGGCTTCGAGATCGGGACTGTGAATCCCGCATCAACTGCGAGCCCGGATGGCCCTTGAGCAACCAGCCAAGCTCCTAGAAGCAGGCCCACTCCCTTTGCAACCCGGCCTCCGGTCAGAGTTTTGAGAAGAGCGATCATCTCCAGCGATTGGACGCAAATCGAGGCCATGAACCCTGGGAGCGCCGCCATCCACGCCGCAGCAGATCCGTATCTCAAGGTCCTGGAGATGATCCTGCTGCACACCGTGCTCCGCTGCTGCTGCGGCCTGGAAGGCCGCGCTCCCAGGGTTCGGTTCATGGAAAGTGGACGTGAGCGATGCCGCCTCTCCGCCGGACCTGCCCCCGCGCCAACTCGCACGTCCTTCATTCCTCCCGAAAGAAAGAAGAACGCAGGCCGGGGTTGTGATAGAGGCACACGGCGCATCGCTTTGCCAGGGTTACACCACCCATGACACCGTGATCCAAGGGGCCTGTCAATCACTTCGACTTCCCGTTGTGGACAGGATGCCGGTTCGGCGTGCACAGAAGTCCTCAGGGGTCGATCCCGCGCAACAGGCTATTCCTGGTCCCCTGGCGGGAATTTGGTGAGGCAGCCACGGGTCCCCATTTTCAACCGTTGTGCGATCCAGCCCAGGGTTATCGTTGTGTCCCCGCGCAAACACCGGTTGATCCGTCTAATGGGTTAGGGTTACCAGCACAGCAACATCGCGGTGGTGGGCGACAAGGGCACCGTCGAGTGTGGCGATTTTTCCGCCACGTTTGCGGGAGAGTTGGGCGAGCCAGGCATCGGTGATTTGCTTATGGGAATGCAGATGACGGTGAGGGACGTCCAGATAGCTGAATCCTTCGTCCCAGAACCAGTGATCCGGCATCTGAGTAATCGCGTTGAGAGTGGCCCAGGCGGCGGCGGCGGATTTGTCTGGAGCAAACTGCATGTGGAGTCGCAGGAGGGCACCTTGGGTGACCGAACATGTGGCGAAAGGATCCTTCATTGAGGAAATCCATTTGACCGCCCGCTCATGATGAACGTGGATCGGGATCACCATCGCGATCAACACATTGGCATCAAGCAGCCATGTCATGGTTTTCCAACCCCTCGAAACTGGTTGATATAGCAGAGGTCCTCTTCGGACCTGGCGCGTGCAACATCTTCGTCAGTAATCACAAGGCCAGCCTGGCACTTGACGACTGGGATGCGTCGCGGACCTTTGAAATAGAGGGCTCCAACGCTGAGGTGGTCGATGTCGGAATCCGTGGGAGGAGCCGGTGGATGGACTGCAGCTCGCAGGAGTTGGTTCACGGCCGCGGAGATGGAGACGTCTTTGGCCAACGCGAGGCTTCTCGCATCCTGATACAGATCGTCGGCGAGATTAATGGTCAGTCTCATTTATGAAAATTGGTGCGCTGGTGCGTTGGTGTCAAGGCTGAGATTTACGAGTGCGACCAAGATCAGGATTAGGCGAGCAGTCCTCGGATGACTTCGCCATGCACGTCGGTCAACCGGCGGTCGACTCCGTTGTGGCGGAAGGTCAGTTGGGTGTGATTGATTCCGAGAAGGTGGAGGATGGTGGCGTGGATATCGTAGACCGTGGTCGGATTGTCGCGGTCGATCGGTTTGTAGCCCCAGGGGTCGCTTTCGCCGCAGACCACGCCTCCTTTAATGCCACCGCCGCAGAGCCAGTTGGTGAAGCAATAAGGATTGTGGTCGCGCCCCTTGCCGCCTTGGGTGCTGGGCATGCGGCCGAACTCGGTGGTCCAGAGGATGATTGTGTCCTCAAGCAAACCACGCTGTTTCAAGTCCTGGATCAGCGCCGAGGCACCCCGCGAGAACCCTTGAGAGAGCGGGCCGTGGTCGCGGCGGATATCCTCGTGCGAATCCCAGTTGCGCCGGGGGAACCCGTTGTCGTTGCCGGACCAGATTTGCACGAATCGAACGCCGCGCTCGAGGAGCCGACGCGCCACTAGGCATTTGCGCCCGAAATAATCCCTTTCTTCCTCCGGGTTGATTTCCTTGGGCCAATTCTTGGTCGTCCGCTGGATGCCGTAGAGGTCCAGCAAATAGCCTGGCTCCTGGGAGATGTCCATCGCCTCGGGAGCGGAGAGCTGCATGCGCGCGGCGAGTTCGTAGCTGCGGATGCGCGAGGCGAGGCGATTGTCGCCTTCCCTCGCTGTGGCGTGTTCGCGATTCAGTTGGGCCATCACCCCATGGGCCGCCGATTCGCTCCGGGGCGAAACAAAGTTTCCGTTTTTCCCCGGGAACAGGTCGAGAATCGGATTGTCCTGTCCGGGATAGATCATAGTGCCGGCATGTTGCCCCGGCAGAAACGCGGAATCCCAATTCTTCGGTCCGTTCGACGCGAAGCCGCGATGATCGGGCAGCACGACAAACGCCGGCAGGTTTTCGTTCATGCTTCCCAGACCGTAACTGACCCAGCAACCCATCCCAGGAAAACCAGGCAGTTGAAAGCCCGTGGATTGAAGGTAGGTCGCCTGGCTGTGGACGCCGGTCTTGCCGACCATGTTGTGGACGAAGGCCATGTCGTCCACCACGGTGCCCAGGTCCGCGACCACTTCGCTCAAGAGCTTGCCGCACTGGCCGTAGGGCTTGAATTCCCAGACGGGTTTCATCCACGGCCCAAGTCCGTCCTGGAATGCCTCGACATGCTCGCCGAATTCGCTCTTTTGCCCATCGCGTTTCACTAGCTCGGGCTTGAAGTCGAACAAGTCCAGGTGGCTGGCCGCGCCTCCCATGAACAGTTGAACGACCCGCTTAGCGCGGGGTTTATATTGGGGCACCGTGGAACGTGATCCGCCCTCCGCGGCATGGGCTCCGGACGCGAGCAGACCGTCACTGCCTAGGAGACTCGCCAACGCGATGCCGCCCAAACCGCCCCCGGAACGCCAGAGAAACTCGCGGCGATTCGAGGCAACCGTTTGCGATGAGAGTCGATGGAAAGGGGAATCGTTTTTCATACCTCAATCCACAAACGAAAATTCATTCAAATTCAGAAGCACGCGGCAGAAATTGGGTAGCCCGAACTCGCGGGCGTAATCTGTCAACGCCTTTTCATCCTCCGCCGATGGCGGACGTCCGATCGCCTCGTAGTAGGCGCCACGAATCTTCGCGAGCATGTCGCCCTGGCGACGCTCCGTTTTCTCCGCAAAATGCTTGGACATGCTCAACATCAGCGTGTTGTTCAACAGGGTCAGCGCCTGCAGGGGCGACACACTCTCGTTGCGCCGGCCCACCTGCATCGACGGATCCGCGCAATCCAGCGTCGTCATGAATGGCTGTTGCTGCGAACGCACGATGAAACGGTAGATGGACCGTCGTTGGGATTTCGGATCCTCCGGGTCATGCCGATGGTATTCGTAGTGGGGCGAGTGCTCAGGCTTGTCCACGACGAAGTCCTTGAAACTGGGACCTCCCATCTTCAGGTCGAGCTTTCCCGCGACGTACAGCACCGCATCACGCACGGATTCGGCTTCGAGTTTGCGTCGATTCATGCGCCAGAGATAACGGTTGTCGGAATCAACCTTCGCGAACGCCTCGGCTCCCTCCGAGCTTTGGCGGTACGTCGCGCTGGTCACGATGAGCCTGTGCAACGTCTTCAACGACTGTCCGCCGTCGCGGAACTCGACCGCCAGCCAATCGAGCAATTCAGGGTGTGTCGGACGACCGCCCATGCGTCCGAAGTCATTGGGCGTTTCCACCAGGCCGCGCCCAAAATGGTATTGCCAGACGCGGTTCACGATCGAACGCCACGTCAACGGATTTCGCGCGTCGGTCAGCCATTTTGCGAGGGCCGCCCGGCGTTCGCCTTCGCTGTGGTTTGGTGCCAGTTCGAATCGAGATGACAGGCCCTGCAAACAGCTCAACGTCCCTGGCCCCGCTTCCCTGCCTGGCTTCTCAAGACTCCCACGGTTCAGGACATGGATCGGCCGTGGTTTGCCCCCTTTCGCGCCTGTCCCGGCGAAGGCCCCGGATCCGGTATGCACGGAGGCGACATACACGAGGCTCTGCGACGGCAGCTTGTCCAACTCGCTTTTCACAACCGCCAGGTCTCGGTCTGCCTGGGCCATCGCCTCCTGCTCATCGTCCCGAGTAGCCTTTGCACGGAGGGCGGCGCGTTCAGCCCTGAGAGCGGAGAGTTCCTGGCTGTCAACCGCGGTGGCACCCGGATACCAACCGTCGGTCAGGTTGATCTTTTGCCAGCGCACCGGCGCCTCGGTGGAGTCGAGAGCGGACACAGCGGCACCGAGCGCGGAGTTCTTGCCGTCGGTGCCTAGCGCATCCAGTTCCGCGAGTGCAAAAATGTAATCGTCCTGTCGCAGCGCCAGTTTCGTGGCTGTCACACGGATGAACCGTGCCGTGCGTCCGCCGACGTCGACGCTCTGGGGCTTGAGCTTCGGGTTGGGGAAATTCTCGAGCGAATGATCGCCGACGAGCGTTCCTCTATTGAACGTCGCCTCGTCTGAAATCTCCACCTTAAATCGCACGGGGAATCCGAACCCTTCGCCAATGCCGTTGAAGTCATCTTTGCACGCGTGCAGGACGATGCTGCCAAGTGCGACGCTGCGGCCCAGGTCCACTTGAACCCACTTCATCGCATCCTGCTTTTTTTCGATGCTGCTGTGGTAGCCTGCGGCATCTCCATTTTTCATGGATTTCTCCACTGCGACGATTTTCTTTCCGAGATCTTCCAGAGGCTGACCGGCGCGCACCACCACCTTTTCGTCCAACTCCTTCTTTCTGGCCGCAAGTTTCGCCTGACGAGCCAAGATCGGCTTGCGGCTTTTGGCCACCGCGGGATCGGCATCGTAACGGGTGTCAGCCCGGTCCACGGCGGCAAACACGGCCTGCAGGCTGTAGTAATCTTCCTGTGATATGGGGTCGAACTTGTGATTGTGGCACTGCGCACATTGGACCGTGAGGCTGTTGAACGTCTGCATGGTGGTGCCCACCATGTCGTCGCGATCCAGATGCCGCGCAACCCTCCCGTCCATTTTCGTTTCCGGCACCTCGGCGTGGCCGATGAGGTCCCAAGGTCCGGCTGAGATGAACCCAAGCGCCTCGATTCCGTCTCGCGTCCCTGGGAAAAGGACATCCCCGGCCACTTGTTCCTGCACGAATCGTGCATAGGCACGATCCTCGTTCAACGCTCGAATGACGTAGTCACGATACGGCCAAGCGTTCGGACGAGGCTGGTCTTTGTCGTAGCCATGCGTCTCGCCGTAGTGAACCACATCCAGCCAATGCCGTGCCCAGCGCTCACCGTATTGCTGCGAATCCAATAGACGGTCGGCGAGCTTTTCGTAGGCCTGGGCGTCTCTGTCCGAAATAAAACTCTCGATTTGCTCCGGCGCGGGCGGCAGGCCGATGAGATCGAAATAAAGTCGGCGGATGAACGTTCGGCGATCGGCCTCCCTCGACGGGCTCAACCCTTTCTCGGCCAATTTGGCCGCGATGAACGAGTCAATGGGGTTGGCCGGGCGCGAGTCGCCGTGGACAGGACGGGGGATCTGCGGGCGTTGAAGCGGCCTGAGAGACCACCAGTCGCTGCCGGTGACAGCGTGGTTCGGGGCGTCGAGCGCCCAGGCATGGGTCCAACGCCCGCTTGCTACCGAGAGCCCCGCGACCATCACGACGAGGATCAAGTTGCGAGGCATCGATTTTCGACGCTCTTTGATATCATTCACGGAACAATAAGGATTTGCGACTTCGAATGCCGACTGTCGTTAGTGGTGGGACAGGCTACTCCGGTCAGAAACCGAACGCAAGAGGGCCATCCGTGTAATTTGGTTCTTCGCTGTTTTGAGTGGAATGACCCGCTTTCTTGAGGCTTGGAAAGCACCTTTTGCCATGGAAGGGTCGGAGATGTTAGCCAGGCGCAAGCGAGTCCGCGAGCGCGGCACCTGGTCGGTTTTGGAATTGGATTCACGCCCTGAAAGGGTGTTGGAGCAGGGTTCACCAAAAGTCAGGTGCATCAACAATCACAAGGTTTCCATTCAACAACTCACGGTATTCCTCGGGTTGGTTTCCTTCAACCCTCTCGGGTCATCCCCACTCCGCAACCTTTACATTCCACTCAAAACAGCGAAGAACCAGGAGGCCTGCGCCAGCCGGCTGGCGCAGAGAGCCAAGCACAATCAATCATGAGCGCAACTTGTCATTCGCGCTCGATTGTGCGGTCCGTTCAGAAAGTATGAGGCGGTATGGAATCCAGCGACCAAAACCTCGAACCCACACCGGTGTCCGCCCGGCAATTTGCCACCACGCATTGGAGCGTCGTCCTCGAGGCGCGGAATTCAGCGGATGAGTCTTCAACCGCATTGGAAAGGCTCTGCCGAACGTATTGGTATCCGTTGTATGCCTTCGTTCGCCGGGCCGGCCACGATCCCCACTCGGCCCAGGACCTGACCCAGGAATTCTTCGCGCGATTTCTGGCTAAGAATTATCTCTCGGGCGTCAGCCCTGAGAAATGAGAGGGAGCCCCAAGGGACAGACAAACCTTTCCTTAGGAACCGGCAGGCCAGGGATCTGCCTCACACATTTCAACTGAAAACTGCTGAAAACGTCGAAACGCGCGTTGAATCCGGCGCGTGGGGCTGCTAGGCTGGCGGTGAGGTCAGTGAATGAACATTTCTCAAATTGACATGTTGCTGGTGGATCGGACGACGATGCGGGTCGCTTCCTTTCAAGAGGCGGAACGCGAGGACCGTGAATTTTGGTGGTCCCAAACACCGGTCGAGCGACTCCGGCACATCGAGGTGCTGCGCGAAATGAACTATGGATCCGAGGTCATTAACCAAGGACTTCAAAGAGTTCTTGCGGTGTCTGAACGCCCGCGGCGTTGAATACCTGATCGTCGGCGGGCACGCCGTGGCGTATCACGGTTATCCGCGGGCGACAAGCGACATGGATGTCTGGGTCGCTGTGAACGAATCGAACGCCTCACGCCTCACGGCGGCGCTGAAGGACTTCGGATTTGACGCACCCGAACTGACGCCCGGGCTGTTCTTGCGTGAGGACCGCGTGGTTCGGATGGGGGTGGCCCCAAACCGTATTGAGATTCTAACTGGGATCGACGGCGTCCGATTCCCCGATTGCTTCCCCAAACGCGTGGGCGCGGATTTGGACGGCGTTCGCGTCGAGTTCATCTCGCTGGAGGATTTGAAGACCAACAAGCTCGCCAGCGGAAGGAACAAGGACCTTGCGGATCTCGATTCTCTGCCATGACGGGCCGGTTCTTGAGTCAATAGGAGTTCCAGGCGTGGGGTCAGTCACTGTGGGGCCACGCGATCGAAGTGAACGGAGCGGTTCAGCGCAGCTTTCACGCCCTGAAATACTTGGCGGCCGCATCGTTGTTGGCCGTGTTTATTGCCCTTGTGATTCCAGATTGGCAAGGGTCGCGGAACCGCCACGCCGTGTTGCTGGGACTTGGTTGTCTCCCGGCTACGGCGTGGTGCCTTTCTCTTCGAACCGCTGGCATGTCCTCAGCCATTGTGCTCGCGGTGCTCTTGACAGTGGGGTTGTGGACGGTACTGGCCTCACCTTTTGCCATACTTTCCCGTTCCGTCGGCTTCCCGAAGGGCTGGTAGCTTTCCGAACAACGGAATCTTCCAACGAATAGGTCCAATCATACTGATTTGTCAGCAAGTTGGGTCGCCGCCCGGCACAAGGTCAACAAAACCCCGAATCCGGCATTAGTCCTTCTCGTAATCCTGTATGGAGGCGCGGCATTTGTCTGCTTTACGATACCCTCCGCAAAATTTTATTTTTTGGCGACACTGGCCGGCCTTCTCGGCGGCCTCATCCTCGTGAAAACCGTCAGAATCAGGAAGGTCGAACCGTCGGAGAAATTGACTCCGCTCCGCCTGGACGACTATTTGCAATGGGACGGGAGAGCCTTCGTCATGACGCTGGCTACCCTGGTGGCTGGATGGTTGATGGGTGCATGGTTGATTTCCCGTATAAATCCCGACTTAGTTGCTTCCTTCGTTATGTTTTTCGTACCTAACGGACTCGTGCCGCCGGTGATCGTTGCCATACGTGCCACGACCGGCAAAATGCGCGAGTTCTTTTGGGTGCTGCTCCTTCTGCTGGCGCCTTCGAGCTTTTTCCTCCCGCTGGTCGGGTATTTTGTTGGGTTTCCGTTGGATTTAATCGGCTGCATGGTCGCCAGCAACTTCGCGGGCATCGCCGCCGGTTGCCTCCTGGTGCGCGTCGGCAAAATCCGTCCCAAAGCGCGCTGACATGCCTGCAAACGAACATTCCGGTTCGCCTTCGGACAGGACCGGCACAGCGCGGCAGAGCCGCAACCCAACCGGCGCGCGGCCATCCTGGCCGCAGCTGCTTCGACCACGACCGCACGTCCGAGTTGTTCGTGTCCGGAGCCCTGGATCCATTCCAACCTCGGATCTGCTGACCCGATGGAAAAAGAGTGAACCGACCGTTAAACATTGTACAAATCTTTGTTCCTTACGGGACATGTTTTTGTACGAGCCTCCGGCTGAGATGCTTTCCTTGTCCCAGCCATTTCTTCTCCCTTGCGGCTCAGGAGTTTTGAGGCTGCTGCGGCCAGGATGGCCGCGCTCCGGGGGCATCGGAAAAAACCCAGCGACTGGAGAGGATCGGTGCGGATTGCAGGGCGGAGTATGCGGTGGCGACTAGCCTATGAATTCAGAACCCAGTTTTCCTCGGGACGATCTGCCTGCGCGATCGGTTCTCTCCACAAAGGCCCCTCATTCGGCCCAATTCGCACCCACTCACTGGAGCGTGGTCCTGGCCGCGGCCGGCGGAGATTCACCTGGTGCCGCCGAAGCCCTGGCTCAACTCTGCCAAGACTATTGGTATCCGCTCTACGCCTTTGTGCGGCGGAAAGGCTTCGCTCCCCATGAAGCCCAGGACTTGACACAGGACTTTTTTGCGCGGTTGCTGGAGAAGAACCTGCTCAAAGCCGCCGACCCGGCCAAGGGCAAATTTCGCTCCTTCCTGCTCGGCTCCTTGCAGAATTTCTTGAACAACGAATGGGATCGCCGCCAGGCCGGGAAGCGAGGTGGCCAAACGATCATCCTCTCGCTGGACGACACGACCGCCGAAGATCGATACCGATTGGAACCCGCGCACGATCTGACGCCTGAGAGGATCTTCGAACGACGCTGGGCACTGACGTTGCTTGAGAAGGTCCATGCCCAGTTGAAAGCGGAGTACCTGGCAGACGGCAAAGGCGCGCAGTTCGAAATGTTACAAATCTATCTGTCGGGCGAACCCAGCGACAGAAACTACGAAGAATCCGCCGCGCTACTCGGAATAAAAGAGGGTGCCGCCCGTGTCGCCGTCCACCGACTGCGCAAGCGGTTGGGACAACTGTTGAAGAAAGAAGTCGGACGGACCGTCGCTGATCACAAGGACATCGAAGAGAAAATCGGCCATTTGCTCGTGGCTCTTGGCCGAATCTGACGACCGGGCGTTCTAGAACGCTCTCAAACAATCCCCGTGCGTTTGCGTTCTTCGAGAATGGCTTGGAGTTCCGCTATCACCTCGAGGTCTTTCGGGCGGCCTGCCGCGCGCTTGAGTTGGATGAGGCGTTCGAGTGTCACACAACAACAGCGGATGCCGAAGGCCGGAAGCTCCTCCGTAAACGCCAAGAGTTGCTCGTACGTACCACCGCCCACCACTTCACCGAATAAATCCAAGTCACCCAGGGATGTTGTGAGCGTAAAATTCAGCCCGTTGCAAATTGTTTTCTCGTCGAAGGCGAACGGGAGTCCGGGCGGAGCGCCGCGAAGATACGGCGAAGCCGGCGCCAGCGCGGCTGCGATGCGTCGAACGTTTTCGCGATCACGCGCGTAGACTACATCCACGTCAAGGGTTGTCCGAGCTGAACCTTGAAGTGCCGCGGCCCAACCGCCGATCAAGATGAACTTGATTCGAGCTGTCGCCAGTACTTTGAAGATGTCCTCAAACTTCGCCGTCATAAACCCCCGGATGTTCTCGGGCTATTTGCTCCCGCAAACGACGCTTGGCCTCTGTCTGCAGTTCAGCGAGTGCGTTCACGGCGCGCTGCAGTTTTTCCAGACGCTGCTCGTGCGTCAGTTTCAGGTTCTCGCGAATGAGCGTGCGGTCCACGTCTTTCTTGTACGCTTCGATCACTGGATCGTACACGTCCGGTGGCGCGAGCCGAGGCACGAGTTCGGAGGCTTGTTCGAGATCAGTCATTGGAACATAACTCATCAGAGTCAAACTGCCGCCGCTTCTCCTGCGCCTGCACGAGTTGCCGGGCCAGCGCTCGGTAGCGTTCGGCGGCGATTCCTTCGATCCGTGGATGAACGGGGACTAACATGACTCGAAAGTCTCAACAGGTATCTGAAGCGATTGCAATTCCAATAGAGCGGCCAGTTCACACAACGGTGCATCCCGAGGTTGTTGGTGGAATCCGTGGGGCAGGTCTCCGGCCTGCCGGTTCACCGCGCGTTTGTCGCGGTGAGCTGACGCCTTCGGAGCAGGCGTCAACCGGCAGACCAGAGGGCCGCCCCACAAAGGTTGAATCTGAAACACCTCCAACAACTTGTGCGTTCACGGGTGCCCTCATGGGTCCTGGATTCCCGCTTGCGTACGGCGGCCTTTGAATCTCATAATGACCTCACGTTTAAACCTAGACTATCCACCCTCAAACCATCATGAGCACCGCCCCTATTCGCGTCGCTGTTACCGGTGCCGCCGGTCAGATCGGCTATTCTCTGTTGTTCCGAATCGCTTCAGGGGCTCTGTTCGGCCCCGCACAGCCCCTCATCCTGCACCTCATCGAAATTGAGCCGGCCCTCCCCGCCCTTTCCGGGGTGGTGATGGAGCTCGACGACTGTGCGTTTCCGCTTCTCAAAGGGATCGTCCCCACATCCAATCTCGACGAAGGGTTTCGGGACGTGAACTGGGCGTTGCTCGTGGGCAGCGTTCCTAGGAAAGCGGGCATGGAACGGAAGGACCTGCTCGGGATCAATGGCAAGATTTTTATCGGCCAAGGCAATGCCATCCAACGCAGCGCCGCCCCCGATGTGCGGATTCTGGTCGTCGGCAACCCCTGCAACACGAACTGCCTCATCGCCATGAACAATGCGCGGGACATCCCGGCGAACCGTTGGCACGCCATGACGCGCCTCGACGAGAACCGCGCCAAATCGCAACTGGCAAAAAAGGCGGGCGTGGAGGTCGAGAGGGTGTCCAATCTAGCGGTGTGGGGCAATCACTCCGCGACGCAGTATCCAGATTTTTACAATTCAAAAATCGGAGGCAAACCAACCACTGAAGTCATCAGCGACGAGACGTGGTTACAGGGCGAGTTTATCGCGACGGTGCAGCAGCGGGGTGCCGCGATCCTGAAAGCGCGAGGTCTTTCAAGCGCCGCAAGCGCCGCAAACGCGGTCGTTGACAGCGTCGCTTCCATCGTCCAGCCAACGACCCCTGGCGATTGGCATAGCGTCTGTGTTTGCTCGGATGGCAGCTACGATGTCGAAGCCGGGCTCATCGCCTCGTTTCCCGTTCGCAGCAACGGGACGGCGTTGGAAATCGTTCAAGGCCTGCCGGTCAACGAGTTCAGCCGGAGCAAGATCGATGCGACCGTGAAAGAGTTGAAGGATGAAAAGGCGCTCGTGGCCGATCTGCTGAAGATCTGATGCTGATTCAAAATCCAACCCACTCGGAGCTGGCCGCTCGAATCGAACACACCCTGCTGCGGGCCGATGCCACCTCCCAGGAGATCGAGCGCCTCTGCGAAGAGGCCCGGCGGAACTGTTTTCATGCAGTGTGTGTGAACGGGGGCCGCGTGGAACTGGCGCATCATCTCTTGGAGAACTCAGACGTCAAAGTAGTGGCGGTAGCAGGGTTTCCACTTGGGGCTTCGGATCCTGATATCAAACGTTATGAGACCGAGGCTGCGGTGGACGGCGGTGCCTCGGAAATCGACGTGGTGATCAACATCGGGAGGCTCAGGGATGGGGCCACGAAATCGATCCTTCGCGAGCTTCGAGACGTGGTTGAGGCAGCGGACGAACGCCCCGTTAAAGTCATTATCGAAACGTCCGCGTTAACCCGAGAGCAGAAGCTGTTGGCCTGCGAGATTGTGGTGGATTCCGGCGCTCAATTCGTGAAGACCTCAACCGGGTTTGGGACCGGCGGGGCGACGATTGAGGACGTGCGGCTGTTGCGCAGCGCCGTGGGGTCAACATTCGGCATCAAAGCGTCCGGTGGGATCCGCACATGCGATGCCGCCCTCGCGTTGATCCGGGCAGGCGCAGATAGGATCGGGACATCCAACGGCGTCGCAATCCTAGAGCAATACGATGCGAGTTAACCGAGCAAGTGCTCAATCACCATCTGGTCGAGTTCCTGGTAATCACGATCTGCGGTGAGCTGTTTCGCCTTCGCTTCGTCAAAACTCCGAACCTTCTCGACCAGCCGAAGGAACGTCTTGCGGCTGTTGTCCAGGTGGGCCAGCCAGTGCTCGGCCTTTGTCGTGCGGAAAGGGTGGACATCAAAACAGATGTATTCACCGTTCTTTCCGTAGCCGTTTCGTTCCATCGCCCGCACCTGATTGAAGGCGACCCGGAGATTGGCGCTTCCGAACGGTTTATCCTGGTCGAATTTGAGTCCATTTTGATCGTTCAAATGCAAAGACCAAAGCTTTCCGAACGCCATGGCAAAATCGATTTCGTCCGCCGGGTCAAGCCCCGCAAGAATACAATGTGCGGTTTCGATCAACGCTCCGACTCGTTTCGGGTTGCGGGTCAGATGGGCCAGAGCGAGGGCGTGGCCAATCGTGGGGATATAAGCATGATCCATCGGTTCGTTCGGCTTCGGCTCGATCGCAATCCGAACCTTCTTGTCGTGCGCGAGCATTTTGTCGAGAGCCTCGACCAGGAGATCCACGCTCTTGAGCCCGTCCTTCGACTCGCGCAAATAGGTGCCTTCGCGCGCCAGCCATAAAACGAGCAGGTCCGTGTCCAGCTCATTCCCGATGTCGATGCAACGCAGCGAGCGGTCGATGGCATAACGGCGAGATTTGGCATCGTTGCTGGTGTAAGCTCCGTCTGCGGTCATCGGGCTGAACCAGAGACGGGGGGCCACCATCTCCGCCGCAATGCCGGCGTTGTCCAACCGCTTTTTGAGCGCCTTGGCTTCTTTGATGATTTGGGTGCCGGACTTTCCGTCGATGTCAGGAATCGCGTCGTCATCATGAAACATCATGGCGTCGTAGCCACGAGCTTTGAGCTGGTCGAGTTTCCAATCGAATGTTTGGGCCGACCGAGTTGTGGGGCCGTAGGGGTCCTGCCCCTCGCTGATGTTCCAGGGTCCAAAACAGAAACGATACGAGTTCTTCTTAGCCATAAGCGATGATCGTGTTATGAACCCTCTCCAGGCGAGCGAAGGCGAGGTCAAACATGCGACCTTATTCCATCACCTCGGTTCACTTTCAAGGGATCAACTGGTTGAAAGCTAGGTGTTAAACTAAAGAATGGAATGTAAAACTTTCGGGATTATGCTGAGAAGCGATGAACTCCCCAGACCCATGACCCCTGATGCCGCCGATCAAATGGACCCGCAAGTCGCCGCTTTCCTTCGTCACCTGGAGAGCGAGCGCCCGGTTTCCCCGCACACCGCGCGCAACTATCGACACGCCTTGTTGGAATTTGTGCGGTTCTACGCCGGAACTCATCAAGCTGGCCCGGATTGGGGGGCGCTGACTCGCGATGAATTCCGCTATTACCTGCGGGCGCTTGGGCGTCGGTCCGGGAAAAAGGAGCACTCGTTGGGTCGCGCCTCCATCCAACTCAGGTTTTCGGCTTTAAGATCGTTTTACAGATGGCTCGCGAGAACAGGTCAGGCTCAGTCGAATCCGGTCAAAACGATCACGCTGCCCAAACAGCCCCGCCGCCTTCCCAAGTTCCTCAACGTGGACCAATCCAGTTTGTTGATGAGCGTTCCCCTGGAGGAACTTGCGAAGGTCCCTTCGGACAAGCTGACGCCCGAGTTGCGATCCGCCTGCCTGCGGGATGCCGCGATCCTTGAATTATTTTACTCCGCAGGACTGCGTATCAGCGAACTCTGTGGGCTGCGAGTGGGAGATGTAGACATTCAGGAAAGGACCCTGCGAGTTCGCGGTAAAGGCCGGAAAGAACGTCAAACACCCTTCGGCATCCCCGCTCTGAATGCCCTCAAGAACTACTGGCAGACCAGGGACGCCTTCCGGAGCCCTGAGAGCCCTGCGTTTCTCGCGTCCTCAAAACCCGATTCGGCCCCGATTTATCCGCGCCTGGTCCAGTATCGATTGAAAATTCATCTGGCTCGCGCGGGGCTTGATCCCGAGTTGACGCCTCATAAACTCAGACACAGCTTTGCCACCCACCTTCTGGATGCGGGAGCCGACTTGCGCAGTGTCCAGGAATTGCTCGGGCACGCGCACCTGGCAACGACGCAGGTTTATACCCACGTCACCACCGAAAGGCTCAAACGGATCTATGAGCAGGCGCACCCGCGGGCGTAATTGCGCAAAGGGAAGAAGAGCCTCCGCTCTGAGCGTTTACGGCTGAGGGTGCAACTCACGGTTTCCGGGAGGTGTCGTTCGGAGGACAATACCTACCGCAGAATCGGAAGAGTAACCACGGATGACACGGATAGCACGGATAAAGTACCCCTCTCAGATCCCTTTCCTCATCCGTGTTATCCGTGTCATCCGTGGGTGCGCTTCAGCCTGGTTAAGGGGCGGGATACCCGCGTCAGGGGAGGCGACCTCGGATAACGTGAGTTGCACCCTGCTGAAGAGATAGGCTGAAATACCACTTGCAACGGGTTTGGCCGATGCCTATAGTTCGCGCTCTTTTGAAAGAAACGACAGGTATTGGCTATGCGACGTCCCAAAGGTAATAAGACACGGAAAGCGGTGGCGAAACGGTTTAGAATCACAGCCACCGGGAAGGTTATGCGTTCAAGGGCTGGCAAACGTCATTTGCTGTCCACCAAGAACGCCAAGCGCCGCCGCAGCTTGGGAAGCTCCAAGCTTGTGGACAAAACGGACGTTTATCGTATCACTCAGAGCCTGCCGTTCAGCCACTAAGGGCCTGAGTTGATTTGGGCACGAATGAGCCGGGTTGGTTAGCAATCCGAGTTAAACAGAGTTTGAAACAATTTAAAGAGAGTATCTATGCGAGTCACAAACGCTCCCGCTTCACGCAAGCGCCGTAATCGTACGATAAAAGCGGCCAAGGGCTTCCGGATGCGCCGGTCGAAGCTGTATCGATATGCCGCCGACGCCCTAGACCATGGCAAACAGTATGCGTATCGCGATCGCAAGACCAAGAAGCGCAACTACCGGGCTCTGTGGCAGATACGTATCAACGCTGCCGCCCGGGCCGCTGGGATGACTTACAGCCGGTTTATTGAAGGTTTGAAGGCTGCGAAGGTCGCGCTGGATCGCAAAGTGGTTGCGGACCTCGCCGCGACCGATGCCGCAGCCTTTGGCGACCTCATCAAACTCGCGCAGCAAGCTCTCGTCGCGAAGGCTGCTAAAGTCTGAATTAAGCGCAGCCAGACGAGGGGTTCTTCAGCAATTTCTCAGAAGTCAGTTGGCGGTTATGCTTTGCAAATCACGGGCGGCCTCTGAGCGAGGCCGTCCGTTTTTTGTTTATTAACAGTCCCGAAGCGTCTTTTGGTTGACCATGTCACTCCTTGATCAAATCGTTCCCGTCAAAGATTCTGCGATGGCGGAGCTCGCGCAAGCGGGAGATCTGGGGATGTTGGACCAGGCAAAAGGCCGGTATTTGGGCCCTGAAGGCCGTTTTACCGCGCTGATGAAGCAACTCGGCACGTTGCCCAAGGAGGACCGTCCACTAGCCGGTAAGGCCATCAACGCAGCCAAGATCGAAATCGAAAGCGCTCTGGCAGCCCGTCGTTCTGAGTTGGAGCTGCAGGCCCTCATTCCGAAGGAGCCCACCGATTTCACGCTGCCCGGGAGGCGGCGGTTTCCAGGTCGGCTGCATCCCTTGACACAGGTGACACACGACATCGTGCGCTGCTTTCGGAAGTTGGGTTTCGCCGTTGCCGACGGCCCTGAAATTGAGGACGAATACCATTGTTTCGACGCTCTGAACACTCCTGCGGATCATCCAGCGAGGGATTCCCAGGACACTTTTTTCTTGGAGCAGCGCGCGGGCGGAGGTTCATTGCTGCGCACACACACGTCCTCGGTCCAGATTCGGGTGATGTCGAGCCAGCCGCCGCCGGTGCGGATCGTCGTGCCAGGCAGGGTGTATCGACGCGACAATGCCGATGCGACCCACAACCCCACATTTCATCAGATTGAGGGGTTGTATGTGGATAAGGCTGTGACGGTTGCGGATTTGAAGGGCACTGTGGAATTTGTCTTTAAGGAACTCTTGGGCGATGAGGTGAAACTGCGTTTCAGGCCCCATTATTTTTCCTATACCGAGCCCAGCTTTGAAATTGATTTCAGCAGTTCCCTCACACGCAAAATGGGGAAGGAATGGCTCGAAATTGCCGGTTGCGGCATGGTGCATCCCAAGGTGTTCGAGGCTGTGGGATATGATCCGGAACAATGGAGCGGATGGGCATTCGGTTTTGGGATCGAACGCGTCGCCATGATCCGCTATGGAATTCCTGACATCCGGTTGTTTTACGAAAACGACGTGAGGTTTTTGAGGCAGTTTTGATCCGGATGAAGCGGCGATGAATTGAACCGGTTCTAAGACTCATGAAGATCACTTATCAGTGGTTGAGGCAGTACGTGGAGTTTCCCTGGACACCCGAGGAACTGGCTGAGCGGTTGACAATGCTGGGTCTTGAGGTGGAAGCCGTAGAACGTCAATCGGGTGACTTTGAAGGGGTGGTGGTGGCGCAGGTGATGAGCCGGGAGAAACATCCCAATGCCGACAAACTTTCGGTTTGTCGGGTTTACGATGGAACGGGGGAGCGTCAAATCGTTTGTGGAGCTCAGAATTTCCAGGCGGGCGACAAGGTTCCCTTGATAGTTCCCGGCGCGTCCCTCCCATCGAAGCCGGGCGAGGCCGCGTTCATCATCAAAGTGGGGAAGATCCGCGGTGTCGAATCGCAGGGCATGATGTGCTCCGCCGAGGAGCTCGGGCTTCCTCCCAAAGAGGATGGATTGTGGATCCTGGAAGCGAGCGCGACAGTCGGCCAGGCGTTCGCCGAGCACATGGGGCGCCGGGGCAGCGATGTGATCTATGACCTGGAAATCACTCCCAACCGCCCGGATCTGAACAGCTTGCTGGGCATCGCGCGCGAAGTTGCCGCAGTCACAGGCAATCCACTGCGGATTCCTTCCGTGGATTTTTCTTCAGACCAGACATCGGGATTTGCGTCCATGACAGGCCCGGTTTCCGAGCTCATGAAAGTGCGCATTGAAGCTCCAGATCTTTGTCCCCGTTACACCGCCAGGGTGATCTGTGGTGTCAAAGTTGGGCCGAGTCCGGATTGGCTTCGGTCCACTCTCGAAAAAGTGGGCTTGCGCAGCATCAACAATGTCGTGGATGTGACCAACTACGTGATGCTGGAGACGGGCCAGCCCTTGCATGCGTTTGACTCGCATCTCGTTGCCAAAGGAGCCTCGGGTGTGCCGACGATCGTCGTGCGTGCGGCGTCTGACGGTGAGATTTTTGTCACACTCGACGGGCAGCACAGGAAGCTGAGCCACGAAATGCTTTTGATTGCCGATGAGGAAAAAGGGATTGCGCTTGCTGGCGTGATGGGTGGGAGGAACACCGAGATCCATGAGAACACGGTGGATATCCTCCTGGAGAGCGCCTGCTTCAAGCCAACCCCTATCCGAAGGACGAGCAAAACGCTTGGGTTGCGGACTGACGCGAGCTATCGGTTTGAGCGAGGATCGGACGTTGAGATTTGCGATTGGGCGAGCCAGCGTGCTGTAAAATTGATCCTGGAAACCGCCGGCGGAAACCTCGCATCAGGTGTCGTGGACGAGTACCCCATGACGGAGATAGCGAAAGCCATTCTATTGCGGCACGCAAAAGTGGGGCAGCTTTTGGGAGTCGAGATCCCCGACGCCAGGCAAGTGGCCATCCTGGCAAGTTTGGGATTCGAAGTGCTACCCGCAGAAACAGAGGCCCTGCCGGGATGTGCGATTTTCGGTGTTCCGAGCTTTCGCGTGGACATCAAACGGGAGGCTGATTTGATCGAGGAGATCGCACGGCTTTTCGGAGTGGACAAGATCCCCTCGACGCCGCCCCGAGGCTGTGTTGGAGCCCATGCATTTGACAGCGTTTACGATGAATTGATGGGAGTGCGCGGGTTGTTGAGCGCGGCGGGTTTGAGTGAGGCGCAGGGTCAGACCCTGATCGGAGATGAAGCGGCAGGCTGGGCTGTTGGTGCGGAGGGCATGACAGGCCTTTCGAATCCGCTGAGTGCGGAGATGAATGTTTTGAGGCCGAGTTTGTTGCCCGGGCTGCTGGATTCGTTGCGCCACAATGCGAGCCGCAAGAACGGGGATGTGGGTCTTTTCGAAATCGGCCGTGTGTTTCCATTTATCAACGGCAAGGTGGAGGAGCATCGGCGTGTGGCTTTGGCCCTGACAGGGGAACGAGCGCCTTCCTTCTGGAGCGGGACGGATCGAGAAGCTCGATGCAACGCGTATGATCTCAAGGGGATTCTGGAGGATTTTTTTGAAGCTTTTGGGTTGAAAAGCATGGTGTACACCCGACGTGTGGAGTCGGATCCGTTGTTTCATGAGTCGGCGGTGATCGCATTGGGTGGCAAGGTGGTGTTGGGGGAGATGGGGTTGGTGCATCCGATGCTGGCGAAGATCCATGGGCTTCGGGACCCTGTTCTCATGGCGGAGCTCAATCTCGACCTGCTTCTAGCGCGGCGCCACGCGGCCAAGCATTTCAAGCCACTGCCCCAATTTCCCAGCGTGCGCCGGGATGTGGCCATGGGGGTTGCGGAGGCGATTTCGCACGATGCGGTCCTTCAGGCGGTGCGCCAGGCCAGGGCTACTCATTTGGATTCGGTCGAGCTTTTTGACGTCTTTCGGGGCAAGGGTTTGGCTGAGGGTGCAAAAAGTGTCGCCTACGCTTTCACGTACCGGCATCCAGACAGAACATTGACCGATGCTGAGGTCAACTTGGCCCACGAAAAACTGGTGGCTCATCTAGTGCGGCAGTTGCAAGCGACGGTGCGGTGAACCAAGAAACAGCGAATGTAACGAAGCTTTCGCGGCGCAAGCGTTCGGTTGCGCGAAGAAATTACGACCCGACCTCGCTCAACTCAACCAACGCGCTCACTCGTTGCGCCAGATCTTCCAGAGCAGACGCAGGCCGAGGAAGGCGCTGACCACACAGCCGAGGACGCCGAAGACGGAATATTCGCCGAGGCGCGGCGGGACCGTGTTGCTCCAGAGCGTCGCACAGCCGCATGAGCAGGCGCGCGAGGTGCGTGGCATCACCGCCGACAATGCCCATAATCCTTAATCCGGCAGTTCATTTAACCGCAAAGATCGCAAAGAACACATAGGGAATGGGTTGCGAAAACGATGATTCTTCAAAGCATCACCGCCCAGATGAGGTCCACTCCTCTGTTAGAATTCCACAAGTGCTTGACTTTGCGTTCTCTGAGTTCTTTGCGGTTAATTCAATTGCTCTTTCCAGGATAATCAGTTCCTCCACCGTCTCGCGCATCGTTTCGTCGAGGCGATCCACCATCCCGCAATCGATGATGCCCAGCGTGCCGTCGGCAAGTACGAGGAGGTTGCCCGGATGCGGGTCGGTGTGGAAGAGGCCGTCGCGAAAGATCATCTCCATCCAGACCAGCGCACTGCGGCGTGCGAGATCCTCGCTGTTGACGTTTTGCTGCTCGAGTTTCGCCGAGTCGTTGAAATTGATGCCTTCGAGCAGCTCCATGGTCAGAACATGGCTGGTAATTAACCGCAGATGAAAGCAAATGGACGCAGATGCTGGGAGTGGCACCAAGACGAAGCTCAAGCCACCCATTGAAGCGCTCAAATTCACTGATCTCGTTTGCTAGAACAATTTTGTCTGCGTCCATGTATGTTCATCACCCGGATTTTGCGCGCTCGCGGCGTCGTCGAAGGGGTCCCAAAGCTTCGGATCGAACGCCTTCCTCGTCGTGCTGAAAAAAAAGAGCCCCGGTTTTCACCGAGGCTCTCTGATTGATAAACCGTTGAATTAAAGCTAGTTTAGCTTACTGCTTGATTCGGGCGAATCGGCGTGCCTGGTCCGCTGTGGTGGTCACAGGACTGGTGGCGCCAGTCACTGCCACCCAAGGACCTGTGACGTCATTGGCCACTTCCAGTGTGCCGCCACCATCCCAGGTCAATGTCACATTGATTCCGCTGACCTTGATGCTGGTGAACTTCGGTTGTGGCTTCGCACCCCCATCGTTGAAGTCCCAGTA